>JAMFSY010000111.1 GCA_026225555.1 Methylacidiphilales bacterium
CGCCGCTTCCGCCTGCTCGTAGGCGTCCATTTGAAAATAGAGAACGCCCAGATTACACCAGACCTTGGGATGCTTCGGCTCCAGTTCGTTGGCCTTGGCGTAGGCCGCGACCGCCTGCTCGAACTTCTGGTTCAGATGATACCCGAGGGCCGCGTTGAAATGGGATGCCATTTCATCCGGGTCATACTTGAGCGCCTGCTTAAAGGCGACCTCGACCAACGGCGTGTCGTTCACCTCATAGGCGGCCTGGCCGAGGTTCGTCCAGGCCTGCCACATGTCGACCTTGTCGCCGGGACGTTGATCGGCTTTCAGAAGCAACGCCTCGGCCCGCGCGAGAAATCCCTTCTTGATCGCCGCCTCCGCCGCGGACAGGCATTCCGCCGTGGTGGCGGGCAAGGGACGAGCCGATTCCTGTTCCTCCTCGGTAGTCGCGGGCAGCTTGATCGTCTCCGCCTGTGAAAAACGCGCGGGGAGAAGCATCTTGCCCGTCTTGCGAATGATCGAGGTCGCCACCGGTCGCGCATGCTGCGCCGTGGTAATGCCCGAGTGAGCGTGTTCCTGGCCATTGAGCCGCGCGATCTGTCGCTGCACGGCGACCGCCGCCGCCTCGGTCAGGGGCCGCAATTCCTTCTCGGGACCGCCAAGCATCAGGGAGCGTTCGAAATGTTGCAGGGCGGTTTCCGGCAGGCTCAGGTCGCGCAGATAAATCAGTCCGACCTCTTTCAACAGTGTGGGACTGTTATAAGCCTTGGCCAGCCGCACGAACATCGATTGCGAAAACCCAGAGAGTCGCGGCGCGGGAACCTTGTTCTTTCCCGCCTCCTCGTTGACCCTCTCGATCTCCTTCAGGCCCGCGATAATGATCTCAAGGCTCTTGATGCTTAGGGGGTCGTTTTGCCCGCGCACGGTATCGGCCAGCGTCGTCCAGGAAACGGGATTTAGCGGGCTCGACTCAATGAGCGCGATCGTCTGGCTCGAGCGCAACTTGGCATAAGCGGGATCAGGCATGGGAGTTCACCCCTAAGGAGAGCGGAAAATGCCCGTTTTGGCGAAAGATATGTGAAAGGGGCCGATTTTAGCCGGGAAAGGCCTTCCCCTTGTTGGGAATCACCCTCAGATTTCCGGGTTTACGGCGCGGGGGCTTTGTCCCGTAAAAAGCAGGTAAAGCCAGAAGACCAGACCGAGCGTCGAGCCCAGGACGACCTTGAACCAGACCGGAATATGGGAGGGCGAGATGAAAGCCTCGATACAACCGGCGGTAATGAGGGCCGGGACGACGGCAATGGCCATGCGCACAGCGGAGCGTCCCTGCTGTGAAAGAGCATCCCGGCGCAAAAGGGAACCGGGATTGAGCAGGGCATTCGCAACGACAAAGCCGGCCGCACCTGAGACCAGGAAGGAGCTGATTTCCAGTACGCCATGGGTCGCGATAAATTCGAGCAGCGCGCCAAGAAGACCGTAATCGGCGCAGAGCTTGATTGCCACGCCGAGCATGAATCCGTTTTGAAAGAGAATCACAAAGGTGACCAACCCAAACGAAAGTCCTCCCGCAAAGGCCAGAAGCGCGACTGAAATATTATTGGTGAAGAGAAACGTCGAGGCGACCGGCGCGGGCAAAACGCTGAAGATGCTCCCGGTCCACATATGCCCCGAATAGATCGAATTCAGCACATTGGTGGGAAGAATGATCGAGGCGGCGCGCTCGTCGAATTGCACGGCGGAAAGCCCGAGCGCCAACCCGAGGAGGAAAACAATCGTGGACCAGGTGACCGCCTGCAGATGATCCCGAATGGCCTGAGGAATTTCGTTCCGGAAGAAGCGGGCCACCGCCCGGACAGAAAGACGATGAGGCCGATAAATCTGGTTGTGTCCGCGCGCGACCAACTGGTGCAGGAAAAGCAACAGCGTGGTACCCCGATAATGGGTCTGCGCAAAAGCCAGATCTCCCGTGGTCGCGCGATAAAGCGCAATGAGCTCCTGCAAAAAGGACCGGTCCGTCTTGCTGGGGCCACGCGCCTCGATGACCCCGAGCATGGTTTCGAGCCGCTGCCAGCGCGGGCGATTTTTGCGGACGAAGTTCCCCAAGGTCATGTGCGTCGGGCCAGTTCAACCAGCCATTGTTCCGGCGGCAAGGCGGAAAGCTCCAGTTCGGTTCCGCGGGCCAGAGGTTTTAACGTTTCATGCAGAGTTTCCGCGAGGCGGGAGCGGACATCGGCGGGCAATTGCTCGCGGCGATTCAGGTAGCGGTGAAGCAATTCCCACTGGGCCGAGCTCAGGCGGATCGCGGGCGCGCGAGCCGTCGCGGCCGAAGTCGCTGACTCCGCCGGTTCGATCTGATCGAAGATCGACCAATCGATTACGGTCTCATGGATGACCAGCGTTTGCGCCATGAGATCGCCCACCCGTTGCGCCTTGCGACTGACGAAAATCATAAGGAGACCGATGAGAGCCATAGGGCCAAAGGTGTCAATGGGCCGGGAGATATTGCGGAGGAGCACGTCGGTCCAGGTAACCGGCGTGCCATCCACCTTGATCACCCGAAGATGCAGGAGGCGCTTGCCCGGGGTCTGGCCGTTCCAGAGCCATTCGAAGAGGTTGAAGTAGACCCATTGGAATCCGAAGATAAAGAGCAACAGCACAATCTCCATGGCGTTCGCACCGAAGCGAGTAATCCAGTCGGTGGCCAGGTCGCGGCTCAGCAAAAAGCTGAAGCTATAAACGATAAAGAGCACGAGCCCGCAGAAAGCGATGTCGGCCAGGATGGCCAGCGTGCGGCTGCCGACATTGGCCACTTCCAACTGCAGGTCGATTTCCTCCGGCAATTCGAGCTCGGTCTTGCGCGCATCCCAAGGCGAAGTAGTCGTGCTCATAGGGGTCGGATCAATCTATCGAAGTGAAACCGAAATGAGAAGCGGTGGTCACGCACCGCCATGATTCTCACCACTCCAGAACCGCGCCGGCCCAAGTCAGACCGCCACCGAACACGACCATCAGCAGCAGGTCGCCCTGCTTCAGCTTTCCCGCCGTATTCAGTTCGTGCAGGCAGATCGGGATGCAGGCCGCCGAGGTGTTCCCATAGCGGTCAAGATTGACGTAGAAATGTTCCATATCGACGCTAAGACGTTGCGCCACGGCTTCGATGATCCGGGAATTGGCCTGATGCGGAATGATCCAGCGCAGGTCCTTCGGCTTGATGCCTGCTTTCTCGAGGCAATCCTCGGCCGAACGGTTCATTGCCGTCACGGCCTGACGAAAGACTTCCTTACCCGCCATCTGCAAAAAATTGCTACGATTTTTCAAGACTTCCGGCGTGATCGGCATCCGGCAACCACCGGCGGGAACTGACAGGATTTCCGTCTGGGTACCATCCGCGCCGAGATCGAAGGAGACGATGCCTCGTCCGCCTTCGCGATGCTGCAGGATGACCGCGCCCGCGCCGTCACCGAAGAGCACGCAGGTATTGCGGTCCTGCCAGTTCACGATCGAGGAAAGCTTTTCCGCTCCGACCACCAGCACCGTTTTATGCGCGCCGGACGCAATGAATTGTTCCGCCGTGACCAGCGCGTAGAGAAAGCCGGAACAGGCCGCCTGAAGATCAAACGCCGCCGCCCGGGTCGCACCGATCTTCGCCTGGATGTAGCAGGCGGTGGATGGGAACGCGGTATCGGGCGTGCAGGTCGCGACGATGATGAGGTCAATGGTCTTGGGATCGATGCCGCTCTGGTCGAGCGCTTGCTGCGCCGCGCGCGCACCCATGTCCGAAGTGGTTTCACCCTCGGCGGCGATGCGACGTTCGCGGATGCCGGTGCGGCTCAGAATCCACTCGTTGCTGGTCTCGACCATCTTTTCCAGATCGGCATTGGTCAGAATGCGTTCCGGCAGATAGGCGCCCGTGGCGGCGATCGAGGCGCTACGGCGCATGAACTTCTTGAGTTGAGCTGGGGACGGCCGCAGCCGCCGCGAGCATTTCTTCATGCCGGGCAATTTCCTCCACGATGTGGGGATTCACCTGGTGAGCAACGGCCTCGCGAGCCACGCGGATCGCATTCTTGATCGCCTTGGGCGAGGAATTGCCGTGGGCCTTGATGCAGATGCCGTTCACGCCCAGCAAGGGCATGCCGCCATACTCCTCGGTGTTCGTCTTGCGGCGAATGGCGTAAAAGGCTTCCTTCGCGAGTAGCGCGCCGAGCCGCCGGATGGGGTTGCTGGTCAGCTCGCGCCTGAGCCAGGAGAAGATTCCTCCGGCAAGGCTTTCAGAGGTCTTTAAAATCACGTTACCCACGAAGCCGTCGCAGACCACGACGTCGATCTGCTTGTTGAAAAGATCATGCCCCTCGACGTTGCCGATAAAATTGATCTGGGCGCGGGACAACTCCTTGTAGGCTTCCTTGGTCAGTTCATTGCCCTTGCTGGCCTCGGTGCCAATGTTCATCAGGCCGACGCGGGGGTTCTTGCGCCCCATCACTTCGCGGGCGTAAACGGAGCCCATGATGCCGAACTGGAGCAGATGTTTCGGCTCGGAATCGACATTCGCACCCGCGTCCATGAGCAGGAAAAGATTGGTCTCGGTCGGCATCACGCTGGCGATGCCGGGCCGGTCGACGCCGGGCAACGTCCGCAGCTTCACCTTGGCCGCGGCGACGAAGGCCCCGGTATGGCCGGCGGAAACCAGCGCTTCCGCCCCACCGTCGGCGAGCAGATCGCAGGCGCGGGAGATGGAGGAATCCTTCTTGCGTCGCACCGCGTCGATGGCGCTATCGCCCATGTCGACTACCTGCGTGCAATGATAGATCGAGGTCCGCTGGGAAAGGGCGGCCGGGACGTTCAGCCCGGTCAACTCCTGTTCGATACGCGCCTGATCGCCGACAAAGATGATCTCGATGTCGTCGTAGGTTTTCAGCGCCTCAATGGCGCCGGCAACGGTGCTCGCGGGGGCAAAGTCCCCGCCCATGGCATCAAGGGCGATCTTCATGCGGAGCGGCCTGAATACGAAAAATCGGCGAGAAGGCGAACAATTACGCCAGCCCGCCGATTAAAACTATTCTTCAACGGTGCGGGAAATGACCTGACGGCCCCGGTACATGCCGGTCTTTTCGTCCACACAATGGCCATGGTGACGATTGCCTGTCTTCGGGTCCACATAGAGACCCGGTGATTTCCAAGCGTTGGCGGCTCTGCGCGTGCGCAGCCGCATTTTCGATGTTTTGCGTTTAGGAACTCCCATAAATTTATCAATCCTTCGGTTTAATTTTACTTAGCGCCTCCCACACCGTCTCGCCGGTCAGCGAGTCGGTGCTTTCAGGACGCGGTCGGTAAACCTCACCGGTCACCGGGCAACGACCATCCGCACCAAGTCGGCATGCCGCGTTCAACGGCAATTCGAGCAAAATATCTTCACGGATAAAGGGAGTCAAGTCGATGGAATTCGGATGGGGAGCCTCAAAAAGATGTTCCACCCGCGCCCGGAGGAGCATGGGAAAGAAGTCCGCACAGCGTCCGCATTGGATCGAAACCTGGGTCTGAGCCCAGCCCGTGACGAGGAAATTCTCTCCATCCTTCTCGACCAAAAGCTCGGTGTGAATGAAGGGTTCCGGAGCGACCGAAGCCGGGTTGAACCCCAGGATTTCCGTGGATACATCTACCTTAAGTTCAAGGGGATGCATCTCATCGACCAGAGCAGGTAGAAAGGTCATGGCTTTCCTCCGTGGAATTTCTCGTGCAACGCCGTCTGGACGCCCGGCGGCACGAAAGCGGAGGTGTCCCCACCCAGCCGCGCGATCTCTTTGATGATCGAGGAACTCAGGTAAGTATAGGTGTCGCGAGGCATGAGAAAAATCGTCTCGATCGAGTCGGCCAGCTTGCGATTCATGAGTGCCATTTGGAATTCGAACTCAAAATCCGACACGGCGCGCAACCCACGCAGGATCGCATTGGCCCCCTGGCTGCGGACGTAATCAACCAGAAGCCCGCGAAAAACGGTCACCCGCACCCGGCCATTGAATTCGGCCAGCGATTCCTCGGCAAGCTGCTTCCGTTCCTCCAGGCTGAAGAGAGGCTTCTTCGTGCTGTCCCCCGCGATGGCGAGGACGACTTCGTCAAAGAGTTGCAAGGCGCGTCCGACCACGTCGAGGTGCCCGTTGGTGACCGGGTCGAAGGTGCCCGGATAAACGATCCGGCGCAACCCCTCGGCTTTCATCTGACCCTCTGAATATCGGCGCCGAGGGCACGAAGCTTTTCATCGATGTGCTCGTAACCGCGGTCGATGTGGTAAACGCGATTTACTTCCGTCGTGCCGTGCGCGACCAACCCAGCCAGGACCAGCGCCGCCGAAGCGCGCAGATCGGAGGCCATGACCGGCGCGCCGCTGAGATGATCCACGCCATGCAGGATCGCAGTCGCGCCTTCCAGCTCGACCCGCGCGCCCATGCGGCGCAACTCGCTCAAATGCATGAAGCGGCTTGGAAAAATCTTTTCGGTAATCGCGCTGATTCCCGGCGTCACTGACATCAGCGCGCACAATTGCGCCTGCATATCGGTCGGGAATCCGGGATAGGTCTCCGTGACCAAATCGATCGAGCTCAGCTTGCGCGAGGTGGACACGTGGATACCTTCCGGGCCGCACTTCATATGCGCGCCACAGCTTTTCATCCGGTCGATGACGTTGACGAGATGATCGGGGTCCGCGCCCGCGAGGAGCACATCGCCCTGGGTGATGAGCGCACCGATCATGAAGGTGCCCGCTTCAATGCGATCCGGGATGACGGTATGCTCGACGCCGCCGAGCGCATCGACGCCCTCGATTTCAATCCGGCGCGTGCCCTGGCCAACAATCTTCGCGCCCATCTTGCGGAGGAATTCCGCGAGATCCCGGACTTCCGGCTCGCAGGCGGCGCTCTCGATGATGGTGAGGCCCTTGGCCCGCGTCGCCGCCATCATGACATTGTCCGTACCGAGTACGGTGGAACCAAACTTGCCGCCGAGGAAGATCTCCTTGCCGACGAGATTGGCCTTGGGAATGAAAACGTTGCCGCCCTGGGTGTGCGATTCCGCGCCAAGTTCAGCGAGGCCCTTCAGGTGGATGTCAATCGGCCGGTCGCCGATGGAACAACCGCCGGGCTCGGAGATCGTCGCCTGGCCGCAGCGGGCGATCATCGGCCCGAGGACGCAAATCGAGGCGCGCATCTTGCGCACGAGATCGTAGGGGACCTCGGTGATGACTTTTTCCGCGCGGGTGGTGACGGTGCCGTTCTCGAAAGTGACCTTCGCTCCGAGCTGCGCGAGAATCTCGAGCATGAAGCGGATGTCGGACAGGTCCGGCACGTTGTGAATGATGCAGGTTTCCGGCGTCAGAAGCGTCGCGGCCAGGATTGGCAGCGCGGAGTTCTTGGAGCCGCTGATATTGACGCGACCCTTGAGGCGGGCGCCGCCTTTGACAACTAATTTATCCATGATGTTCTGCTACAAGAATCCTCTCGCGTTCTGTGAAGTCGGGTAAGACTCGGATTAAAGCGTAACCAGCGGTTTCGCAAAGCGTTTTCGCTTCGCCGGCCTGCCCGTCCCCAAATTCCAGGGCGAGATACCGCGTGCGTCCAGTACTTTGCGTGATCAGGCGGCGGATTACATTTAGTCCATCCGCACCGCCATCGAGGGCCAGGCGCGGCTCATGCCGGACCTCGCGCATGAGGGTGTCGATCTGGCCGGTGGGGATATAGGGCAGATTGGCGACGATTATCTGCGCGCGGGGCGGCAGGGTCGGGGCGTCGAGCAGATCGCCCTGCGTGAACCGGACGTTTTCCACGCCTTCCGCATTCCGCCGGGCCATGGCCAGCGCGGCTTCGCTGATATCGATGCCGACGACTTCCAGTTTCGGGAATTTTCGCGCCAGGGAAAGCGCAAGAATACCGGAACCGGCGCCGACATCGAGCACGGGCAGCCCCTCCGGCTCGATCAGCTTGCAGGCCTCCTCAAAAAGAATTTCCGTCTCGGGCCGGGGAATGAGGACATCGGGCGAGATCTGCACGCGATGCCCGGCGAAAGTTGTGACTCCGAGCAGGTATTCCAGCGGTTCGCCTTCCGCGCGACGTTTGACCAGCGGACGGAGACGGTCCATGACCGTGTCGGAAACCAGCTGGTCGAATTCGAGATAAAGCTGCATGCGGGTTTTGGACAACATCTCCGCGAGCATCAGCTCGATGGTGAGGCGCGGCGAGGCAATGCCGTGCTTCGCAAAGTAGCGCGTGGTGGACTCAAGGAGTTCCAGCACGGTCATGCGTTGGCCGTTTCGAGTTCCGCGAATTTTTGTTCCAGGGCGTGGGTGGCCAGCACGTCGAAAATCTCGTCGAGGTCCCCTTCCATTACCTGCGCCAGATTGTAAGAGGTGAAGTTCACCCGGTGATCGGTCAGCCGGTTCTGGGGAAAATTATAGGTGCGAATCTTTTCGTTACGGTCGCCATTGCCGATCTGGCTCTTGCGATGCTGGGCGTACTTGGCCTCTTCATCGGCCTGCTTCTTTTCGAGGAGGCGCGTCCGCAGGATCTGCATCGCCTTGTCCTTGTTCTTGAGCTGCGAGCGGCCATCCTGGCAGCGCACGGTGACGCCGGTCGGCTTATGGGTGATCTGCACCGCCGAATCGGTCGTATTGACTCCCTGCCCGCCGGGTCCGCCCGAGCGACAAACACTGATCTCGAGGTCATCCGGGCGAATGACGATATCGACTTCCTTCGCTTCCGGCAGCACGGCAACGGTGGCCGTGGAGGTGTGGACGCGGCCCTGGGCTTCGGTCGCGGGCACGCGTTGCACCCGATGGACGCCACTTTCGTAGCGAATCTTTTTGTAAACATCGGTGCCAGTGATCTGGAAGATGATTTCCTTCAAGCCGCCTTTGTCCGAGGGACTGAGATCCAGCGTCTCTGTCTTCCAGCCGACCCGTTCAGCGTAGCGGCTGTACATCCGCGCCACCTCGGCCGCGAAGAGCGCCGCTTCATCCCCTCCCACACCGGCGCGAATTTCCACGATGGTGTTGCGGGAATCGTTTTCGTCCGGTGGTACGATGGCAAAGCGGACCAGCTGTTCCGCCTTGGCGTAGGCGGGGCGCAGGGAGGAGAGCTCTTCCTCGGCCATTTCAGCCATCTCCGGCTCGGAATTATTGCGCGCCATGTCCTCGGTCTCGGCGAGATGCGCCTTGAGTTTCAACCAGTTCTGGCCATCGGCCAGCACCTGCTTGAGGCGCGAATGTTCCCGCGTTAATTCCTGCGCCTTCTGCGGATTATCGTAGAGGTCGGGGCGGCCCATAAGCTCTTCCAGCTCCGCAAAGCGGCGTCCGAAACGATCAAGATGAGGCGTCAGGTCCATGGCAGGTCAGGGGCGATAAAAACAATAAGGGCGCAGGTGCCGATGTCCGGCAGGCTGCGCCCTTGATGGGAAAACTATTTCTTTTTGGCGGGAGCGGGAATGGCGGCCGTGCCCATGCGCTTCTCGGTCAGTTTGCTCGCACCGAAGCGGCGCGTGAATTTCTCGACGCGACCGGCGGTATCAACAAACTTTTGCTGACCGGTGAAAAAGGGATGGCAGGCGGCGCAGATACCCAGGCGGATGTTCTGCTTGGTGGAACGCGTATGGTAGACCGTGCCGCAGGCGCAAACGATCTGGCTGTCCACGTATTCGGGGTGGATGTTCTGTTTCATGGGAGTTGGAAACCGTAGCTCAAACCTGCGGAAGAGCAAGCGACAAATAATAAGCGTTTAAAAGGGGCGCCCCACCAGGAAATCAATGACTGCCACTACCCTGCGCCGTGTCGAGCAGCGTGGTGATCGCGCTGAAAATCACTTCGATTCTTTGCCCAAGAAGCGAGACGGCACCGATCATGACTACCGCTAGAACGGCGATGATCAGCGAATATTCAACCAGAGTCTGGCCTTTTTTCTGCCGCCATTGTTTCGCAAGCCGAAAGGAAAGGGATGAGGAGTGCGACCGCATGCGAAGGGAAAAGAGAGTGTGATGCGTGTCGAGCTTAACTTATTTCGCGAATCCGACAATCAATTCGGAGTGAAGAAAGAGAATTGGGAGAATAGAACTTCCCAAGTCTCTGAGCCTAAGAGAATTAGTGGCTCGCAGCCAGCTGGCTGTTAATCGAGGAGAACACCTTCGTGACCTGATTGCCGAGGGCGATCAGGACGGAGATGGCCACCACCGAGATGAAGGCCAGGATGAGCGCGTACTCAACGAGGGTCTGACCCTTCTTGCTCTTGAGACGACGCAGCGCAGTTTTGGCGCGGATAATTACTTTGTTGATCATTGTTATTTCACCTCCTCTCAAAAAAAAGTGTCTGAAAATTGAAAGTAGAAGCGCTGTCAGCCGCCACTCAGTAACCCGTAACAACCATTTCGTATGCCATCGCTATATGGGCCTCCCTCATTTCCCTTGAGCTGTTTTTGGACCTTCTCAACTATCATGGATAGTAAGCCTGACAACAACATCTTATGTCAAATAAAACTCAAAAATAAGTGATAAGTTATTTTCTGATCCTAGGAAAGGGGCGAGGTGAACGGGAGAAAAAACATGTCCTGATTCCGAACGGTGTGCCTTTTTTGCCTACACTTTTTGGACACTCAGGAAATTGCTGCAGGGCCGTTTAAGAAATCGCCATCCAAAATAAGGGGGCCTACCTGTGATTCCTTCTCACGCGCTAATTGCAGAAGACCATTCAAGGCTCCTGTTACCTGCTGGGCGTAAAAACGGACCAGGCCGATGTTCGTTTTCTCCCCGAAAATGGTGACGAGCAGACACTCATGGTGCAAGGCGCTCATCAGGATATGCTGTCCCTGTCCTTCGTGATAAAGAGCGCTGAATTCAGATTCCCCCAGCCGCTTTGCCAGCTCGTGCGTGGCGGCGAAGGAGCCTGCCGCGAGAGCGGAAAGAATACTGAGGTCGAGCGTCCCCGTGTCGCCATATTGGGCGAAGAGATTGCCGCCCTTATCGACCAAGGCAGACCATTGCGCCTCCGACTTCGCGAGAAAGTCGGCCAGCTGCTGTTCAATGGCCATTTGATCTTCGGCCGTTAACATTCCGATTCCAGTCATAGATTCCTTTTCATTAGGCGGCGTGACCCGCCTCTTCCGCCGGCGGAGGGACGACCGTGGCAGCGTTGGGTTGCGACAGGCCGGTCACATTGGCATTGGGGCTTTTGGAATATTTTGCGAGCAGTAAGCGCGCCGCGGCATTCAAGGTCTCCAGGACCCCCGTTCCCTCCGAGGCCATCGCTTCAAACGCGATCGCGCGGTTGGCGCGGTTGTTGAAGGTGAATTCCAGGTAATTGATCGGAGCCGCGTTGGGGATGTCCCGCTTGTTGTACTGCAGAACGTAGGGAATCTGCACCAGGCTCAGGTGGTTCTCGATGAGATTCTCCTGCAGATTGGCAAACGATTCCACGTTGTCCGCCATGCGGTCCCAATGGGAATCGACCACGAACACAATGCCATCGACGCCCTTGAGGACAAGTTGCCGGGTCGTATTGTAAATGGCCTGGCCCGGCACCGTATAAAGTTGGAAGCGGGTCGTGAAGCCGGGCAGCGTCTTCGTGTTGAGCGAGAGGAAATCGAAGAAGAGCGTGCGATCCGCATCCGTCGCAAGGGAGACCAGTTCGCCCTTCTGTGCGTGGGTGATCTGCTTGTGCAGCGTCACCAGATTGGTTGTCTTGCCGCAAAGGGCGGCGCCATAATAGACGATCTTTAACTGAATCTCGCGGCTCGAATAATTGATGAAAGCCATAAGCTACTTCAAGCTCAAGTGGGCCGCAGGCTTAGCCCGGCCAGAACCAACCGCGCGATCTTCACATGACGATCGGGCATCTGGGGCAACCGGGAGAGAATGATTAGGTAGAGATCGTGACTGCGGAAGATGTGGAAGCTGGTGCCCGTCGTCGGGATGATCAGTTCATCGGTTTCCTTCCCGGCGATTTCACCGAACGACTTATTGATCGCCTCGAACATCCGGGGGGCAAAGGCCACGATGGCGTCCTTGTCGAATCCCGAAGGAACCGTCCCGACCAGCGACAGGCCGCTCTTCTGGCTCAAAACACAGCCCGTGACATCCGGCCAGCAGGTGATCCGCTCGGTGACATCCTTGAGCGTGACCTTCTGCTCCGCAGGAAATCCGAGCAGCTCGGACAACGAGTGCGACACGCCCGATTGCGGAGGCGCCTCGCCCGTCAGATTGCTGTAGGCGGCACTGTTCATGCCAGGGACGTCGAGAAGATCCTCGATCCGCTTGAACGATCCAATCTTGTTCCGGTAGCGCACGATGGAGTCGGCGAGAAGCGTGGTGCAGCCGGGAATCGCCAGCAATTCGTCCGCCGTGCAGCTATTCAAATTCAATGCGTGGGAAGCCGGCGCTTCCTGGGCTTCCGGTTGTTCCACAGGCGGCGGAGCAACGGGTGCCAGCGGCGTCGGCACGGGACTTTCAACCAGGGGAGGCATCGGGGCCGTGATGCTCTTGCTGCCGAAACCACGCGTTTGGGCGGTTACCGGTTGAAGTGTAGTCCGGAAGCTTTCGACGGGGACCGGTGGCGGCGGAGGTGGAATAGCCTGGGTCGGCGCGGTGACAGTTTCCCCAATGGGAACTTCCACTGGCTGAGTTTCGGCCACCGGAGAAGGAACGACCTCGGGTGTGGCGGGCTGACCCTCGCCCTCTTCACCCATCTGCTGCATGGCCAGGGCGGCGAGCCGCTGAAGCTCGTCGGCGGCCGCGTCGGGTTCGCCGGGCTGCGGGAAGGTCGGCTTTTCCTCGGGAGATTCAGGTTCGGGAACAGGCTCCGGCGTATCGCTCGCCGACTTGGGCAGGACTGGCACGGTGGGCGTGGCCGAAGTGACCGAAGGCCGCAACAACGGCTGGGGAGGCTGAGGTACCCGGATGGCGGGAGGGGGCATCGGGAGGGACGTGGTCGGGCGCGGTGAGGCGGGCATCGGCACGGCAGGCTGCCCCGTGGCGCCCGGAGGACGTGAATCGATACTGGCCAGAGATACCGGCATGGTGACGGCCGCGTGGATTCGGGCGGGAATCGGCGTCGTGGCACGAGTGGGCGCGGGAAGGCGGCCGGAGGGAGAAATCGTCCTGGAAGTCGTATTGGGCGCGACGGGCGGAACCGGGGCGCTGGCCCGGGCCACGCTGGGGATTGGAGGAATGGCGCCGGTGCGCGGGGTGGGCGGAGGAATGGTGATCTTGTTCACTGGCGTCATGGGGGGCAAACCACCCGTGACGGGAGTGGGGGGACGCGGCACCGCTGGCAGAGCTGTCGATGGAGGACGTGGCGGGGGCACGAAGCTCCGCGTGGCCGTCGCCTGATCGCGAGGCACGAATTCCTCGGTGGGAGCCTGGCTTTCCTCAATGATATTGGTCTTCGTCTGGGCCTGTGCCTGATTCCGGGCCGCTTCGGCCTGCTCCCGGAGGATTTCCTCGGTGAAGGGATCGGCCATGTTGATGACCGAGGCATCGACGTCCTTCTGGTCGGGACGAAGAGCCAGGAGATCAGGCGGAATCCGCATGACCACGTCCATCAGGGGGAGATTGATCAACTGGGGCAAATAACTGGTGATCGACTCGGTCGGCTGCAGGTAGCCGGGAGGGAAATGAGGCACCAGCTCCTGCAGCGTCATCTCCACCTTTCCTGAAGGCAGCTGGCTGAGAATCATGTTCATGGGCAGACCGATTTCAGTCGCCGCCGCGCCAGATGCTTCAAAGTCTGAAATATCAGCCGCCAAAACTTCCTGCGGCAGACAGCGCAGGATCATGCCCATAGGCAAATTTATCCGCCCTGAGGGCGTGGCCATGGAAAGGGACTTGGTACCGCTAAGCCCTCCCGTGCTCGTGAGAGAAGGCAGAACGATCCTCTGGGTGGAGCGCGATGAAGGGGGGGTTGCCCGGGCAGGCCGCATGGGCGAACTGCCGGGGCGCGGCATGACCATCGGTTGCGTGGTCGCTGCGCCCGCCGGGATGCCTGTCGCGGGAATTAACCCGGAAAGCTGCGGAGGCTTAACAATTGGAGAAGAACCCGCAGCCGGAGGCGTCTGAATCTTGGGAGGAGTCGGTGGCGCTTTTGCCACAGATACAGAGGGTTCGGGAGGGTTTTTATCTTTTTTACCAAAAGAAAAAAGGGCCATATAAAGTGAGAATTTCGTCGAAAGCTTGTCAAGCCTCGACGATGGTGCACTATTATCTTGCGGTTGCAACAGCAAATATCGTCTTGATGAGCTACTCAAACAGCAGTCCCGCCCCGCATGGCGACGAGCCCGGTACCCCCGGTTTTAATACCCAAAGCCAACTGGGTTTGGCCGAGGTTTTACAGATGTGTTGCGGTGCGCGAAGAAGCGGTCAGATCACGTTTCGTTCGGGCGAATCCTGCGGCTACGTTTACCTCCAGCATGGCAACGTCCTGCACGCCCTTTGCGGCACGGTCGAAGGTGAAGATGCCGTCTACCGGATGCTCGGCTGGCCCGGCGGCGGCTTCAGCATTAATCAGGATATTCTTCCTCACAAAAAGACGGTGGGGCTGACCTGGGAACAGTTGATTTTCGAGGGTGCCCGGCGGGCCGATGACGGTCCCAATAGCGCCCGGGATATCCTTAATCATCCGGTCAAAACTCCGGAGCCGGTGGTCAGCACCCGGGCAAAAGATAGCCAGCCCAAACTGACCCTAATTTTGCCGGATCAGCGTCCTCTGGTCCACGAACTTCAGGCAGAATATACCCATGTGGGACGAGCGCCGGGGAACGAAGTGCCCCTCATTTACCCCTCTGTTTCGAACCGCCATTGTATTTTTATCCTGAACGGGTCCGACGTGATCTTACGGGATCTCAATTCCTCCAATGGAACCATCGTCAACGGTGTGGCGATTTCCGAAGCCGTCCTTCGGCCCGGCGACTTAATCCAGGTTGGCGTGGTCCAAATCAGATTCGAGCCTGGCGTCCGTCGCCCCAAGCTTACCCAGACCACCCCTGCCCCCGCGCCCTTGAACAACCCCGGTTTGCGCCCCGCGCCGGAACGTCTTCCCGCCCATAATACCGTCAGGCTGCCGGAGCCGCGCCCGACCCCGCAAAAGATTGAGGACGACAGCGTTTTCGTTAAAGGCGAGTCGCCGATCAGTTACGAAAGGCTCGCCAAGCCGGAGGCACCCGCCAAGAGCCGGGTCTTGCCCATGATTGTCGGCGCCCTCATTATCGTGCTGGCGATTTCAGCAGCGGGTTACTACTTCTTCGTCGTTCTCGCGCATCATTAAAGACTGTTAGCGTAGAAGATGGCGCCGATGACCGGCCCGCCTCGCCCGATTTTAACCTCGAGTGCGCGGGATCGCCCGGCCAACTCCCATCATAGGCGATGCTCGACAACGCCTCGCCTCTTCCCTATTCCTTGAAGTTTTCCGCCATGTTTTCTCCTGACCTGCTCGCGTCTCTGCGGGATCTTTGTGCCCGTCACCAGCGCTTTCTGGTTATCTCCCACCTGCGCCCGGACGGCGACGCCTACGGTTCGACTCTGGGCCTCGCTCTGAGCCTGCGCGCCGCCGGCAAGGACGTGACCGTGGTCAATGCGGACGGGATGGGCGCCCAGTTTGAATTCCTGCCTGGCAGCCAGACCCTGACGGCGACAGCCGCCGTCCCGCCCGAGGCCGACCGCTTGATCATTGCCGTCGATTGCGCCGATCCCAAGCGGCTTGGTTCCGTCTTCGAATCCTGGAAGCGCCTGCCCGACGTCAATATCGATCACCACATCAGCAATCCCGGCTACGCGGCGCTGAACATCATCGATCCCAATTCCCCCGCCACCGCTCAGGTGCTTTACGAGATTCTCACCGCCCTGCAATGGCCCCTCACCGCGGAAGTCGCGGCGAATCTTTATGTTGGCATCATGACGGACACCGGCTGCTTCCGTTATCGCCAGACCACGGCGCGCACGCTGGAAATCGCCGCGCGGCTGGTCGAGGCGGGAGCCAATCCCACCGATCTCGCCGAAAGCTGTTATCAGAGCTTCCGCGCGGAACGTTTACGCCTGATGCGGGAAGTGCTGAACGCGCTCCACTTCGCCAATCGCGATCGCATTGCCTGGTTCTCCCTCACGCCCGAAATGTATGCCCGCAGCGGCGCGACGGCGGACGAGACGGAAGGTCTCATTGAATATCTTCAGGCGGTGCGGACCGTGGAAGTGGCCTTTCTCCTCGAAATCATGGCCGACGGCATGACCCGGGCCAGCCTGCGTTCCCGTGGAACGGTGGACGTGCAGAAGATCTGCGCGACCTTTGGCGGAGGCGGGCATCGCCTGGCCGCCGGGTTGCGGACCCGGCTCGAGCCCGCCGTCCTGGAAAAGAAACTGGTGGATTTAATCGCGGAACAATTGCCCGCCTAACGGCAGCCCGCATCGGACTTATAACTTATATGATAGACGCAGACGGAGTTCTTCTCATCGATAAACCCAGCGGATGCACCTCGCACGACGTCGTCGACTACGTGCGCAACCGCTTTCACTTCAAAAAGGTCGGCCATTGCGGGACGCTCGATCCCCTCGCGACCGGCCTGCTCATGCTCGTCATCGGCAAGGCGACCAAGATCCAGGACCTGCTCATGGCCGAGGACAAGGAATATGCCGGCACGATGAAGCTCGGCTCGGTCACTGATTCGCAGGATGCCGACGGAAAGGTCCTCGAGGAAAAGCCAGTCCCGACGTTGACCCCCGAAGAGCTCGATGTCGCCTTCAAGAAGTACACCGGCGATTTTTATCAGATTCCGCCCATGGTCTCCGCGCTGAAGAAGCAGGGCGTACCGCTCTATAAGCTCGCCCGCGCGGGCAAAACGGTCGAACGAGAGCCGCGCCTGGTCCACATCAACTCGTTCATCATCGACGAGATCGCGCTGCCCCTCGTTAAATTCCGGATCCAGTGCAGCAAGGGTTTCTATGTCCGCACCTACTGCCATGACATTGGGCAGGATCTGGGCTGTGGCGCACATCTCATCCAGTTGAGCCGGCTTAAATCGGGAAACTTTGCCTTGGAACGCGCTCTCTCGTGGGAGGCACTGAAGGCGGTGCCCGACGCTCGCACACTGCTGCCCTCGCTCCTCACCCTCCCCGAGGTCTCGCGCCTGCGCCGGCAGTAACTTTTTCCGGTTGATTTTGTGCTGATCGGCCCTGTTCCCCTTCATGAAATGGCCCCCCACCCGGGCGTGAACGGACTCGCCATCGGTGTGTTCGACGGGGTCCACCTCGGTCACCAGGCGGTCGTGGCCAGCCTGGCGGGCAACCGCGCGGCCCTCACATTCGAGCCGCACCCCCTCACCATCATCGCGCCCGAACGCGTGCCCCCGCGGCTGACCACACTGGAGCAGAAGGTCGCCTATCTGCGGGCGCAGGGAACGATTGCGGTCGTCGCCGTGAAATTCGACCAGGCGCTGCGCGAGCTTTCCGCCGCCGACTTCGTCTCGGAAATCAAACGCGTCTTTCCCGATCTCCGCGAAGTCGCCATCGGAGAGAACTGGTCCTTCGGTCGGAACCGCGATGGCAACGCCACGCGTCTGACCGAGCTGGCGCAAGCCCATGGCTTCGCCGTCCGGGCCATTGCCCCCGTGATGCTGGAAGGCGCGCCGGTCAGCAGCACACGCATCCGCGAGGCGATTGCCCAGCGCCGCTTTCCGGACGCCGCCCGGCTGCTGGGCCGCTCTTACGCCGTGACCGGTAAAGTCATCCACGGTGATGCGCGTGGATCAAAGATCGGATTCCCCACCGCAAATCTAGGTGGCGTGGAACAACTGCTCCCGCCGCGCGGCGTCTACGCCGTGCGCGCCCGGGTCGCGGGAAACCTCACCAAATACCGCGCCGTAATGAACTTGGGCCAGCGGCCGACCTTCACCTCGAACGGAGTCGATTCGCTCGAAGTCCACCTGCTTGATTTCAATGCCGACCTCTACGATCAACGGCTGTGGGTTTCCGATTTCGCCTGGCTCCGCGACGAGCAGGCTTTCACCAATGTCGAGGAGTTGAAGGCGCAAATCGCCCGCGATGTCGCCAAGGCCAGGGACCTTTAAAAGGTAGGGACGGCAGTCCCCTGCCGTCCGACTTCGTCAGTGCTGCGAAGAGTTCGCAACCCAGTCCGTGACACAACCGCCGTAGACCTGCGCAACGGAGGATGGTAGACTCGCAAGCCCATGAGAACCGTCCGCCTTTCCGCCAGCCTTCTCGCTGCCGATCTCGGCAGAATCGAGGACGAGGTCAAACGATTGGAAGAGGCCCAGGTCGACAGCATCCACCTGGACGTCATGGACGGCCATTTCGTGCCCTACTTCGCGCTCGGGCCGGACGTCGTGCAGGCTGTGCGCAAAATGACGCGCTTGCCGCTCGAAGTTCACCTCATGATCCAGCAACCGGATCGCTACGCGCAGTCGTTCATCGAGGCGGGCGCGGATCTTTTGATCGTGCACCTGGAATCCTACCATGACCCGAAGCGGACGATCGCCTTGATCCAGGAAATGGGTTGCCGTTGTGGCCTCGCGATCAATCCGATGACGCTGGTGGAAAACACCTACTCGCTTTTAAAAACCACGGACCAGTTGCTTTGCATGTCGGTGAATCCCGGCTTCATGGGCCAGCCTTTCATCATCGAAGTGCTGGAAAAAGTACGCGTGGCCCGGGCCTTCCGCGACAAGCATCACCTTCATTTCGACATCTCCATCGATGGCGGCGTGACGGACGAAACCGTGGGCCCCTGCGTCACTGCCGGGGCGAACCAGGTGGTCGTAGGCCGGCCGATCCTGTCGCCGAAAGACGCCAGCGAGGCGACCCGTCTGCTGCGCGCCCGCGCCAACGAAGTCGGAGCGGGCGGCTAGCTGCTCTCTTTTCGCGACTAGTAGTCGATCTGCGACGAGATGATCTTGCCCACGAGGCCGTAGGCCTTGGCTTCCTCGGCGCTCATCCAGAAATTACGATCGGTATCGCGCTCGATCTTCTCCTCTGTCTGGCCGGTCTGGACGGAAAAGATCCGGTTGAGACGGGAACGCATCTTCAGAATCTCCTCGGCTTCGATGCTGATGTCGGAGGCCTGGCCGCCGACGCCGCCGCTGGGCTGGTGGAGCATGAAGCGGGTGTTGGGCAGCGAGTAACGATCTTCTATCGGCACGGCGACATAGATCAGCGCGCCCGCGCTGGCAACCCAGCCGGTGCCCAGGATTTTCACCTTCGGCTTCACGAAGCGGAGCATGTCGTGGATGGTATCGCCCGCCTCCACATGGCCGCCTTGGGAATTGATGATCAGCTTGATCGGATCGTCGTTGAGCGCGGAAAGCAGAATGAGCTTCTCGCAAACCTCGCGGGCCGACTTCTGGCTGATCTCGCCAAAAAGAAGGATGGTGCGGGTCTCGAGGAATTTTTCCTCGAGCTTCGACTTGGGCTCCTTTTCCTTCTTATCTTTTTCTTTCTCTTCAGGAGCGTCTTCGCGGAACCGGGGCTGATAGGGCAGAAAATCCATAGCGGGAAACATACTGGGTCTCATGAAGCGCAGCAAGTGCTGTCATTCCCCGAGTGGCAGCACCTGATTTATCGACGGACGCGAAGGGACTCGCGTCCCTACCTTAGGTGAGGCCGTACTTCGCCTTGAGGTAATCGAGGAAGTAAGTCGCCCGGAGCGGTTCGCCGGTGGCCCGCTGGATCAATTCGCCCGGCGAATAGCGGCGGCCATGCCGATGGATATTGTCCTGGAGCCAGCGAAGCAGAGGCGCGTAGTTAGCCTGTTGTAAATCGGCTTCCAGCCCCGGCACCTGCCGCAGCGCCGCCGCGAAAAGTTGCGCCGCATTCAGCGTACCCAGGGTGTAGGTCGGGAAATAGCCGATCAACCCAAGCGACCAGTGCGTATCCTGCAGGCAACCACGCGCGTCGTCCGGCACGGGAATCTGGAAAAGCTCCTCAAAGCGGGCGTTCCAAGCCTCGGGCAAATCGGCCACGGCGAGATCACCCGACACGAGCCGCTGCTCGATTTCGTACCGCAGGACGATATGGAGATTGTAAGTCGCCTCGTCGGCCTCGACCCGGATATGCGAGGGCTTCACGCGATTGACCAGCAGCCAGAATTCCTCCAGCGGCAAACCGTCCAGCGCGGGGAATTGCTCCCGCACGATCGGGTACCAATGCCGCCAGAATTCGGGGCTGCGGCCGACTTGATTTTCCCAGAGGCGCGATTGCGATTCATGAATGCCGAGGGAGAGAAACGTCCCGAGCGGCGTGCCGAAATGTTCGACCGGCAGGCCCTGCGTATAGAGCCCATGCCCGGCCTCATGCATCACGCCAAAAAGCGAGCTGGTGAAATCGGCCTCGTGGTACCGCGTAGTCAGGCGGCAATCGCGCGGTCCCATCTCCGTGCAAAAAGGATGTACCGTCGTATCGATCCGGCCCGCTTCGAAATCGAAGCCCATGGCGGCGGCGACGCGCCAGTTAAGGGCCTGCTGGCCAGCAATCGGATAATTTCCCTCGAGCCGCGCCGGATCGACCACGCCGGTGATTTTTTGCAGGCGTGGCAGCAGGGGTGTGAGCGCCTTTTGCAGGTCGGCGAAGACGGGGTTGAGCTCGGCCACGCGAGCGCCGGGCTCGTAACCTTCGAGCAAGCCATCGTAGGCGCACGTGTTGTAGCCCCACGCTTCGGCCTGCTCGCGAACGAGCGCGAGAATCTTTTCCAGCCAAGGCGCGAATCCGGCAAAATTGGATTCCCGGCGCGCCTCCATCCAGGCTTCGCGGGAAAGCGAAGTGGTCCGCGCCAGTTCCTCCACGAGTCGTCCGGGCAACCGGGTCGCGCGATCATAATCCCGCCGCCATTCGCGCACGTTGGCCGCGCGCACCGCGGTCTCCTCTTCATCCGCGCATGGCGGCAGATGGTCCTCGCACGATTTGATCCAGTCGCCCACCTCGGGCGCGGTGCTCAAGCGATGGGTCAGGCCCGCGAGCTGCCCCATCTGTTCGGCGCGGTAGGCGCCCGCCTTCGGCGGCATGTAGGTCTCCTGGTCCCAGCCCAGCAGGCTGGCCATGCTGTTGAAACCCGCGACTTCGCGAGAGCGTTGCTGGAGAGATTCGTAGGGAGTCATGAGGAATTACTTTTGACGGAATTGACGGAATGCCAAACGGAATCAGCAGATTTTTTTCACGGTCGGAACGCGGGAACGGTTTGGACAGGATTTACCCGGCTACCTAGTATATAAGAGACGGGCCGTTTTTCATCCGTGTTTACCATGCTTCTTCAACCTGACTTTTCCCAGCCCGCTTCACGCCGAGCATGGACCCGGCGCTTGCTCGCTCCTCTCGACGACGCGGCTTGGGAAGAGCTGGCGGGGGAACTCTTCGCCTGGCAATTCGCGCGGGTGCCAGCCTACCGGCGGTTGTCCTTGGGTCATGGCGTGAGGCCGAGGAATCTCTCTTCCTGGCGTGAGATTCCCGCCATGCCCCAGCAGCTTTTCAAGCTGGAAAATCTCTTCAGCCACGGCGAGCTGAAGCCTGGCGCGATCTACGAAACGAGCGGCACCACGACCGGGCAACCCGGACGCCAGCATCTCTTGCACACCGATATTTATCGCGCGATCTCCACCGAGGGAGCTCGACGCGCGGGACTTTTCGCGGGCGAACCGCAGCTTCATTTTCTGACGCCTTCACCCGCGGAAGCGCCGCATTCCTCACTCGGCGCCATGTTCGGTTTCTGGCAAAGAGCCTCCAGGCAAAGCGGCCCACGCTTCTGGGCGCGGAAGGGCTCGTTCCATTTTGACAACTTCCGGAAAACATTGCTCGCCCATGTTAAGGCAGGCCATCCCATTGCCGTGTCGGGAACCGCTTTCAGCTTCGTGCATCTTCTCGAAGCCTGGGAGGGCCTGCCGCCCTTGCGCCTGCCCAAAGGGAGTTGGTTGCTCGAAACCGGCGGCTTCAAAGGCCGCAGCCGCGAAGTGCCCAAGGCCGAACTCTACGCCGGGATGTCGCGGCTTTTTACCGTGCCTGATCAAGCGATTTGGAATGAGTACGGGATGAGCGAACTTTCCAGCCAGGCTTATGCGCGGGGCACTTCGGGCCTGCACCAGACGCCACCGTGGGCGCGGGTCCTGGTCTGCGATCCGGCCACCGGTCGCGAGGTGCGCATCGGCCAGCGCGGTCTGGTGCGCTGGATCGATCTGGCGAACACCGATTCGGTGCTGGCCCTGCAAACGCTCGATCTCGCCGAACGGACCGCGACCGGTTTTCGACTGATCGGTCGCATGGCGAAGACGGAGCCTCGCGGATGTTCCCTTAGCGCGGAGGATTTGGCCGCGCGGCCCACGCCTGCTATTCCCGCTCACTGATATGACCACTCGCCAGCGCCTTGATCTTCTCGCCCGCGCTTATCCGCGGTTGTTTCCGCGCGTGGAGTTGCAGCGGCTATTGCGAACACAGCTCGGCGCTATCGATGCGCTGGACGGCTGGATCCAGCGCGACGGCGGGCGCGTTCGGGCCCGCGCCCCGAAGATCATCTATCATATTTGCGCGGGCAACCTCGCCGTCTCCGCCTGGACGAGCCTCGCCCAGGGGCTTCTGCTTGGGGCGCGTAACGTGATGAAGCTTCCCGGTGAACGCGAAGACGCGACGACCACGCGGGAAATTCTCGCATTCATTCGCGGCCTGCCCGCGGCTTTGCGGCGGCTGGTGGAAACGCATCGCGCCATCGACGATAAGCTCTTTGCCCAGGCCGATGTCATCGTCGCTTTCGGCTCGGATGCCACGATGGAAAGCCTGCGCACCCGCACGCGTTGGGACCAGAAGTTCATCGCGCATGGCCATGCGGTCAGCCTGCTCTGGATCACCGATCCGGATCGCCTGACCATGCGACAGGCAGGCGCGTGCGCCGTCGATGTTCTCACCTACGATCAACTTGGCTGTCTTTCACCTCAAGCCATCTACATCCCGGCCCGGACCGATATTCTCTTACTCGGCGGCAAACTTAGCGCGGCGTTGGAAAAGGAGTGGGTCAAGATTCCGTCGAAACCCGCGCGCCCGCTTTCCGTTACGGCCCGCATCTCCGAAGCGCGCGACATCGCGCTGGCCATGGGGCACCGTCTCTGGCTTCCGCCCAAAAAACATTTCGGCTGGACGGTAATCCACGATCCCAGCCCCACCTTTCGCCCGTCGCCCCTGCACGGCGTGATCTATCTGCGACAGGCAACGGAAGCGCAATTGCGGGCGGCACTTTCGCCCATCGCCCATCGCATCTCCACGGTCGGTATGGTGGGAAAAACGTCCTCGCGTTTGGAGAGCCTCTTTCTTAGCCTCGGCGTTTCTCGCTTTTGCGCGGCCGGACATATGCAATTTCCACCTCTCACCTGGCATCACGATGGCCACGCCCCCCTGGCCGAAATGGTCACGTGGGTCGATGCCGAGCCCAGCGCATGATGGACACGGCACGCAAGCAGACGCGCCTGCGCTGGGCGGCGTGGGGCTTCTGGTTTCTCATCCTCCTGGTCATCTGCGGCGACGTCGCGCGGCGTCCGATCAAGCATAACACCACCCCGGTCTATCGCCTCGCCGTGCAGCAGTGGTGGGCCGGAACGGACCCCTACTCGCAACGTAATCACGACGGGTTCCTCTACTTGCCGCAAGCCGCTTTTCTCTTCACGCCCTTTACGTGGGGCCCTTATCTTCTCGGTGAATTCCTCTGGCGCATCGCGGTCTTCGGGCTGTTCGCCTATGCGTTGATTCGTTTGCAGGAGTTCTTTCTTTCCCGGCGCGATCCCGCTCCGGAAAAAACTTTTCTGATCCTCTCGCTGCTGGCGGTGCCCAGCGCCATGGCCAGCCTGCGCAACGCGCAGTTCGATCTGCCGCTGGCCGCGCTCTTTATTCTCGGCACGGCAGAGATAGGGCTCGGTCGCTGGAACCGCGCGGCGGCGTGGCTATGTCTGGCGCTCGCGCTCAAACCACTCGCCGTGGTGCCGCTGCTGCTTTTCGGCGCGCTTTATTGGAAGCTCATTCCCCGTCTTGTCATCGGCTTGCTGATCGTTTTCGCGCTGCCATTTCTGCATTGGAATCCCGCCTTCGTCGCGCACGAATATGTCCGGTGCGCGCAGACGCTCATGTGGGCTACGGGAGCCAACGAACCCCGCTACAGCGATCTGGGCGCGCTGCTCGAGCACGTGAAGATTTCTTCCCCCTATGCCTGGAGAACGGTGGGCCGCGTCATCTTCGCCGCAGTTTATCTCGGACTGGGCGCGATGGCCGTGCGGCGCTTAAGCCGGATCGATGCGGCCTGGACGATTGGGGCACTCAGCGCCGATTACCTGATGCTCTTCAACCCGCGCACGGAAACCTGCTCGTACGTTTTTCTCGGGCCGTTCGTGGCCGCCCTGGCCCTTTGGTATGCGCGCGGGCCGGAGCGGGGCTGGCTAAGTTTCGCGTTGGGTTGCGCGGCGCTTGGTTTTGCCTGTGATGCCATTCCCCTCATCCACGGGCTGACGGATCGCTGGCTTAAGCCGCTGCTGGCTTTGTTCTTTTTACCGGCGCTGATTCATTTTATTTTCAGGCCGCGCTTGGAACCGGAGCCATGCCTTCCGTAACCTTTACCCCAACGCCAACGTCTTATGTTACAGATGGGGAGCCGATCCGTTTTGTTGTTGTGCTGGCTGCTTTTCTTCGGCTTCGCGCCCGGGTCGTGGGTCCGAAGCGCCCCCGTCGGCGCTGATCCGGGCAACACTCCCATGGTGACCGATCTCAACAAGCTGGCCGTGCCCGGGCGCTATCGGGCGACCATCAAGTCGGGCGACTATTGGCGGAAGTTCATCTTTGTCACCCCGAAGAAATTCAAGGTGGGAGAACCCCTGCCGATCGTCTTTTTCTTTCACGGCGCGGGCGGCACCTCCGAGCAGGCTTTTCTGACTTACGGCTGGGCGCAGAAGGCCGACACGGAAAGTTTTTTCGCCGTTTTCCCGGAAGGCCTGGGAGCGAAACCGACGAAGCCCGGCAACTTCGCGCTCAATCCCAATGTCTGGCGCGATGGGCGGGCCAGCATGCCGGGACAGGATGTCGATGACGTTCAGTTTTTTGAGGACCTGCTGACCAAGCTGCAATTCTGCGTGGCCATCGATCCCAAGCGAATTTTCATCACCGGCTTTTCCAACGGCGCGGGCATGACCTTCACCCTGGGCGCGCGTTTCTCCGACCGCATCGCGGCCATCGCGCCCGTCTCCTCGCAAAGCTTCGTGCAGACGGACACGCTGCTCCGTCCGGTGCCGCTCTACTTTCTGGCCAGCACTGCCGACCCGCTCGTTCCCTATCGGGGTGGCACGGTGACGTTGCCCTGGGGTTCCGTCGTCACACATCCCCCCGTGCAGGAGAGCCTCGATCAATGGCTGCATTTGGACAAATGCGCGGCCCAACCCCAAACGCTCCATGATGCGAACGGCGTGCTGACCGTGAGTTACGGATCGGATCCCAAGCACACCGAGATTCTCTTCACGACCATCGAGAGCAACGGCCATCACTGGCCGGGCACGGTGGAACCATTACCGGAAAGCATCGCCGGCCCTTCGCGCGATCCCTTCCACGCCACCGATGCGATCTGGGATTTTTTCAAGGCGCATCCGATCAAGGGCGAGAAGGATTAGAGGTTGGTCTGCCACGATCGGATTTGCGCTTGGAAGGGACCATCCGTCCCCTATCTTAAGATATGGCCCTGAGAATTATTCCGGAGGAGATGGAAAGGATGTTGAACGAATATCATCCTCCCCGCGACCCGCGCGCCGCCTGGCGCTTGCTTCTTCTGGGCATCTTCATGTCAGCAGCCGCGGCCCTTTTCACCGCCTTATTTGTCTTGGGAATTTTATCCCGGATGGAAGCTTTTTTTCTCGTGCTCCTGCCCGCAGGAATTGGTTTCGCCTTAACTGCTTTTAGAAAGCCCGTTCGCCAGCCGGCCGTCAAACATCGAAGTCTTCATTCGATTTGAATTCCCCTTCTTCGACGCCAGCGGGCCACACGACGCAGCCTCGACATCGTGCCTCCCTCATGCGCTAATATCTCTCCATGAATGATTCGCGGCCCCGCCGTACTCGCCGCCCCAGCAGCCCCACCCCTTCTCCCCGCCCGCCTCGCCCGGCGGCACGACGCGAGCGCAACGAACCTAAACCAGCCGGCCCGCTTCACTGGCGCGATGGCCTGGCGCAGTTGCTCGCCGCTCCGGAATATCAGCCGGTCGATGAAGCGACGCTGATCCGCAAATTGCGCATCCCGAAGGAGGAAATCTCGGCCTTCTCCGAATTCCTCGCTGCCGAGGCGCTCATCGGCCGCATCATGCAGGTGCGCCACAGCCTTTACGTCCTGCCGAAGAAGCTCGGCTTCTGCGTCGGCAATCTCCAGATGAATGAGCGTGGCTTCGGCTTCCTCGTTCCACTCGATAAAGCCGAACCCGATTTTTATGTCGCGGGTGAAGACACTGGCGTGGCGCTGCATGGCGATCTCGTCCTGGCCCGCTTGAAGGAACAGCATGGCCGCCAGCGGGACGGCCGTCTGCGTGGCGAGGTGGTGAAGGTGCTCCAGCGCAAGCGCCGCCAGCTCGTCGGCACGCTGCGCAAGACGCCGCTCTTCTATTATGTGCTGCCGGATGAGACGCGGATTCCCTACGACATCTCCGTGCCGCCACCTGCCGACCCGGCCACGCTCGGCCAAAAGGTGGTCATCGAACTGAAGGACTGGCCCGACCGCCGCAAGCCGCCCGAGGGCGTGATCACCGAGGTGCTCGGCGCGCCCGACGCGCCCGGCGTCGATCTCATTTCGATCATCCGCAAGCACGACCTGCCCACCTCCTTTCCTGAAGAGGTCGAGCAGGAAGCGGCCGGCATCCCCTCGCAGATCCCAGCCGAGGAAATCGAGCGCCGGGAGGATTTTCGTCCGCTCTTCACGATGACCATCGATCCTGACGACGCCAAGGATTTCGACGACGCGCTTTCCTACCGGATCCACGACAACGGCGAATTCGAGATTTACGTCCACATCGCCGATGTCTCCCATTACGTCCGCACGGGCTCGGCGCTCGATCTCGAGGCGCGCACGCGCGGCAACAGCGTCTACCTGGTCGACCGTGTGATTCCCATGTTGCCCGAGAAATTGAGCAACGGCATCTGCTCGCTCCAGCCGAATGTCGATCGCCTGGTCAAGACAGCCATCATCCGGCTCGACAAGCGGGCCGAGGTGAAATCGTTCCGCTTCGCCGCCGGCATCATTCACAGCGTCAAACGCTTCACCTACAAGGAAGCCTTCGCCCTGCTGCGTAAGCCGCCGGGCTCGCCGCTCAGCCGCCACGTCCATGCGCTTCACACCATGGCCCAGGCGCTTCGCAAAAAACGCTTTGCCTGCGGCGCGCTCGATCTCGATTTTCCCGAGGTAAAAGTGCGCGTGAATGAGCTCGGCATCCCGACTCATTTGGAGCGCAACGAGAACGACGCCTCGCACCAGCTCATCGAGGAATTCATGCTGCTGGCCAACGAAGTCGTGGCACTGGAATTGAAACGACGCAGCCGCCCCGGCCTTTATCGCATCCACGAAAATCCGGATCCAGGCCGGCTGGACGAATTCCGCGCCCAGGCTAAGTCGATGGGCTTCGCCTGCGGCGATCTGACCCAGCGCGGCGAGATCCAAAGACTTCTCACCCGCGTCCAAGGCCAGCCGGGCGAGAGCGTGGTCAAGATCGGCCTGCTCAAGTCACTCAAGCGAGCGATGTATAGCCCGAAGCCGCTCGGCCATTACGGCCTGGCGAAGGTTAATTACACGCACTTCACCTCACCCATCCGGCGCTATTCGGATTTGATCGTACACCGCGTGCTTTTCAACCCGACCCACGGGGCGGTTGAGTTCAATTACGACACGCTTTCCCGCGTGGCCCAGCATCTCTCCCTCACCGAACGCTCGGCCTCCGAAGCGGAGCAGGAATCGGTGAAGTTGAAGAAACTGGAATACTTCGACCGCCAGGCCCACGCCACCAAACGCACCGCGTTCCAGGCCCTGATCCTGGAAGTGCGCTCTTCCGGTTTGATGGTGCAACTGCCCGAATTCCTCGTACAAGGCATGGTCCCCCTTTCGGCCTTGCAGGGTGATCTCTTCGTCTTCAATCCCCAGCGGCTGGAACTGCGCGGGCAGCGTACCAAGTTGACTCTGCGCGCCGGGCTTTCCCTCCAGGTTGAAGTGGCCAAGGTTGACCTCGCACGCCATCAGGTCGACTTTGGCGTAAGCAAACAAAACCTGCTAAAACTTTCATCCTCGCATGAACCCACGGGCAAACGCTAAGCTATCCCTACCGATATGAGCACCCATGAGACCCTCGAAGACGTGACCATCCGCGAGCGCCAGTTGGAGGCGCACCTGCTTCGTTCCCCGGAATATCTCCGCCACGCGGACCAGGAATTGAAGCGGCAGGTCTCCATGCTTTATCTCGCCATCGCCTTGCTGCTCGTTTTCCAGGGCCTCTTCGCCTGGAGGACGGTCGGCCAGATTCCGGTGATCGTCAGCTTGTTGACCGCGGTGACGTCCCTGCTCGCCATTGCCAATTGCTTCCTCCTGATCCGGACCAAATCCTGCCTGCGCCGCCTGAACGAGGCGTGGCTTCAGCCCGAAGAAAGAAACGCGGTTCGCGCCCTGCGGAATCAGCGGCATGAGATCCTCATGCACCAATCTTCACCGGAAAGCGCCCGCGCCGAGTTGAACTGAGCCCCTCGCGCGGGCCCATTCTTCTTTCCCAGCTTCATGACTGACGCCGCCTCCCCCGGCCCGGCGACCGAGCCCAGGATTCTTTTCATCGCCCGTTCCTGTGTCATCACGGGGATGATGGCGCAGTTTATCGAGCGGTCCGACGCCTACTTCTGTCGTGATAACGAGCGGCAGCATCCTCCGGTCGGAATCAAACTTTTCACCCCGCTCATGGCCTGGCGTTTGCGACGAGCTCTGCGGGAAAACAAGTACGGCCTGGTGATCACCTGCGCCAACTCCGATCCTGTCTGGCGCGCCGACCGCAATTGGCTGAGCAATGTCTACAAGCTCATCCGGAAACTTTTGCGCCAAAGCAGCTCGCTGGGCACTTACCTCGTGCCCTGGATGCTCGCGAAATCACGAGTGCCCCTCGCCGTCTTCGATTGGGAGGACAACACCATCATCGCCCGCAAGAACTGGGGCCTGCTGAAGCGTGCCACCTGCTATTTCAAAACCCAAACCCCTCGCAATCCCTACAAGGCCTTTCTCTTTCAGGACAAGCGGAACGACTGCATCTTTAACATCGTCCGCCAGCCGAAGTACATCGATTGGGCGACCAAACTGCGCCCTTACAGCCTTGGCGTCACCGTCCCTGCGAACTGGTCGGACCTTCAGGCGGTGGAAAAAAAAACCGACATCTTTTTCGCGGGCGCAATTCATTACTCCTGGGCGCGAATTGAGGGCCTGCGTCAGCTCGAGGAATTACGGAATGAAGGTTATCAGGTCGATCTCTATCCCACCGGCGAAGGACGCCCCAATCTCTCCCAGGAAGAATTTCTCCAACGCTGCGCACAAGCCTGGCTGGTCTGGTCACCGGAAGGAGCCGGTTGGGATTGCATGCGGCACTACTGGGCGCCCCTGATGGGCTCCGTTCCACTGATGAACCATCCCGATACACGCCGCCATCAACCGCTGATCGACGGCATTCACGGCCTTTACTACGGGGTCGAAGGCGACGACATCAAACGGGTGATCAAGCTGGCCCTGAACGACAAAACCAAGCTGCGCGAAATGGCCCGCACCGGCGAGGCCTTCGTCCGCCGCCACCACACCCATCGCGCCCTCCTCGATTACATGATCGCGGAAACGATGGGTGCGACCTAAGCCTCTGGACACCGAGCCGCGTCAAAGTGATCGACCAAGTCACTTTCCCCTCGAATCCTTCTTCGCCGCCCTCCCGGCGGTCAAGCCAGATCAGACCTTTTCAACAAGGGGCCGAGCCTCCCTGCATGGCTCGGTACTGGAGAGGAGTTTTTCCTGTAATTTCGCGGAATCGCCGATTGAAATTCGACAGATTATTGAAGCCGGATTGGAACGCGATCTCGCTCACCCGGACGTCCGAATGCAGCAGTTCCGAGCAACCACGCGCGACGCGAACTTCGCTCACATACCGGTGAAAAACCTTTCCGGTTTTCTGGCGAAAATAGCGGCAGAAAGCCTGCGGGGACATCCCAAGTTCACGAGCGGCCTGGACTTGGGCGATGTCGCCCGCGGCCTTTTCATCGATCCAGGCGAGGATTTTCTTCAGGCGACGATCCAGCGACTCACCGTTTAGACAGGTCTCCGGGTTGAGAAAACGGCGGCGACGCAACAAAGCGAGGCGATCCAGAATTTCAAGCCACCCTGCGAGTCGCCGCCCGCCTATCGGCAGCTTCTCCAGGTCCCGGAAACACTTCAGGCAACTTCGTGCTTCCTTCGCCTCAAACCAGATGCCCCGCTGGGATTGCAGCAGCAATTTCTTGATGCGGCGCGCTTCCGGCAGCTCCCAAAACGGCGCCCCCCACTTTTCCGGGAGAAAATGAGCCACGGTCCATTCCGCCCCGTGGCGATCGGCCGGGTGCGATCCAAACGCGTGGGGAAGGTTGGAGCCGAGCAGGCAGAAATCACCGTCGGAAAAGGGCTCGACCGAATGTCCCACGTACCGGACTCCGCGGCCTTTGAGTATATGGACGAGTTCCAATTCCAGATGTAAATGCCAGTGAAAATCGACGCAGTTTTTGCGGAAAGAACGAACGTGAAACCCGCTTTGACGGGCCTCGGGAAGAGGCTCGATCAAAGGATCGACCAGAATCGTGGAAGCCGCAGCCATGTGTTAATCGCGTACCAGAATAAAGCAAGACTGTAGAGGACGAATTGTGAAAGGGCAACCTATCCTATCTCCATGCCTTCCGCCAAAAACCTGACGGTACTCGCCGCGGTCGCTCATCCCGATGATATCGAATTCTATTTTTCCGGGACGCTTCTGCTTCTCCAAAAGGCGGGCTGCTCGATTCATATGTGGAACCTCGCCGACGGATGCTGTGGCACGATGCAACATAGCCGGGACGAGATCGCTCGGATTCGCGCTGCGGAAGCTCGCGCCTCGGCGGAGTTGGCGGGAGCAAAAATCTATCCGCCTCTCTTTCATGATCTCGAAATTTTCTATGACCGGGGTTCCTTGTTATCGGTCGGCTCCGTCGTGCGCTCGATCAAGCCCCAAATCATTCTTACCCATTCGCCCAGCGATTACATGGAAGATCATCAGAACGTCTGCCGTCTGATCGTCACTGCGGCGTTCAGTCATGCCATTCCCAATTTCACGACCATTCCCGCCACGGTTCCCTACGCGGAACCGGTGCGGATTTACCACGCTCCGCCGCACGGCCTCCGCGATGCGATGGAATCTCCCTTCCAACCCGACTTTCTCATCGATATCGATTCGATGATGGAGACCAAGAAACAAATGCTCGCCTGTCACAAGAGTCAACAAGACTGGCTCGCCTCGACGCAGGGAATGCATTCGTATGTCCGCGAGATGGAGCAACTCTGCGCCGAAATGGGAAAGCTGAGCCACGGGCTGACCCATGCCGAAGCCTGGCGACGCCATTCTCACCTGGGATTCTGTCCCTCCGCCTTCGACCCCCTTCCCGAGATACTCGCCACCCTCACTCAAAAACCAAAATCCTAACAGAATACGCCCATGCCCAGACCGATCAGCAAACTCGCCGAAGGATGGTGGGATTACACCACCCTCGATCCTCAAATTCTCTCCGACGCCGCGCAATTGTCCCCCAAGGATCTGGCGCAACTAAGCCGGCCTGGATTTGCCGTCAAATTTTACAACACCGTCCAGGAATTCTACTCCGCGCAGGCGCTGGAATACATCGAGGCCTGGCAGCAATCAACCCCCGACAATCCCGCCGGCATTTGTGGCCCGATTGGTCCGACAGAGCAGCTACCCATCGTCGCGCTCATGGTCAATGCCTTGGGCCTCAATCTCAAAAGTCACGAGGCCCATTTCTGGGGCATGGACGAGTGGCTGGAAAATGGTCAGCCCGTCGATCGCACGCATCCGCTCTCGTTTGCCCGATGTGACAACGAACTCTGCTTCGATCGCATTCACCCCGAACTGGCGTTGCCGGAGGCTAACAAGCACTTTCCCTCGGGCGACCTTGCGGCCTACAGCGCCACCTACGATACAATTCGCTGCGTCGTCATGCAGGGAGGTCAGGGCGAGATCAAGCATTGGGCCTTCAACGATCCCCTTCCCCGGACGGGCAAATTTCAGGATGCGCCTCCATCGCCCGAAGAGTATCGGCAATTAGGCACTCGAATCGTCAAACTTCATCCCGTCACCATTCTCCAAAATGCGCGTACTTCCGGCGGCGGAAACGTCAGCCTCGTTCCCACCCATGCCTGCACGGTCGGCCCCAAAGAAACCTGGAAAGCGGAGAAGGTCAGCATCTGGCATCCCGGCCATCACGACAACCCCTTCGGCATGCGCTTGAGTTCGCTCATGATCTCCAAGCGAATCGTGGATAGCTCCTGTCCCATGTCGCTTCTGGCCGATCATCCTAATGTCCAATTCAACTTCCTCCGCAGCGGCTTGGGAAACGTCTCCACTGAAATGCATTGAAGCGGCAACTACGGCGGGAGCTGCACGGCTATCGGGGCATCGGATGGGTCCCGCAACCAGTCGTCAACTTCGCGGGGGTCAATGGTGGCGACTTTGCGCAGGGCACTGAACCGCCATGATCCGCAGGTCGCGAAAGTCGCGGCGTCCTCCTTTGTCTTGAAGAATTTCCGGACACGCTTGCCATTTATCCGAAGTCCTTCTACAACAAATGGAGAAGTTGCAGAGTGACGATACGGCTCAATGCGTAGCGTTGAGGTTTTCATGCGCTTGCATTCGCATAAGCCCGTCAATCTCCAATGAAATGTCAGTGACTCAGAATTGCTATCGCCGCACAGTCAGAGCAAGTCATTGATAATAAGCAGTAAGGAGCTGTGGCCGAGTGGCTGAAGGCGATGGTTTGCTAAACCGTTGTACGACCTTAAAATCGTACCGAGGGTTCGAATCCCTCCGGCTCCGCTTTTCTTGCGTTGATTTTCAACGATTTGCAAAAGTCGTTTTCAGAAATCTGAAAAATCTGAAAGATTTTCTCCGGATTTTTGGAATTTCAGGGGCGAGAATTTTCCTTCTATCCGAAATTTGTTGCGAGGCTCCACTGGATTTGTTGGAAAGATTTAAGCATCGCGGAGATCGCATGTGTCAGTAAAATCATGCTACCCCATGATCCGTTCTTGTCCGACCCCAGCTGACTTTAGAACTGGTGGGCTTAACCAACTGAACCTGGCGTGGAACATGGTGCTACGCCTGGTTCACCAACTCGAGGACGCGAAAGAGGCAGTTGGCTTAGACGCTCCGGAAACGGAAGCAAAGTACTGGAAAGCGGCTCAGTCGGAACTGGGCACCGCGATTGGTCTTATACAACAAGGATTTGATTTCCTGCTGAAGGCGCAAATCTGCGAAGTTAGCCCCTATCTGCTCATCTCACGCAACCCTGCTGATTGGCCGAAGAAGTGCGACAAAGAAGATATCGAGTTCGCCGAGTTTCGAACCATCGACTCCCAAGATTTCGTCAAAGTCCTCGACACAGTTTCTCCGACTCGCTTTGATCCTGAATTTGTCACTTTATTTGACGACCTGCGGAAGAGGCGGAATCGCATCATGCATACGATTGACCCGGCATTTGAGGCCAATGTTAAAGACATCCTGACTACATTGCTGCTGGGGGTTGAGTATCTGATCGGTCCAAGACAGTGGGTTAGATTGAGAAAGGAGAATCTGGAACGGGAGGTGGATCTCGGCTACGACGGTGACCCAGTCAGCTTCGTCCAAGTCCACGATTTCTCAACCGTGGTAGATTTGTTAGATCCCGCGGTTTTGCTTCGGTGTTTTGGCTTCGACCGAAAGCGACGGCGCTATCATTGTCCGTCATGCTGTCACGTTGATGATAATGTTGAAATGGATGTTATGACGGCGCTTCTTCAGCCTAACACTCCCATAAGCCCCAATGTTTATTGTTTCATTTGTACCCAAGACCAAATTGTGGAGCGCATAGATTGCAATTCCTCGGGCTGCATGGGGAACGTCTACTCACCAGACTGGGATATGTGTCTCACCTGCAAACAGAGTCGAGCGTAACCCCTCACTCCATGAAGCCCGGGATCGTCGGGCAAGGTAGAGTTAACCGGCAGTTCCTACAGAACGCGGCCGCCGGCGCGGCAGTGCTGGTGGAGGGTCGTTTCCGGGACGGGATCACCGCTGGAGAAATCCCGTCCGACTTTCCTGTGATTGAGGTGAAAATCGGACATCCGTTACCTCATTGAGTGGCTCCGCTGGCGGAGGAAGCACGGATTCCCAATCAATTTATTCCAAGTTAGAATACATCTTTTTTTAGTTGCCATTCGTTTCTTGAGAAGATACATCGTATCTTATGGATGAACGAATGGTTGGAGAAAACATTCGCGCCATTCGTCTTGCTTCCAAGGTGAGCCTCACAGAGGTGGCCCGTCGCGCCGGCATGACCAAGAGCACGCTTTCCAAGATTGAAAATGGGCAGACGTCCTCTCCCATTTCCACCTTGCTTGCAGTGGCCGCGGCCCTGGGGGTCCACCTCGCCAGCTTCTTTCGTGAAACGGAGGGGGCTCCGCGATTTGTCCTCACCCGAAAGGGCAAAGGAAAGACCATCGTTCGTGACGGAACGCGCCTGGGGTACAGCTACGAAGCCCTCGCCATCGATTTTGCCGATAAGCCGGTTGAACCTTTTCTCCTCACCATCTCGCCGGGTGACAAGGAAGGGCGGTTCAAACATGCAGGTCATGAGTTCATTTATATGCTATCGGGCGACCTCGAGTTCATCCTCGGAAAAGAAACGCTGCAATTGCATCCCGGCGATTCCCTTTATCTTGATCCGAACCAGACGCACACGTTGAAACCGCTTCACCGGAAGCCGGCCCGTTTTCTCTGTTTCTTCATTGAGGTGCCGTAATCCCATGGCCATGACTGAGAGCACTTCCTCCTCACGACAAAATCGGGCGCTTTGGGAGCCAATGCCCGAGAGCATCGCCCAAACGAACCTGACTCGTTATGTCCGCTGGTTGAGGGAAAAGCGGGGCTTGAAATTCCAGACCTATCCGGAGCTCTGGACCTGGTCCACGGATGAGCCCGAAGCATTCTGGAGTTCGATAGCCGATTTTTTTGAAGTCCGCTTTCATCATCGGGCCACGAGCGTTCTCTCGTCCTTGGAAATGCCGGGTGCCCGGTGGTTTTCCGGAGCGACCCTCAACTATGCCGAGCAGGTGCTTCGTCCCGGAAAAGACGACGAGCAGCCAGTCATTCTTTTCGAAGCCGAAGAAAAACAGGGACAGGTTCGGCGTCGAGAAATTTCGCGGGCGGAGCTCCGAAAAGAGGTAGCTCTCGTGGCCACCCGATTGCGCGCGATGGGAGTGAAACCAGGAGATCGCGTGGCAGGCTATCTCTCGAATACGCCCGAGGCGGTGGTGGCCTTTCTGGCCAGCGCCAGCCTGGGCGCTGTCTGGTCCAACTGCGCGGTGGAAATGAGCAGCCGCAATGTGCTGGAACGGTTGACCCAAATCGAACCAAAGGTGCTTTTTGCTTCGTGCGGTTACAATTATGGAGGCAGGAAGCACGAGCGCGAGCAAGTCGTGACGGAGATCGTCGCCGGTTTGCCGACCTTGCGACATGCCATCCTGATTTCAGAGTCGAGCGACGGTCATGATCCGGCTCCCGTCCTTTCATCGGAAGACGTTTCGTATCATCAGTGGCGGGACCTGCTCGATGCCACGGAGATTCCCGAAATTCTTTTTGAACCCGTCCCGTTCGAACAACCGCTTTGGATCCTTTATTCCTCGGGAACGACCGGCACGCCGAAGGCCATCGTCCACGGGCACGGCGGCATTTTGCTCGAGCATCTGAAGGCCTTGTCGCTTCATCTGGATCTGCGGGAAGGCGACCGGTTCTTCTGGTACACGACCTCCGGCTGGATGATGTGGAATTTCCTGGTGTCCGCCCTGCTGTTGCCTGGGGTGAGCCTTGTCCTGTATGACGGCAGTCCCAAGTATCCGGATTTTCAAGTGCTTTGGGAACTGGCGGATCGACTCGAGGTCACTTACTTCGGCACAAGCGCGCCCTACCTAATGGCCTGCCGGAAAGAGGGCGTGGATCCCATTCGGACTTTTGCTTTCAGCCGCTTGCGGGGCATCGGCTCGACCGGCGCGCCGCTTCCTCCGGAAGGTTTCACGTGGGTCTACGAGCGGGTGAAACGAGACGTCGCGCTTGGCTCCATCAGCGGTGGGACCGATGTCTGCAGCGCGTTCGTCTTGTCCCATCCGCATCTCCCGGTGAAGGCGGGCCAACTTCAATGCCTCGGCTTGGGGGCCAAGATCGAGGCCTGGAATGAAGAGGGTGAATCCGTGTTTGGTGAGCTGGGCGAGTTGGTGCTCACCGCGCCATTTCCATCCATGCCCCTTTTCCTTTGGAACGATCCCGATGGCAGCCGATTGCGTTCGAGCTATTTCGAAAAATTTCCAGGCGTCTGGTCTCATGGGGATTGGATAGAGATCGAAGCACCGGCCGGCCCATGCGTGATTCAGGGCCGTTCCGACGCCACCCTGAATCGTGGCGGCGTGAGAATGGGGACGGTGGAGTTCTATTCCATTGTCGAAGCGTTGCCGGAAATCGCCGACTCGCTGGTGATCGATACCGGCGGGCTGGGCCGGGAAGATCGGCTCCTTCTTTTTGTGGCTTTGCACCCCGGTTCGAAATTCGATGAGTCTCTGCAGGCGCGAATCATCCAAAGCCTTCGATCAGGAGCGTCTCCCCGGCATGTTCCGGATGCCATTTACGAAGTGGCCGCAATTCCGCGCACCCTCAATGGCAAGAAGCTCGAGGTGCCGGTGAAACGGATCCTGGCTGGAATACCGGCAGACCAAGCTGTGCATCGCGGCACCATGGCCAACCCGGAATCGCTGAGTATCTTTATCGAACTGGCCAGGACCTTCCAAACGCCGGCCGCTAACCCGTAAGCCTATGAGTGAAGTCTATATCATGTCCGCGGCGCGCACCCCGATCGGACGGTTGGCCGGAGGATTGAGCACACTGCCCGCCCATCGACTCGGCGAAGTGGCGATCACCGCGGCTTTGCGTCGCGCGCAGGTTGCGCCGGATGAAGTCTCCGAGGTCATCCTGGGACAGGTCCTGACCGCGGGTGCCGGACAGAATCCGGCCCGCCAGGCCGCGGTCGCGGCGGGGATTCCTTTCGAGGCGACCGCCATCGGCATTAATCAGATCTGCGGTTCGGGTCTCCGGGCAATTGCTTTGGGTTATCAATCGCTGAAGCTCGGTGATTCCGAGATCGTCGTGGCCGGCGGACAGGAAAGCATGAGCCAGGCGCCTCACTGCGTCTCGCTGCGGGCGGGAACAAAACTGGGCGACACCACGCTGACGGACACCCTCATTCGCGATGGTCTTTGGGACGCTTTCCATGATTATCACATGGGCCAGACGGCGGAAAATATCGCCGCCCGCTGGAAAATCGATCGCGCGGAACAAGACGAAATCGCCTTCCATTCGCAACGCAAGGCGGCGGCGGCCCAGGCGGAAGGACGCTTCGCGGAAGAGATCGCTCCGGTCCATGTTCCGGGCCGGAAGGGGGATCTCATCATCGAACATGATGAAGACATCCGGCCTGATACGACGCCTGCGGGGCTCGCCAAGTTGCGCCCGGCTTTTCTGAAGGAGGGCGGCACGGTCACGGCCGGCAATGCCAGCGGAATCAACGACGGTGCGGCAGCTCTCGTGCTGATGCGCGCCGATCAGATCGGATCGCGAAAGATTGAACCCCTGGCGCGGATCGTCTCATGGGCAACCTCGGGAGTGGATCCGGCGTTCATGGGAATCGGTCCGGTCATGGCAACACGGCGCGCCTTGGCTAAAGCGGGTTGGAAACTGGAAGATGTCGATCTGATCGAGGCGAACGAAGCCTTCGCCGCGCAGAGTTGCGCCGTCGCCCGCGAAATGGGCTGGGACAACGAGCGCGTCAACGTCAACGGCGGTGCAATTGCCCTGGGCCATCCTATCGGCGCATCGGGTGCGCGCATTCTCGTCACGCTCCTTTATGAACTTCGCCGCCGCCAGGCGCGACGCGGGTTGGCCACATTATGCATCGGTGGAGGGATGGGCATCGCCCTCTGTGTGGAGCGTCCCTGATTCAGAAATCCCCATGGAAAGAAATCTACTAGGAAAGACGGCGCTAGTCACCGGTTCTACTCGCGGTTTGGGCCGGGAGATTGCCGAGAATCTTGCCGCGGCGGGCTGCTCCATCGCGTTGAATGGCTTCGGGACCTCCACCGAAATCGAGACCTGCAAATCCAAAATAAAATCGACTCATGACGTCGAAGTCTTCTATCACGGCGCCGATTTAACCATTCCCTCGGAAATCGCGGAACTCACGACAGCCGTCACCCGACAGCTCGGCCCGATCGATATCCTGATCAACAACGCGGGCATGCAATTTGTCTCTCCGCTGGAGGATTTTCCCGATGATAAATGGGATGCGGTAATCGCCCTTAATTTATCGGCCGCCTTTCACCTCACCAAGGCCGTGCTTCCAGGAATGCGCGCACGGAAATGGGGTCGCATCGTTAACATATCCTCGGCCCATGGACTGGTGGCCTCCCCCTTCAAGGCGGCCTACGTCGCCTCCAAACATGGGCTGATCGGGTTGACCAAAGTCACCGCACTGGAGACCGCTCGGGACGGCATCACCTGCAACGCGCTCTGCCCCGGCTTCATCCATACCGATATCATCGAAGGACAAATCGCCGAGCAGTCCCGCGCCACCGGTATTCCCCGCGAACGAGTCGTGGAAGAAATCATCCTGGCCAAACATGCGACCAGGGAATTCGTCCAGGCGGATCAAGTCGCGACTTTCATCCTGTTGCTTTGTTCCACGGCGGGCGCCTCAACCACGGGAACGGCCATCCCGATTGACGGCGGATGGACAGCGTCCTAAGCACTATATCTTCTTCGGGAAACTCTATGAAAAATATCCAGCAAACGATCCAATCTCTTCTCGATCAATCCTTCACGGAAAAAGACGGCGAGCGCGGGGCCCAGGTCGCGGTCTACCAACACGGCAAACTGGTAGTGAATGCCTTCGTCGGAATCGCCGATCCCGCAACTGGTCGCCCCGTCGATGAGAAAACCCTCTTCGCCGCCTTCTCCACCGGTAAGGGAATGGCCGCGACCCTCGTTCATCTTCTCGTCGAAAGGGGCCAGATCACTTACGAGACGCCGATTGCCAGCGTCTGGCCGGAGTTTGCCACCCACGGTAAAGACAAGATCACTTTACGGCACGCGCTCAATCATACGGCGGGCCTTTCCCAAATGCCCACCGGCCTCGGGCATGCCGAACTCTGCAATTGGGAAAAAATGTGCGAAAAAATCGCCGACCTGACACCGCTGACGCCCCCGGGCATGACGATGGCCTATCATGCCATCACCTACAGCTGGCTGCTGGGCGAAGTTGCGCGCCGGGTGGATGGACGCCCCTTCCCGCAAATGCTTCGCGAGGAAATCACCATTCCCCTTGGTATCGCCGACGATCTCTTTTTCGGCATTCCGGATGAGGTGGAGTCGCGGGTCGCGATCCTGGAGGCGGAAGTCGATCCCGCGGCCCCGGTTGTCCTGCCTCATGATGCGACACCACAAGCTATCCCGGCTTTGGTGCAACCGTTGTACCAATGGATGAATCGTGCCGATGCGCGCCGCGCCTGCATCCCCGCCTCCAACGGCATTATGACTGCGCACGCGATCGCCCGCCACTACGCGGCCCTCTTGCCCGGTGGCGTGGACGGAGTTGAACTGCTGCCTCCATCTAGAATCCTTGTGGCCACCGAACCGCAATTAGCCGGCGACCACAAGCCGGGCGATCCCGTCGCAAATCATCGTCTCGGCTACGCCATGGGCCAGGCTCTTTCCACGAGCGGCTTCGGGCACGGCGGTTACGGAGGATCAACCGGCTTCGCGGATCCCATCCACGGCATTGCGTTTGGCTTTACGCGAAACCGCTTCATCAATAACACCACGTTGACGAAGGTTTTCGAGAGCTTGCAAGCGACCCTCTCATCCTGAGCCTGGCGAAGGCCCCGAATCGACTTGAATCCGTGCCTCGATCGGATGCTGGTCGCTTCCCCGTGGCACAACCCATGCGGAGGACCTTATGACGGGACCCCTTCCGGATTGGTGACGCGCCCAAGCCACTTGGCGCAGCCACGGACAAGCCAGGGGCCGGCGATCAGCACGCACATGAGCCGTACCAGATGGACGGTGAGAATGATGGCGGTATCGCCCTGCAATTCAGTGGCGACGGCCGCTACGGAATCGAGGCCGCCGGGAGTCGCGGCAAGGTAGGCGCTCACCGGATCGAGTTTCAATTCGCGAGTGAGAATCCAGGCCAGCGCGCAAGAACCACTCAGCAAAAGCAACGTCGTTCCGCAAACGGGAAGCAGGATGTCCTTGATGGCCTCGATCGTGGATGGATGAAAACGGCCGCCGATCTGAAGACCCATGACCAGATAGGCCGCCGCGAAGAGAGGCCACGGCCAGCGTCCCAACGAGACACCGCTGATCTCCAGCAGGAAATAGAGCACGGTCGGGATGAGAAAAGTCCCGGCGGGGATGCGCGTCCGCATGCCTGTCAGCCAACCCAGGCAAGCCAGGAGGCCCAGCGCAACCAGCTTCCACCAGGCGAAGGGCGGGGCGGGGGTGACCGCCAAGGCCGTCGCCGGATGAGCCGATGAAACGGGGTGCGAAAGATGCGTCAAAAGCGGCGCGATAAAGGCGAGCGAGGCAAGGATCAACAGCAACCGGGTGTACTGCATGATCACGACGAGGCGCGTGTCGGCCTTCAAACTGTCGCTCATGGCGGCCATTTCTCCGGCGCCGCCGGGCATCGTCCCGAGAAACGCGGTGGCCACATCGAGCCGGGTGTATCGCGTCAAAATCCAACCGTTCAGGAGGCTGGTCAAAAGAATGAAAACGACCGCGAATGCGAAAATGGCGAAATGCCTGGGCAGGGTGAGAAGCGTGGATGGCGAAAAGCCCGCGCCCAAGGCCGTGCCGATAACCGCCTGAGCCGCGATGTAAACCGGCCGAGGCAATTCGGTCGCCTGCCAGTCGCGCACGGCAAAGAGCGCCGAGGCGACCAGCGGACCAAAAAGCCACGCGGCGGGAAGATGCGCCGCTTGCAACCCCACCGCAAGCAGGATGGCGGTCATGAGCAGAAGAACAGACGAAGGCTTCATTTCTCCGCGCGAACACAAGCCGCCAGCACTTCCTCCGTTGAGCGGACCACGCCGAGCCGCGGCAGAATATCCCGGATCGCGAAGGCATGGGCCTCCGCACTGATCGAGCTCATCGCGTCTTCCACAAAGACCTGGGCATAACCCAGTTCATGGGCGACGCGGGCGGTCGATTCGACCCCGAAGTTGGTGGCAATGCCGCCGAGGACAATTTTCTTCACGCCCCGACGGCGTAACTGGAGATCGAGCTCCGTGCCGTAAAAGGCGCCCCATTGACGCTTGCCAATCACGAGGTCGCCGGGACGCGGCCCGATTTCGGGCACGAGTTCCGACCAGTCAGGCGGCATGGATCCCCGTTGCATCGGCGAATCGACTTCCAGTTGCAGCGCATCGCGGCCATCGGCCGAGAATCCGACGTGAACCAGGACGACGGGTGCCTGCTCCTCACGGAAACGCTCGGCCAGCCGAACACCATTCTGCACCACGTCCGCACCGGAACGGGGCGCGAGAGGCAGGGGGACAATGCCGCGCTGAAGATCGATGAGGACCAGGGCGGTGTGACTAAGATCGATGGGGGATGTGTTCATGAGATTTATTTTGGAGTTTTAACTTTGGGCGATCCGGTCGAGGACCTCGAGGCCCGCCAACACGGCGCGTAGATCTTGGGAATTCAGCTTCTTAAATTCGTCGACCAGCCAGGCTTGGCGCAGATCGCGGCCCCGGTTCAGCGCCTTGCGTCCAGAGAGGGAAAGCGAGATCAGCACTTGGCGGCGGTCCTGGGGATGGGGTGTCCGCTTGATCCAGCGGCGACGATCCAGGGCATCGAGCGTCTGGCCGATGGTCTGCGGGCGGACCTTCTCAAGAGCCGCCAGGGCGCTCGGGGTCATCTCGCCTTTCTCATCCAGCCAGACCAGCACGCCCTGCTCGGACCGGGCGGGCCCCTTTTCGCCGACGGCGGCGTAGGCACGGCGGACCAGGAGACGCATCACCTTGCGAAGCTTGAGGGCAGCCGTGTCGATTTCATTCATATCATCAGTATTACTGATAATACGTTATACTGTCAAAATGCCTCTTGTCAAGCCACCCGGAAAATCAAGCGACCAACCCTCGAGGGGATTCCTCAGGCCGCCTGCTTCAGCGACGCCATGTCGATGACGAAGCGGTACTTCACGTCGCCCTTAAGCAGCCGGTCGTAGGCCTCGTTGACCTGCTGGATGCGGATCATTTCGATATCGCTGACAATTCCGTGCTCGGCGCAGAAATCGAGCATTTCCTGGGTCTCCGCAATGCCTCCGATGGCCGAGCCGGCGAAGTTGCGGCGCGGCATGATGAGATTGAAGGCGGCAATGGCCAGAGGATTTTCCGGCGCGCCGACCAGCGTCAGCGTCCCGTCCCACTTCACCAGATTCAGGTAGGCATTGATGTCATGATTAGCCGAGACGCAATCGAGAATGAAATCGAAGCTGCCGGAGTGCTTCTTCATCTCGTCCTCGTTTTTTGAGACGACCACTTCGTGGGCGCCGAGGCGCAACGCATCGGCCGTCTTTCCCGGCGAAGTGGTAAAGAGCACCACGTGCGCGCCAAAGGCCCGGGCGAACTTGACGCCCATGTGACCGAGCCCGCCAAGGCCAACGACGCCGACCTTTTTTCCAGGCCCGACTTTCCAATGGCGCAACGGCGAGTAGGTGGTGATGCCCGCGCAGAGCAGAGGCGCGGTCGCGGCGAGGTCGAGTTTCTCGGGAATGCGCAGAGTGAAGGCTTCATCCACGACCACCGATTCCGAGTAACCGCCGTAGGTCATGCCCCCGGAATGTTTGTCGGGCCCGTTGTAGGTGAGGACAGGAACGTGCGAGCAATATTGTTCCTGACCCGCTTCACAGGCCGGACAGGTGCGGCACGAATCGACCATGCAACCCACGGCGGCCAGATCGCCCTCCTTGAATTTTTTGACCTCGCGTCCGACCTTCGTCACCCGTCCCACGATTTCGTGGCCGGGAACGCAGGGATAGGTCGTGTTATGCCACTCGTTGCGGGCTTGATGCAGATCGGAATGGCACACCCCGCAGTAGAGGATTTCGATGACCACGTCCTTCGGCAGCGGATCGCGCCGATGGATGGAAAACGGAGCCAGGAGTGAGGCAGCGGTTTGGGCGGCGTAGGATTTAGTGCTCATAAGAGTATAAATAGCGCAAAGGGAATGGACTTCTCTTGTAATCTTGCTCGCTCTATCGGGATTTTGCTCAAAAATGGCCTGAGAGAGCGCCCAATCATCTTCGCCCCGCCATGAAAACCCTGTCCCCAAGCACACTGGCCGAAGCCTCCGCGCAGCGCATGCCCGGCAAGCTCGTGGCCAGCAGCAGCAGCGGGCCATGGAAGGACCTGATGGTGCGGATTTATTCCCTGCCCCGGATTGAGCAAAGCATCATCGTGCCAGCGGTGGCTGAGCCGCTGATCGTGTGGGTTCTTTCCGGGGATGCGGTCTTCGAAGAACGGGAACTGGGCGGCGAGTGGCAGGCCAATCGGGTCAAGGCCAACGACTTTTTCCTCACCACCTCGCCCACGCCCTACGAGTTGCGCTGGAAGATCGCCGACGGCACGCCGTTCGAAGCCTTGCATCTCTATCTGGGACTGCCCATTTTTCGGCGAGCAATCAAGGAGGTGCTGGGCCGGGAGACCGCCTCGCTTCGTCTGCGCGAGATTTCCGGCGGGCGGGATCCCGTTCTGTCCGCTTTCCTGGGCCAGCTTCACCAGGAATTCAAGGCCCCGCACCAAGCCAGCGCCCTTTTTGTCCAGGGCATTGCGCAAAGTCTCGCCGTGCATCTGGTGCGCCGTTATGCGGATGAGAGCGGACTGCGCGAGCAGCGGGGCGGCTTGCCCGCGTTCAAATTGCGCAAGGTCACCGATTTCATGGAGGCCCACCTCGCCGAGAATTTTCGCTTGGGCCGTTTGTCGCGCGAGGCCGGGATGAGTGAGTTTCACTTCTGCCGACTCTTTCGCAAAACGACCGGCCTAACCCCGACCGGTTACTTCATCCGTTTGCGCATGGAGAAGGCCCGGGCGCTCTTGCGGGAAACCAGCAAGAGCGTCCTCGAGGTCGGACTCGACGTCGGCTATTCGAGCCCGAGCCACTTCACGCAAATTTTCCAGCGAGAGGTCGGAATCCTGCCCAGTGAGTACCGGCGGCGCGATTGATCAGTCGTTTTGCGCAAAATCCCGACAGGTGGCGCAAGATCGCAAGAGAGGGCCGTCCCGTTGTCGGCTATCTTCCGGTTCACACCAAAGAAAAGGAATTTTATGCTGACCAAACGAAAACTAGGCACGCAGGGATTGGAAGTCTCCGAGATCGGACTGGGTTGCATGGGGATGACCTGGGCTTACGGCGCGGCGGATGACGCCGAATCGATCGCCACCATTCATCGCTCCATCGAACTCGGTTGCACCTTTCTCGATACCGCCGAGATCTATGGCCCCTTCACCAACGAGGAAGTGGTGGGCCGCGCCTTGAGCGGAAAACGGGACCAAGTCGTCCTGGCAACGAAGTTCGGATTCCGGATTGAAAATGGCAAGCGCACGGGTCTGAACAGTCACCCGGACCACATTCGCGAAGCCGTCGAGGGCTCGCTGAAGCGGCTGGGTACCGATCACATCGATCTTCTTTATCAGCACCGGGTTGATCCCAGCGTGCCGATCGAGGATGTCGCGGGAGCCGTGGCTCAATTGGTCGCCGCCGGGAAGGTCCGTTTCTTTGGCCTTTCCGAAGCGGGAGAAGATGTGATCCGGCGCGCCCATGCGGTCCATCCCGTCTCGGCCCTGCAAAGTGAATACTCGCTGTGGGAACGCAACCTCGAGGACCGAATCATTCCCGTGCTGCGGGAACTCAGCATCGGCCTGGTGCCTTACAGCCCGCTGGGGCGAGGCTTTCTCACCGGCGCGGCCAAGCGTGCGGAGGAATACGGCGAGGATGATTTCCGACGCCAGAACGATCCTCGGCTTCAAGGGGCGAATTTCGACGCCAACATGAAGGCGGCCCAGGCTATCCACGAATTCGCCGCCAGGAAAGGCGTCACCCCGGCGCAGGTCGCACTCGCCTGGGTGTTGGGCAAGGGAGACGACATCGCGCCCATTCCGGGAACCAAACGGCGCAAGTACCTGGAGGAAAATGTGGGAGCCGCCGACGTGAAGTTGAACCCAGCCGAAATCCAGGAACTCGACGCCGCGCTGCCGCCCGGAGCGGCCGCCGGTCTTCGCTATACGAAGGAAATGATGGCTCAGCTCAATCGCTGATTCCGGCGAAAGGGAGCACGCCATTCCCCGCCAAGGTTGTGATGCCTTGGCGGGATTGTCGTCTGAAGACGGAAGGCCTACAAGGGCGGCTTGCTGTAGATCTGGTCGAAGACGCCGCCGCTTTCAAACTGTTCCTTCTGGACCTTGTCCCAGCTTCCAAAAAGTTCCTCCAGGGTGAAGAGTTTGATGGGCTTGAATTCATCGGCATATTTCGCCAGCACATCCGCCTCGCGCGGACGGTAATAGTGGCGGGCGATGATCTCCTGGCCCTCCGGCGAGTAGAGATACCGCAGATAGGCTGTGGCCACGGCACGCGTGTCATGCTTGTCGATATTGGCATCGACCACGGCCACCGGTAATTCCGCCAGGATCGACTGGCTGGGATAAACGATCTCGTATTGGCCGGGGTTGAGCTTGTTGACCGTGAGCAGCGCCTCATTTTCCCAGGCAATCATGGCGTCGCCTTCGCCATGCTCGACGAAAGTCACGGTCGTATCGCGTGCTCCGGTGCCGAGCACTTTGATGTGGCCGCCATAAAGCGCCGTGACGAAGGCCCGCGCTTTGGCTTCGTCATGATTGGAGGTCTCCAGCGCGTATCCGTAAGCCGCCAGATAATTCCAGCGGGCACCGCCTCCCGTCTTGGGATTGGCCGCCACCACTTCAACGCCCGGCCGAATCAAATCGGGCCAGTCATGAATGCCCTTGGGATTCCCCTTGCGCACCACCAGGACAATGGTCGAGGTATAAGGCGAACTGTTGTGCGGGAAATGGGCCTGCCATTTCGGGTCAAGATCGTGGACCTTGGCCACGGCATCCACATCGTTCGGCGTTGAAAGCGTCAGGACATCGGCGGGCAAACCATCGATCACCGCCCGGGCCTGTTTGCCGGAGCCGCCATGCGATTGGCTGATCGTGACGTCGTCGCCGGTCTGCTTTTTCCAGTAGGCCGCGAAAACCGGATTGTAATCCGCATAAAGCTCCCGCGTGGGATCATAGGAGACGTTGAGGAGCGAAACCGCCTTCGCGCTGAGCGAGGTTGGAGCCATCGCTGAAACTGTCAGGAGGACAAGGAGGGTGGTTATCAATTTCATGCGGCTAGGATCTATAGGACGATTCACGGGATGGTTCGAGACGGGATTCAATATTCGTCTATAGATTTAATATAATTTAACTTTTGTCGAGGTATTTCCTCAACCTTTGCGCCAGTCAAACTAACTCGGCCTGCGGCGCGGCGGGCAAAACGACCTGCCTCGGCGAATGCCGCGAAAGCCTGACCAGAACCAGGCCCACCATGGCCGTGGCGCCTCCACCCCACATGACGGCGGAAGTTCCGAAAGCATCCACCACCCTTCCCCCAAGCACCGAGCCCAAGGCGATAAAGATCTGAAAGGTGGAGACCATCAGCGCCGCGCCGCCTTCCAGGGCTTCCGGAGCAGCCTTGAAGACCCAGAGCTGGAGTCCAATCGGCATGCCTCCAAAAGCCAGGCCCCAAATCACCAGGAGGACGGTGATACCGACCTGATGACCACGGGCAAAGGGCAGCAGGAAAATCGCCCCCGCCATCAAGGCAACAACAATGGTCACCGTACTGCGCAGATGGCGGGCGGCACCGGCGCCTCCGGCGAAGTTACCTACGATTCCCGCCACACCGTAAGCCAGCAGCAGCGTGCTTAGGAAGGCGGCGCCGATCCCGTTCTCCTTCAGAAAGGGCGTGACGTAAGTGTAAGCGGCGAAATGGCCGGCAATCACGAAGGCGATGGTAAGAAGGCCCAGCCGCGCGTCGGCGTGCCGCAGTAAGTGCGTCAGTTGGCGAATGCCGGGCGCCGGTGGCGATGGAAGCGAGGGAAGAACGAATAGCTGCGCCACACCAGTGAGAAGCGCAACGCCTCCAACCGCCGCAAAGGCGACGCGCCATCCGGCAAAACCGGCAATGAACGTTCCGGCGGGAACTCCCAACACGGTGGCGATGGAGATCCCGGCCATGATGACGGTCGTCGCGCGCGCCATCGCGGCCTTGGGCACCAGGCGTCCGCCGAGCGTGACCGCAATGGTCCAAAAGCCGCCAAGACTAATACCGAACAAAACGCGGCTCACCAACATCACCGTAAAGTTGGGAGCCAGCGCGGAGATCAGGTTGGAAGCAACAAGCAATCCGATGAGGGACAGCACGAGAATGCGTCGGTCGATCCGTCCCGCCCCAATGGTCATGATCGGTCCGGCGAAGGCCGCGACCAGACCGGGAATGGTTATCATAAGACCCGCCGTCCCATCGGAGACGCGTAATCCAGATGCGATGTGAGTCAGTAAACCGATGGGCAGGAATTCGGAAGTGACAACGACAAATGCGCCGAGCGCCACCGAAAAAACGGCCAGCCAGGATTTAAAGTTGGAGCGATGATGCGGGGCCTCGTGGCCAATGTGTTTTCGATTCATGGGGGTACAGCAGTCCTCGGCGGACAAAGTGACTTTCATGCCGGGCGATTCTCCGGCCCGGAGATTTCAGGCAGGGAAAAGCAATCGCTTGCAAAACGATTTAAGCGTGAGGAAAGAGGCATTATCCGAACGGGCACAAGTAGGCACGCTTACCCATTTTTGACGTATGTCAAACGGCCCCGTGGGATGTAGCGGCTTGGCGGCGCTTATCCATTCCGCTTGGGATGGCAATGGCGACGCACGGGTAGCAGCGGTGAACCACACCGCCGCTACCGAGGGAAAAATTTCTCTTAGTGCAGGTAGGTATTCAGGAGATTCTCGAGATACTCCTGGTGACCGCTGCGGGACTTGGGTTCGCCGAGTTTTTTCAGGACAAGCTTTTCGAGGTCCTTGAAGCTGGTCTTCTTCTTTTCGATGGCGGCGCCGTAGTCGCCGTCATAACTCGAATAACGGTCCTGCACGAATTTCTCGAGCTTGCCGTCGGCGCGGATCTTAAGCGCGAGTTTGAACGCCAGCGCGTAGGCGTCCATGCCGCCGATGTGGGCGTAGAATAAATCCTCCACGTCGGTGGAAGCCCGGCGCAATTTTGCGTCGAAGTTGAAGCCGCCCGAGCCGAGTCCGCCCGCCCGCAGGATGGAGACCATCGCCAGGGTCAGCTCCTTCACGTCGGTATTGAACTGGTCGGTGTCCCAGCCCAGCAGCATGTCGCCGGAGTTCGCATCGATGGAGCCGAGCATGCCAACGGCGGCGGCGACCTCGATCTCATGCGAGAAGGTGTGGCCGGCCAGCGTGGCGTGGTTGGTTTCGATGTTGAACTTGAAATGCTTCTCCAGGCCGAATGTGCGCAGGAACGCGATACCGCTGGCGACATCGAAATCGTACTGGTGCTTGGTCGGCTCCTTTGGCTTCGGCTCGATCAGGAACTGGCCCTTGAAACCGATCTCTTTGGCGTAATCGACCGCCATGTGCAGGAACGCGGCCAGGTGCGCCTGTTCCCGTTTCAGGTCGGTGTTGAGCAACGTTTCATAACCTTCACGTCCGCCCCAGAAAACGTAGTTCTCGCCACCAAGCGCCTTGGTCGCCTCCATCGCCTTCTTCACCTGGGCCGCGGCGTAGGCGAAGACATGCGCATCCGGATTGGTCGCGGCGCCGTTCATATACCGGGGATTGGAAAAGAGATTGGCCGTGCCCCAGAGCAGCTTGATGCCGGTCGCCTTTTGCAGCTGTTTGGCGTGAGCCACGATTTTGTCGAGGTTGCGGTTGGACTCGGCCAGGGTGCGGCCTTCCGGCGCGATGTCGCGGTCGTGAAAGGCGTAGAAGGGAGCCTGGATCTTGGTGAAGAATTCAAAGGCGGCATCCATCCGGTTCTTCGCGATGGAGACCGGATCGGTCCCCTTTTCCCAGGGCCGCACGATGGTGCCGGGACCAAACGGATCCGCTCCCACCCCACGAAACGAATGCCAGTAGGCGATCGAAAACCGAAGATGCTCCTTGAGCGTCTTGCCACCGATGATTTCCTCGGGATTATAATGCTTGAACGCCAGCGGATTGCCGCTGCCGGGCCCTTCATAAGCTACCGTCTTGATCTTGGGAAAGTGAGTTTTGGCCATAGAGCCCTCCATATTTCGACGAAGATTTGCGTTGGTCGAGCTTTTCCAGCAATAATTGCGGAACGGCACGGCTCCTCTGAAAAAGGGCTGATTGAACTTTTAAATTTTTCCTATGATTTATCTCGGCATCGACTGCGGCACGCAGAGCACCAAAACCATCGCACTCGATGCGGAATCGGGGCTCATCGTCGCCACCGCGACCAAGAACTACGATGTCCTTCCCGGTCTGCCCGGGCATATGGAACAGAATCCTTCCACCTGGCTCGAAGCGATGGACGAGACCCTGCAGCAGGTGACGGAAAAACTCGGCGCGCGCCGCTCGGAAGTGCGCGGGCTCGGCATCGCCGGCCAGCAACACGGCTTCGTCCCGCTCGATCGCGACGGCGTGGTCATCCGCCCCGCGAAGCTTTGGTGCGACACCTCCACGATGGAGGAGTGTGATCTCTTCCGGAGCCACTTCGGCAGCGCCAAGGTGCTGATTGACGAAGTCGGGCTCGATATGCTGCCTGGCTACACCGCGCCGAAGATTCTCTGGCTGAAGCGGCACGAGCCGGAGAATTTTGCCCGTCTGGCGCTGATCCTGTTGCCACACGATTACCTGAACTTTTACCTGACCGGCAAGCCGCGCATGGAGTATGGCGATGCCTCGGGCACGGCCTTGATGAACGTCCGCACCCGCACGTGGTCACAGGCTGTCCTGAAATTCATCGATCCTGCGCTGGAAGAAAAGTTACCGCCCCTCGGTTCCTCACGCGAACCGGCGGGCACACTACGGGCGGATCTCGCGCAACGTTGGGGCCTCCCTTCCGGCGTGGTGGTCAGCGCGGGCGGTGGCGATAACATGATGGGGGCGATTGGCACTTCCAATGTCGCGCCGGGCCGCGTGACGGCCAGTCTCGGCACGTCGGGAACCATCTATGCCTATAGCGATAAACCGGTGATCGATCCGCAGGGCGAGATCGCCGCCTTCTGTGACAGCACGGACGCGTGGCTGCCGCTGGTCTGCACCATGAACGTGACTGTGGCGACGGAGGCCGTGCGCAATCTTTTCGGCTGGTCCCATGTTCGCGCGGAAGAAGCCATCCGCCGCGTGCCCGCCGGTTGCGACGGGCTGATGTTCCTGCCTTATCTGCAGGGCGAGCGCACCCCGAATCTGCCGCGCGGCACGGGCGTATTCCACGGCCTGACCACTCGCACCATGGCCCCGGCGCACATGGCGCGGGCGACTATGGAAGGGGTGACCATGGGCCTCGCTTACGGTCTGCATCGCCTGCGCGCCCTCGGGGTCCCGCCCACCGAAATCCGGCTGACCGGCGGCGGCAGCAAGAGTGGCGTGTGGCGGCAGCTTTGCGCCGATATCTTCGGTTGCCCCGTGATGACTTTGGCCGAAGCGGAAGGCGCGGCCCTGGGCGCGGCCATTCAGGCGCTCGCGACGGTGCAGACCGAAAAATCGGTGAACGCATGGTCCACTCAACTGGTGCGGATCAACAGCGCCGAGACCGTGCATCCGCAGAAAAATCTCAGTCACGATTACGCTGCGGCCACCCAGAAACAGATGGCCCTAACGCGCACGCTGGCGGAAAAGGGCTTCCTCTAAAAGAGGCGAAAAACGGTCACGCTCGCCGCTGAATCCGTGGTAGCCGCCGCACGGCGTGCGGCGGCTACCACCTAAGCCTGAAAATTACCGCCCCTCGAAGAGAACACACACCGGGCTGCCGACCGTCGCGGATTGGTCAGTCGCACTGAGACGACCCGAGGCCGGGTCGATCTTCAGCACAGCGATTCGATTATCTTTCTGCCCGGCGGAGATCAGCCACCGGCCGGTGGGATCGATGGAGAAACTGCGCGGTATTTGCACCAGGGCAGGTACGGTCTCCAGCAAGGCAAGCCCGCCCTCCCCGTCGATGGCAAAAACCGAGATCGTGTCGCAGCCGCGATTGGAAACGTAGAGCCACTTGCCGGACGGATGAAGAACGATCTCGGAGGCGGTGAGGCCTTTCGTTGCCGTGCCGGTTGGTAGCGTGGAGACAGTTTGGAGCGGCGTGAGAGCACCGCTGGCGGCATCGTGGCGGAAGACCGTCACATTGCAGCCCATCTCGCCCGCGACGTAGACGAATTTGCCATCGGGACTGAAGAGCAAATGACGCGGACCACTGCCGGGCGGGACCTGAGCGAAGGGCGGATCGTCCGGTACGAGCCGGGCATGCATGGGGTCGAATTTGAAAATCCAGACGTGATCCGTACCGAGATCACAGGCGTAAACAAAGGCGTTATCCGGGCTGACGTAGATCGAATGGGCATGTGGAGCTTTCTGCCGGCTGAGGTTAGGACCAGAACCGGTGAAGGGGATCAACTCGGTGCGCGCGCCAAGCGAGTGGTCCGCATTAACCGGAAAACAGGCGATGGAACCGGTCCCATAATTCGCGATGAGAACCGCGTGCCCGGTATGATCCACCGAAATATGGCAGGTGTCCTTCCCGCCCGATGGCTGGTCATTAAGCCGAACCAGACCTCCGTCGGGACGCACGGTAAAAGCGCCGGCGGCTTCATGATCGCCCACGCGAAGCGCCGCATAGAGCGTCTTGCCATCGGGCGCGAGCGCGAGGAAATTCGGATCGCTGGCCTCGACCTCCAATTGCAGCGGGCTGAGCTTGCCAGTCTCTGTGTCGAGCGTTCCCTGGTAAATGCCCCGGTGCAGCGCCTTGTTCGTGTAGGTGCCAAGGTAGAAATGGACCTCCGCCGCGAGAAGCGATGGCGCGAGAAAAACCAGCGCCACGAAAAGAGAGAAAAACTTCATTGTACAGAATGTCCGAGGGTCCAGCGGTGAAAGGTCTCGATCGCCTCATAATCGGAGAGGCCGAGCGCATCGAAAAGGCGGCTGGTGCCGCGGGCCGAATCATCCGCACGCTGGCCGAATTCGCGTTGGTCGCCGTCGAGAAAAGCCGCCTGATTTTTCTGGCTCTCGTGCTGAAAAATGGCTCGGCGTTTGCAGGCCACTTCGGCGGGACTCAGGGGCACCGCCATGTCGACCTCGTGGATCGGCCAGTCCGCCCACGTCCCGCGGTAAAGCCAGTTTTCGCAACCTGTGAACCACGGCTGGTCGTTCACTTTTTGCAGCGCCTGGCTGAGAATTTCCAGGCAAAGACGATGCGTGCCGTGGGGATCGGCCAGGTCACCCGCCGCATAAATCTGGTGCGGCTGGATCTCCTCCAGTAGCCGGATGGTCAGATCGATATCCTCCGTCGCGATTTTCCGATGGCCTTCGGGCGCGCGGTCGTAGAAAGGGAGATCGAGAAAATGGAGGCGCGCCGGATCCACCCGGCAAACGCGGGCGGCGGCGCGTGCTTCCGCCCGGCGGATGGCGGCCTTCATTTCTTTCTTTTGCAGAACAGGGCCGCCCCGATCCGAGGGCGAGCCAGCTTTCATTTGTTGATGAAAATCGAGGTAGCGTTCCAGCACCTCAGCCTTAACGCTGGCACTGCCGGAGACTTGATAAGCGATGTGGACTTGGTGCTGGTGCTCCGCCAAACGCAGTAAAGTCCCTCCCATCGAAAGCACATTGTCATCCGGATGCGGCGAGAAAATCAGGATGCGTTTCGGGTAAACTGCCGCGGAAGGACTGAGCAGCGTGCGCGGCTGCGAGACGATCTGTGAATCGGAGGGCGGCTTCCCTCCCGGCCAGCCGGTGATCGTGTTCTGGAGCTGGCGAAAGATGCGCAGATTGATTTCGTAGGCGTTGCCGTATTCGGAAAGCAATTCCTGGAGACTGTGACTGTTGTAATCCTCATCAGTCAGCTTGAGGATCGCCTTGCCGGTTTTTTGCGCGAGCCACGTGACGGCGCGGCGCAGCATCGCCTCCGACCAGGAAAGTCCCATTTCCGCCAGCGGCCCGACCAGCCAGGGCGTCTGGATGCGCGTGAGTTGTCCCGCCGCTGCTTCGTCGAGCACCATGAGACAGTTCTCATGGTCCTGCAAATAGGTCGCTGGAATGTCCGGCGTCGGCTCGCCTTCCACCGTGCGACCGACGATCCGCGCCTTGTGCTCTCCAAAGGCCATGATGACGATCCGACGGGCCTGAAGGATTGACTTCACGCCCATGGTCAGCGCGGTGCGCGGAACGAGGTCCTCGCTCTGGAAATCCTTGATCGCATCCAGCCGCGTTACGCGGTCGAGATGGATCAACCGCGTCGTGCTGCGGCGCGCAGAGCCGGGCTCGTTGAAACCGATATGCCCCGTTCGGCCGATGCCGAGAAGTTGCAGATCGATGCCGCCCGCGCGGACGATCTCCTGCTCGTAGACCTCGCAAACTTTCGCCGCCTCCGCACGCGGCACCGAGCCATCCGGAATGTGCGTCCGTGAAAGATCGATATCGATATGATCGAACAGATGCTCGCGCATGAAGCGGCGATAGCTTTGCGGATGATCGGGCCCGATGGGAAAGTACTCGTCCAAATTAAACGTGATGACGTTGCGAAAGCTGAGTCCCTCCTCGCGATGCATGCGGGCCAGTTCGTGGTAAACGAAGATCGGCGTCGAGCCGGTGGCAAGACCGAGTACCGCGTCGCGTCCCTCGGCGACACGGTCGCGAATCAATTGCGCGATCTCCTGCGCCACGCGCGCCGCCGCGACTTTCGGCTGCTCGAAGATCACGACGGGAATGCGTTCCCACTTGGACATTTCCAGGGAGGAAGACAAGGCATCCTGATAAAGCGGGGTGCTCATAAACCAGAAAGGTGTACCTCTTCACTATACCCGGAAGACCGGGACGGCGAGCGAAGTTTTCGCCTACGCGATTTCAGCCGAACTCACCAACAACTCGCGCGCGCCCGGCAACTGGTCCCCCTCGCCGAGCAGCAAGACGCGGTCGCCGAGGCAGAGCACTTCCTCCGGGCCGGGATTGATCAGCCGCTGGCCCGCGCGCTCGATGGCAACAATGCTTGCTCCTGTCTGCGCGCGCAAAGGGATATCCCGCAACCTGCGTTGAATGACGGCCGCGCCCGCGGGAATCTCGATCGTTTCCAACTCGGCCTGGTCGAGCAGTTCGGGCATGGGCTTCATTTCCTCGCGCCGCAGGGAGGGCATTTCGAGCAAGGTCTCATTCAGCGCGATTTGCGCGCGGCTGTAGATGCGCACGAGCGTGGAACGAAACAGCATGACCGCCACGGTGACAATCACGAGGAGCAGGAACATGCTCCGGAGCGAACTGAGGATTGAGGTGCTCAACAAAATGGTGACCACCGTCATGACTACCAATGCGGCAAGGATGAAGACCTGACTGATCACCGTGCGCACGGCCGCGCCCTGCTGACTGTTGGCCGTCATGGGAAAACAAATTTCCGCCACCAGCGTGCTAATCGCGGTCAGCTTGCGGAAGGTGGCGAGGTAGATGGGCGAAGTCACGGTCATGACCGCGATCCAGACGAGCGATTGATTCAGTTCCGGCGACCGCAGGACAGTGGGAAGATAGCGAATATCCCAGGTGAGTGTCCACGCGCCCAAGGCAAAAACGCCGACGGTGAGCAGCAGATTGATCAGAAGCTGCCAGGCCATCTGTCGCACCACCATGACCATCGGGCCCGGATGGCCTTGCGCGAATGATCCAATCCACGTCGTGTAAACCTCCAGCGCCTGCATGATCGGGCGCGGCACGGCGCGATCGAGATAATTCGCGACCGGTTCCGTCGCCTTGATCAGGTAAGGCGTGACGAGCGTGGTGATGACTGAGACCGCCACCGCGATGGGATAAAGAAAATTACTGGTCACCTCGAGTTTGAGGCCGAGCGCGGCGATGATGAAGGAGAACTCGCCGATTTGCGCGAGGCCCATGCCGACGCAGAGCGAGGTGCGCAAATCACGTCCACCAACGAATACGCCAAAACTGCAGGAGGCCACCTTGCCGATCACCACCACCAGCGAGATGACGGCGATGGGCCAGGCATAGGTCAGCAGCATTTGCGGTTCGATCAACATGCCAATGGTCACGAAGAAAATGGCGCTGAACATGTCCCGCACCGGAGCGATCAGCGCTTCAATCAGGTGGATCTGCCGCGTCTCCGCGATGACCGCCCCGATGAGGAACGCGCCGAGCGCGACCGAGTAGCCCAGCATTGACGCCACCAGCGCGACGCCGAAGCAAAGAGCGAGACAGGTCACGAGCAGCATCTCGTCTCCCTTGCTTCGGGAAACATAGTTGAGGAGCTTGGGCACCCCCAGCAGCCCGGGCACCAGAACCATGGCAAAGAAGACCGCGATCTTGACCACTTCCAAAAAGATTTGTCCCGTTTGCAGCGACCCGGTTCGCGCGAAGCCGGAGAGAAGCGCAAGCAGGATGATGGCGAGAATGTCCTCAATGACGAGGATGCCGAAGATGATCTCCGCGAAGCTTTCCCGCGCCTTGCCGAGCTCCGCCAGCGCCTTGACGATGATCGTGGTGGAGGAGATCGACATCATCGCCCCCAGGAACACCGAATCCATGACCGACCAGCCGAAGCCGCGTCCGATCTCGTATCCGAACCAGATCATGAGGACGATCTCGAGCAGGGCGGCGAAGAAGGCCGACATGCCGACGCGGGTGAGCTTGCGCAGGCTGAATTCCAAGCCGAGCGAGAACATGAGCAGGACCACGCCCATATTGCCGAGCTCCTTCACCGTATCGATATTATGGACGAACGTGTACGGCGTGTAGGGGCCGATGATAAGGCCCGCCAAAAGATACCCGAGCGTGACGGGCTGCTTCAGGCGGTGGAAGAGAATCGTGGTGATTCCCGCCACGATCATGACGACCGCCAGATCGTGGAGCAGTTCAATTCCGTGGCTCACAAACTCCAGAGGGTATGGCGATTCCCCGATTTGGCCAGCGCGGGATTTCAGCGACGCGAATGTTGCAGCACAGACTTTCCCTGGCGCCCCTGCCTCCCTTAAGCTCGAAAACTTGAACACCGACCTGCCGACACGCTTTCGGAATCTCAACCATTTGCCGGGTCTGGAATTAATGCGGGCACTCTGCTGTCTGGCGGTTTTCCTGGACCATTTCTTATGGGGCACGCCGACGTTTCATCGCCATCCCATGCTGGGCATGGTCTCCGATTGGGGAACGGAATCGGTTCTCATTTTTTTCTGCTTTCAGGATTTGTCATCGCCCGGTCCCAAGCAATCAGACATCGAAGCCCAATGGCTTTTATGGCCGCCCGTTTACGCCGACTTCTGCCCATCTATCTGCTGGCCATTGTCCTTTCGATCATCGCCAACTATCAGGGAGGCTATCCCCTCCATCCCCTAACGATTTTGGGACATCTGGCCTTTCTGCAGGATGCGCACTCGGCCGTTTTCCCGGTCTTTCAAACGAACGGCGCACTCTGGTCGTTGAGCTTTGAATTCTATTTTTACTTGTTTTACGCCCTGACTATTGGGCCTCGACAAGCCATCTATTTGGCCTTGTGGGGCTGCGCGGGCTTGGTCGCCTTGGTCGCCTCTTTTATGGGCGCAGAGCTCGGTGGGGTCGCCGGGCATTTCCAAGACATCCTGGCCCTGAGTCCGCTTTGGCTCTTGGGCGCAACGCTGGCCGGGCCGCCTCTTTATTTTAGGAAATCATTGGTGCAGAACGTCGTGCTTTTCAGTTTCATTCCCTTCGTTTCAAGGCTGGTTATTTCAACCTCCACCTACAATCCCATCAAGAATCTCCTGCTTGCGCTGCTCGCAGCACCCTTGCTTTATTCGCTGGCAAACCGGAAAGAAAAATCAGAGCCTTCCTCCCCCTTGTCCTAGGCGGTCGTAGCGTTCGTTTACACGGCCCTGGCCCTGTTGTTTTGGACGACCTGCAAGCCCTTCCCCTTACCGGTTAAACTCTTTCATCTGGCTTTGCCTTTTTTTGCTTTTGCCGCGGCTTCTCTCTATCAGATGAAGAAAGATTCGTGGTTGAGACCGCACGCAAGGGCCACCGATGTTGTGCTCATGGGGGGAGCCATCTCCTACGCCGCTTATGTCATTCACGTGCCCATTATTTTTATGGTGGGAAGTACAGGCTTAAACATGGCGCTCCAGACTGCCATTTGCGTGCCAACAACCTTTGCTCTCGCCTGGATATTAGAGTATCGCTTCCATCCCTTGGTTCTGAAATGGATCGCGGGCAGTCGGAGATCCGCGTCCCCTTCCCAGCCCGGCTAGTATCTTGGGAACAATGCGTGAGAAACTGAGTCTTCTCAAAGCACTTCGATAACCAGGGCCGTCGTATTATCGCGTCCGGAGTTTTCCACCGCCCGGCGGACGAGCTCGCGGGCGGGGTTGGATTCGCCTTGCGCGAATTCCGGCGCGCGCAGGATTTCCTCGAACTGGAGATTGAAGAGCCCATCGACCAGGCCATCGGTGCAGAGAAGAAAACGGTCGCCCGATTCATACGCGACCGAGCCGACCTGCGGCTCGACGAACTGGTTACCACCGCCGAGCGCCTTTTGCAGGGCGGTGCGGCGCGGATGTTCCCGGGCCTCGCGCTCATTGATCTGGCCGGTGCGATAAAGCCAGCCGACATGGGTATCATCATGACTGAGCTGTCGAATGCCACCGCCCTTCGCGGGCAGGTAGTAAAGGCGACTGTCGCCGATATGGCCGAAGTGCATCCAACCCGGCGTGAACCAGCACATGGTGAGCGTGGCCTGCATGTTGGCGGTCTCCTCGTAGCTACTGCCAACAAAGAGGAGCGCGCGATGAATCTGATCGAAAAGCTCAATGAGCACATCGGCAAACCCGGCCTCGAGTCCCTGGGCCGACTGGCCGAACGAGCGTGGCAGCAGACGGGTGATTTTTTCGACCGTGATCCGGCTGGCGAACTCGCCCGCCATCGCACCACCCATGCCATCGCTGACCGCAAAGACGAAGTCGGTCGTGCCTGTGAAGGCTTCACCAGTCGAGCCCAGGTGATGAATTTCCCGGGCGTCGAATTGCTGGCCAAGGAAGGAATCCTCGTTATTAAGCCGGACCTTGCCCCGATCGGTCTGGCCGGACCAGCGGAGGCGTTCGGAAAGCGGAATGGGGCGGGAATGGTCCATTTGACTTCACGGATCGGTCAACCTGACGGAGGAGCCGAGGCGTTCTCATCGAGGATGGTGGCGAATTCGAAATCGATCAGGCAGAAGCGACCGTCGGTTTGACGGTAGGTGACGTTCCGCACCTCGGCATCGTCGTGACGCACGCCGAAGGGCAAGAGATCGGCGAAGAGTTCCCGCGCCCGTTCCTCGTCCAGATGCTCCACCCGGCTGCCGCAACTGGTGGTCACGATACGGAGTTCCTTCGGGTCCGATTCGAGCAGTCTGGGCACGAAAGGACACTGCACTTTCTCCAAGTGCTTCAGGACATTCACCTCATTGGCAAACCGTTCCTCGGCCTTGGGACCGCGAAAGGTCTTGTAGACCTTGCCATCGTAGCTGATGCGGACGATGGCCCGGAGGGTATCTTTGACAACGTCCATGAGGGGAATATGCCTTACTCTACTAGGGAGGCGAGTCCCTTTGCTTCGATGAATCCTTTCAGAGGCGGAGCCTGAAATCACCTCTCTTGGAGCAAGCTTGTTTCATTCCTTAATTGACGTAGGCATGCTTTTTGCTTCCTTAAGCATTACCGAAATATTCGGCATTCACCCTACTAACAAACTACCCAATTACTAAACATGGCGAAGTATAAACTGGAATACATCTGGCTCGACGGATATACCCCCGTCCCCAATATCCGCGGTAAAACCCTGGTCAAGGATTTCGATAAATTTCCGAAGCTGGAAGAGATTCCGAACTGGGGCTTCGACGGCAGCTCCACCCGTCAGGCTGAGGGACACAGCTCGGATTGCGTCCTGAAACCCGTAGGAGTCTATCTCGACTCCACCAAGAAGAATGGTGCCATCGTCATGTGCGAAGTGTTGCACGCCGACCTGACGCCCCATTCCACGAACGCTCGCGCGACCATCCTGGATGATCCCGATACCTGGTTCGGTTTCGAGCAGGAATATTTCCTCTACAAGGACGGACGCCCGCTCGGCTTCCCTGAACACGGTTACCCTGCTCCCCAGGGCCCCTACTACACCGGTGTGGGCTATGAATTCGTCGGCGATATCGCCCGCGAGATCGTTGACACCCATCTCGACATCTGTCTGGATGCCGGCATCAACCACGAAGGCATCAACGCCGAAGTGGCCAAGGGCCAGTGGGAATTCCAGATCTTCGGCAAAGGCTCCAAAAAGGCCGCCGACGAAATGTGGGTCGCCCGCTACCTCCTGCAGCGCCTCTGCGAGAAGTACAAGGTGGACGTGAACTACCATTGTAAGCCGCTCGGCGCGACTGACTGGAATGGTTCCGGCATGCACTCCAACTTCTCGACCAAATATATGCGTGAAGTCGGCGGCAAGGAATACTTCGAAAAGCTCATGGGTGCGTTCGACAAGTACAAGAACGAGCACATCGCGGTCTATGGACCGGATAACCACATGCGCCTGACCGGTCTGCACGAGACGCAGTCGATCGATAAGTTTAACTACGGCGTGGCCAATCGTGGCGCCTCGATCCGCGTGCCCAATAGCTTCCCCAAGAATGACTATAAGGGTTACCTCGAAGATCGTCGTCCGAATTCCCAAGGCGATCCCTATAAGATCGCCAGCCGGATCCTGCAGACGATTGCGACGGTTCCGATCAAGTAAAAGCCTTCGTTAGAAGGGGTTGTTTCATAGGAACGCCGTCCTGCCTTCGGGTGGGGCGGCGTTTTTGTTTTCTCCGCCGGCGATGTGTCGGGCGGTAACGGTGCTTCTAATACTTTTTCTGCAGGAGCATCCGCTTCCCCGCGAACGAAAGCGCGAGGATTATTAACGTTAGCCCCAGCCATATGGGCAGAAAACGCAGGCCTTGCGTCAATGCCAGATCGGCCTGATTTCCATCCCGAAAAGCGCGCAGAACCAGCGCGAAGAGCAGGCTGACAAAGCCGTAACCAAGATTGAAGGCGAGGCCCTTGAACGAGAGCACCGTGGCGCGATGATGGGAGTCGACGAGCGCGTTCAGGTAGTAGGAGACCATGAACCCCAGCGCCATCATCGCCGCGCCCATCGGCACGATGAAGAGCACGCCCCAAAGATGCCACTGGCAGGCCACACCCAGCAAAGCGGCCAGCGCGATGGCGGCGATAAGACCATAATTACGCAGCAGGGAATTCGCGCCGACCATCCATCGTGCCAGGGGCGAAACGACAAGACCCAGGCCGCCGAGGCTCGCGCCGATCACGCCGTAAGTGGCCTCGGGCAACGCAATCAGCCGGAAGTATGAACTCGAAAAGGTCAGGAAAAGCCGGATCACGCTATCGAGCAGCACCCCGCCCACGATGATGAAGAGCGCTACGGGCGTCCGGGCAATCCAGCCTCCCGCCGAGAGGACGAGCCCCCACGCGGTGGTCGCGGTTTCCGGCTCGCCCTTCTCCACCGGCGCGACATGGGCCTGGCGCACGACCGGTTCGCGAAAACCGAGCACCACCGCCAGCGCCGCCAGGGCGGTGACGAGGTTGAGATAAACCGGGAAACGGAGCGTGATTCCCTGGTCGAGGTGAAAGGAAAAGCCGAGGGCCCCGGCGATCCGGTTCATGAAAACGGGATCGTAAACCGCCCCGCCCACGAGCATGGCGATGACCATACCCAGCCCCTGCCAACGCATGACTTGATCGAGAACCAGCGGCCATTCCGCCGAGCGGTCCCGCTCCGCCAGCGAATCGAAGACCAGCGCCTCGTCCGCCCCGCTGGCCATCCCCTCCGCCATGCCGCTAAGCACGCGGTTGGCCAGGCAGAAGAGAAATAACGCGAGACCGCCATTCCGGGGAGCGAGCGTGAGCAGCAACATTTCTCCCACCATGAAAAACGTGGCGGTGACGACCAACGGCTTGCGTCCAATCCGATCCGCCAGCACGCCCGCGGGGACGTCAGTAAAAACAATGGCAAGCGCCCAGGCGAAATTCAGCAGCGTGTATTGTGTGACGCTCAAGCCCAGATCGAGAAAGAAAACCGCCAGCACCGGGTAATAGAACCGGGAATTGAAGAGCACTCGGAAAAGGACAAAGCGCCGCCAATTACGGTCGGCATCGCTGCGGGATTGGATCGAGGAATGCATCAAGGAGAGACTGAGCTCAGGCTAGCTGAAGAAAGACAAAGCGCAAAGAAGGCCGGCATTCCCCTCCCCCTGCCCGCAACGTAACTCAGGAATTTGCCGATCTCGCCGGAGTTTAGGCTTGCTCCTTCCGGCACAAGAGGCATTGTCAACTTTCGCCCTTTTCGGGCGGTGATAGCCTGGCTGGATAGCTCAGCTGGTAGAGCAGCGGACTGAAAATCCGCGTGTCCCCGGTTCGATCCCGGGTCCAGCCACGCCTCCCTACCGTGAAGGGACTCGCCTCTCTCCCCTTGCCGATTTAGGGTGGCGGCATGGCCATTCAAGTGGGGTGCGGAAGCTGGACCGATCCCGAGTATGTCGAAATTTTGTATCCACCCAAGCTGCCTGCGACGCAACGATTGGCCGGCTACGCCCGGTGCTTTGGCCATGTGGAGGTTAACGCCAGCTTCTACTCCATCCCTTCGCCAACGACCGCCGCGAAATGGGCGCAGATGACACCACCTGGCTTCTTCTTCGACCTGAAGTTGCACAAGACGCTCTCCGGCCATTCGCGGCGAATGGGCGATCTGCCGAAGCCGTTGCGCCCTGCCGGGACCGCGCCGATGCAATCGTTTCAGATGACGGCGGAACTGCAACGCGATCTCATCGCCTACACACTTGAGCAGGTGCAGCCGATGGCAAAGGCGAAAAAGCTCGGCGCGTTCCTGCTTCTGCTGCCGCCCCGATTTCATCCGGAAAAACATCGACTGGAGGAACTGGATCCAATGATCGAGGCACTGGGAAAGCATCCGCTTGCGGTCGAATTACGGCAGCGCGCCTGGGTGACCGGCAAGGCGTTGGCGAGCACTTTGGCTTATTTCCGCGAGCGCGCGATCACATGGGTCGCGGTCGATATGCCACGTTGCGACGCGGATAACGTGATGCCCGACATCGATGAGATAACGAATCCCAAGCTGAGCTATCTGCGGCTGCATGGCCGAAACGTCGACGGCTATTTGAACGGCAAGACGGCGGCGGAGAAATTCCACTATGCTTACAGCGATGCGGAGCTTAAGGGGATCGTGGAGCGAATCAAACGATTGGCCGTGAAGGCGAAGGATGTGCGTGTGGTCGCGAGCAATCACTCGGAGGATTTTGCGCCCAAAGCGGCCCTGCAAATCATGCGTCTGCTGGGCCAGCCCATCACCGCCCCCGGTAGCGAACCGGAACTTTTCTAAAGGTAGGGACGGCAGTCCCTGCCGTCCGACTTATTGAATGGCGTTAAAAAACTAGCCTCGCTTCCGCGGCACCAACTTCTTGAAGAGCGGCGAAAACAATCTCAGCCACCCCGCGCGAAAACCATAACGATTCTTCGCCCCCGCATTGGCACCACGCGCTTGCAAAAGGCTAACAACCTCCGTGCGACCGAACATGGAAGCAAACATCAACGGCGTCATGCCATTGCCGTTGTCAGCCTCAATGTCCGCCCCCGCCGCGAGCAGGTTCTCGACAATGGCGGTATCGCCCTTGAAGGCCGCACCGCCAAGCGGCGTTTGCTGGCGATGATTGCGACGGTCCACCTCTGCTCCAGCGTGCAGGAGCATTTGCGTCGTTTCGAGCCATCCGTTATAGGCGGCCAGCATGAGCAAGGTATTGCCTTTGGGGTCCTCAAGATTGACCGGCAAACCGGCCTCGATCATCGACTGCAGGGCCGCCGTCTCCCCCTGCCGGGCGTAATCGAGCGCCATGAGTTGAAGCTCCGCATAGCGCTTCTCCTCGGCCTCGGTCACGGCCGTCGTCAGGGTGGTTCCGGCGGCGGTCATGGCAATTAGACGCTCGCCGTCTCGAGATGTTCCGGCGCGACGTGCGGGACAGGGTCGCCGTGGCCGACGCCTTCCTGCGACGTGCCGCGATTCATCGCCTTGCGCACGCCTTCGGCGTAGGCGGGGTCAGCCTTCGCGAAGTGCCCGAGCTGGCGTTCGATGATGAAGTCGGGAATGCCGTCCATGGCCTCGGCGATGTTGCGGCAAAGCGCTTCCTTCTGGCCGGGGGACATGAGACGGAACAGATCGCCGGGCTGGGAGTAATCGTCGTTGCCATCCCGATGATTGTACCGCGCGGCATCACCGGAGATGCGGAGCGGCGGCTCGGCGAAGGCGGGGTCCTGCACGGGGCCGTTGAAGCTGTTCGGCTCGTAGTAGGCATCCGGGCCCTTCGGCGCGAAAAAGTTCATCGTGCCGTCCATATCGTAGGTGCGGACGGGCGATTTCGGCGCATTGACCGGAAGTTTCTCGTACCAGGTGCCGATGCGATAACGATGAGCGTCGGCATAGGAGAAGACGCGGGCCTGGAGCATTTTGTCGGGCGAGAAGCCGATGCCGGGGACGATGTTCGAGGGACTGAAAGCCGCCTGCTCGATTTCCGCGAAATAGTTTTCCGGGTTGCGATTGAGTTCGAGGACTCCCACGTCGATGACGGGATAATCCTTGTGCGGCCAGACCTTGGTGAGATCGAACGGATTGAACTTTGCCTTGTCGGCATCGAGCTCGGGCATGATCTGGATCTGCACTTTCCACTTGGGGAAGTCTCCCTTTTCGATGGCGGAAAAGAGATCGCGCTGCGAGCTCTCGCGGTCCTTCGCGATGAGCGCCTCGCCCTCGCGATTCGTCATGGTCGCGATGCCCTGCTGGGTCTTGAAATGGAATTTGACCCAGAAGCGCTCGTTCTTCGCGTTGAGGAAGCTGTAGGTGTGCGAGCCGTAGCCATTGACGTGGCGATAGCTTTGGGGAAGACCGCGATCGGAGAAGAGGATCGTGACCTGGTGCAGGCTTTCCGGCGAGAGCGACCAGAAATCCCACATGGCGGTCGTACTGCGCATATTGGTTTTCGGATGGCGCTTTTGCGTGTGGATGAAGTCGGGAAACTTGAGCGGATCGCGCACGAAGAAGACCGGTGTGTTGTTGCCCACGAGGTCCCAATTACCCTGCTGGGTGTAGAATTTCAGGGCGAAGCCGCGCACATCGCGCTCGGCATCGGCCGCGCCACGCTCGCCCGCCACGGTGGAGAAACGGAGCAGCGCCTCGGTCTTCTTGCCCGGCTGAAAGAGATCGGCCTTGGTGTACTTGCTGATATCGTGCGTGATCGTGAGGGTGCCATAGGCGCCGGAGCCCTTGGCGTGGACGGTGCGCTCGGGCACGCGTTCGCGGTTCTGGTGGGCCAGTTTTTCAATGAGCTGGTAGTCCTGCAAAAGCAGAGGGCCACGCGGGCCGGCGGAAATGGAATTCTGATTATCGGCGATGGGATTACCGCCCGTGGTGGTCATCAAGGGATTACTCATGTTGAGCAACATGCCCGGGAAATGTTTATTATTGAAATCTTTTGTTTGCATCGTGATCATAGATGGCGTCTATGGAGATCCAACAGCTTCGCTACCTGGTCGCCGTGGCCACCACACAGAGTTTCACGCGGGCCGCGCGGCAATGCCACGTCACGCAGCCCACGCTCAGCCACCAGATCAAGAAACTGGAGGAGGACATCGGCGAGCCTCTGCTTCAGCGCCTCAAGAAGGGCGCTTTTCTGACACCGTTGGGCGAACGTATCTATCGCCATGCCGTCTCGGTTCTCGGCACGATCGAGCAAGCGCGACAGGAGGCCACCGCCTTTTCCGATCACGTGCAAGGTACCTTGCGGCTGGGCGTCATCCCCACAGTCGCACCCTATTACCTGCCAAAATTGCTGCGCGCGTGCCGGAAGGAGTATCCCGGCATCAGTTTTCAGATCACGGAAGATCCCACCGAAAACCTTCTCGCGGCCATGCGGCGCGGCGCGCTCGATGTGGTGATCCTCAGCCCGCCGATTGCCGGCGACGATCTCCGGCAGCAGGACCTTTTCGAGGATGAGTTTCTCCTCGTGCTGCCGCCAGGACATCCGCTGCACCGCGCCAAGCGGATCGAATTGCAGGGCTTGCGGGAGTTCCCGATGATTCTGATGAACGACGCCCATTGCCTGCGCGGGCAGACGCTCTCTCTCTGCGACCGGGCCGGATTTGTCCCCAAGGTTTTCATCCAGAGCTCGCAGCTCGATACGGTGCTGGCGATGGTGGAAACAGGGCTGGGAATCTCGCTCATCCCGGCAATTGCGCGCGGGGCGTTCCGGCATCGGAAGGTGATCTTCCGCTCGCTACGCCCGGAGAAGCTTTCACGCAAGGTCTGCCTGGCGTGGCCGAAGCAATCGATGGAGACGAAGGCTTTTGGGGCGTTTGTGAGGGTGTGCCAGGGGATGTGAATCAAAAGTCGGACGGCAGGGATTGCCGTCCCTGCCTTTTTAGATTTTCGGCAAAGCGGCAAAGAAATCGAGCGCGGCCTGTTCGTCGCGCAGATCGGTCGCGATGGGGTGCAGGGACCAATGCTCGATGTGCTCCCGGACACCGCCGACGGGCAGCGATTGCAGGTTCGCGAGCGATTCCAGCTCGAAAATATTCTTGTCGGTATAGAGCTCGCAATTGGCCCCGTGATCGGGATAAGTCAGCGCCGGATTGTAGGTGAAATACTTGGCGAAGACGTTCGCGCCATTTTGATAGGCGATCCAGCCGCTCGGCAGCTTCAGGCCCAGCTTGGTGGCGGGCAGGTTCGCGGCATAGCTCATCCGCAGGAAATGCTTGCTGAAGAGGTAGCGGCCATCGCCCAGATTCGTGAAGGGCCAGAGAACCAGTTCACGATTCGGCAGGAATTCCTCCGGCTTGGCTTCCCGGCCTTCGGGAAATTCTCCGGGATGAAGATCGAGGAACGGTTGCGGAATGAGAGCGGTCCCGCCGGGAGCCATGACGGAAAGCGCCCAAGGCGTCATTTCCAGAGGTGCCTGGCTGGCATTGGCCAAAAGATGCGTGATCCGGACGAGTTCGTTTTCCAGCAATTCCACGCGCAAGGTCTTTTGAAAACCGAAGCTGGCGCTGGCGGGCTGGATGATCTCCACGGAAGTGTCGCCCAGCTTTTTCCACGTGACCGGGCTGTTGTCCAATTCGTAGGAATGGTCGGCTTCGGGCGCCGTCCAAAAACGGTGCCCACCCCGGATCATCCACTCCTTCTCATCGCAGCCACCGAGCTGCTCCGATAATTCGGCAAAGACATTGGCTCCCCCGTGTGTCGCGTAGCGAATGACGCGCGGTCCCACGTCCAGGGTGATAACCAGTTCCGTGCTTTCACCGCGAAGACGCAAATTCCTTTTCCAACCACCGTAAGCAATTTCCTCGATCATAGGAGCGCGACGCTACCACAGAAGCCGCGCCGATGTCATGGGTGCCGGGCGGGATTGTTATATTTTTAGGACAAAAAGGCGTGCCCAAGCGACTCAGGCGAGCTAAAATGTCCGAGCCGTCAGTTAACTATTTCCCTTAATGATCAATTTTAAATTCGGTGGCATACTTCATACCCCTCATCGTCGGTCGATAGCTTAAAGGAATGAGGGCTGCATGAACGAAAATCTTCCCGAAACCTATATTCTGGCTATCCCCGGCTCAGAGGATACCCAGGAGCTTCCTCGTCAGGAACTGAGGGCAAAAATCGCCCAAGGGGAGATCACGCCTGCCCATTGGGTTTGGAGCCCGGGACATCAGGATTGGAAACAGGTTTCCGAAATACCGGACCTGCAAACAGCTCTGCCCAGCTCCAAGCAGCCTTTTGGGCTCAAGACCAAGTCACTTCCCTTCTTCAACCCGAACGCTCCCAGCGCCGAAACCAGCGCCGCTCCGGCGGCCAAAAAGTCTTCCCGGAAGAAAAGCCGGACCTCATCCCGTTCCCGGGAAAAGGAGGAGTCGGGCTTCCCCTTCGTCAGTATTTTGTTTGCGCTCCTCTTCCTTGCCTTGGCGGGCATCATCGGCGCCAATTACGTCCTCATCGATGAACCGCTCGAGGATAATCTCGCGCAAACGCCCTTTATCCTGGTCCCGATCCACGCCCACCTGGGCGGCTTTGTGCAGCCAAACGCCCTGGTCATTCATGTGTTGCCCAATTCGGGCATTACTGAGGATAACTTCGCCGACCTCCTTTTTACCTTGGCGAAAAGCACGCCCACTCCGCCCTTCAATCAGAAATCCTTTGGCGTGGTGGAACTGACCTCGGCTTGGGTCGGCCAGTATGCGCTGACCGGGACGGACTGGCAGACCTTCGCCGGAATGGCTCAGGCCAGCGCGCAGGATCGCAAGGATTTCGTGCTCGATCATCTGGCGGACCCGACGGGAAAGCCGCTCATCATCAAGTCGAAGGATGCAAATCCCGCCGATCTTCAAACCGCGCGGGATAAGATTTGGGACGACCTGCTTGCCCATTTCCTTTCGAAGCAGGTGGATGGGCAAGCCTCGCAGGTTACCTCAACCTAGAACCAACGGGGTCTGCGAAAGGCGAGGACTCAATCACGAACAGGGAAAGGGATTGCGTTCCGGGAAGAATCGCTGATGCCAATAAGGATAAGCCGGTGTCATGGCGCTGGCGGCATCGAGTTTTGCGACTTGTTCGGCGGAGAGGTTCCAGCCCACCGCGCCCAGGTTCTGGCGCAACTGTTCCTCATTGCGCGCACCGATGATCACGTTGGCCACGGTGGGGCGTTGCAGGAGCCAGTTAAGCGCGATTTGCGACACGCTCTTTCCATTTTCCCGGGCGATCTCGTCAATCGCATCAACGACGCGGTAAACCTGCTCATCAGGGACGGGCGGACCGGCATCAACGGAACTTTTAGCGCGGAGTCGGCTGACTTCCGGCAAGGCCTGGCCACGACGGATTTTACCGGTGAGCCGTCCCCAGCCCAACGGACTCCAGACCACGGCGCCGACCTGCTGATCCAGTCCGAGCGGCATGAGCTCCGATTCATAATCGCGCCCGATGAGGGAATAATAGGCCTGATGCGCGACGTAGCGTGAGAGCCCATATTTCTCCGAAATCGCCAGCGACTTCATTAGGTGCCAGCCCGAGAAATTCGAGCAGCCGATGTAGCGCACCTTCCCGCTTTTCACCAGATCATCGAGAACTTGCAGCGTTTCCTCCACTGGAGTCTGCGCGTCGAAGCCGTGCATCTGATAGAGATCGATGTAATCGGTGCCCAGCCGGCGCAGGCTCGCTTCGCAGGAACGGAGCAGGTGGTGCCGCGAGGAGCCGACGTCATTCGGCCCGGGGCCGGAGCGAAAAGTAGCTTTGGTGGAAATAATGACCTGGTCGCGACGTCCCGCGATGGCCTTGCCCAGGACTTCCTCCGCCAAGCCTTCCGAATAGACATCCGCCGAGTCGAACATGTTGAGCCCGGCCTCGAGGCAGATGTCGATCAGCCGGGTGGCTTCCTCCACGCCGCTGCCTCCCCAGGCTTTGAAAAATTCGTTGCTGCCGCCAAATGTGCCCGTGCCCAGGCTCAACACCGGCACCTTGAAACCTGAACCGCCGAGTTTTCTGAATTCCATTATAAAAGTCTCCCTGATTGGATATGAGATTGTTCGCCGTTACTGAATAACCTCTCGCGAATAAAGCAATGGCGTGGCGTGAAAATCAGGTTACTACACTTTGCGGTGGGAATTCCAGAATCGCCGCCTACGCTGCTTTGGAAATTCCGGAATGAAACTTTCATGACCCCTGTCTCAACTTCGGTAAAAATTAAGGCAGAATCCCTCTCGCCCCAAATGCGTTGGCTGGCCATCTGCGCCGTCACCGCGCTCTTTTTCATGTGGGGGTTTCTGACCTGCCTGAACGATATTTTGCTGCCTCACCTCAAAGCGGTTTTCAGCCTCAACTACTTCAAGGCTTCTCTTATCCAATTTTGTTTTTTCGGGGCCTATTTCATCATGTCGGTCCCGGCGGGAATGCTGGTGGCGCGCTGGGGTTATCAACGCGGAATGGTGGCGGGGCTCATGACCACCGGCGTTGGCGCGTGGCTTTTTTATCCGGCGGCCACATTTCTTTCCTACCCGCTTTTTCTCGGCGCGCTCTTTGTCCTCGCGACGGGAATAACGGTGCTCCAGGTCTCGGCGAATCCTTATATCTCCGCCTTGGGAAATCCCGCCACGGCTTCGAGCCGACTCAATCTCGCCCAGGCCTTCAACTCGCTTGGGACGACCGTTGCTCCGCGAATCGGCGGCTGGCTGATTCTTTCCGCGGCCACGGTGGCCACCGCTGATAAATTCGCCCAGGCCTCCAGCGTCCGGATGCCTTACCTCGGTCTGGGCTTGATCGCGTTTCTGATGGCGGGAATCATGGCCCTTTTGCATTTACCTGTCCTGGAAGCGGTGGAAGAGGATGAAAAGCACCATCATTCCGTTTTCGAGGTGCTGAAAGTCCGGCACCTAGCGCTCGCCGTGGTGGCGATTTTTCTTTATGTCGGCGCGGAGGTTTCCATCGGCAGTTATCTGATCAACTACCTCGGTTTGCCCGCCATTGCCGGGATGGTTCCGTCGGTGGCGGCGCTTTACGTCTCCTATTATTGGGGAGGCGCGATGGTGGGACGATTGGTTGGCGCGCTCGTCCTGCAGGCACTCAGGCCGCAGGTGGTCCTCGGCTTCAACGCCACGGTCACGACAGTCCTTTGCATCAGCGGGTGGCTTCTCTCCGGGCAGGTTGCCTTGGTGGCCGTGCTCGCGATTGGCTTTTTCAACTCCATCATGTTTCCGAATATCTTCACCCTCGGCATCGCCCGACTGGGCCATCGCACGAGCCAGGGCGCGAGCCTGTTGATCATGGGCATCGTCGGCGGGGCGCTCGTGCCAATTCTCATGGGACTGGCGGCGGACCGCTTCGGACTTCAATATGCGATGATCGTCCCGGCGGTCTGCTATCTCTACATCATCTACTACGCGTTCTATGGGTCTCTGCCCACGGATCGCGATCTTTCCGATTAAGAAAAGCCGGGAATGCATGCTCAGTCGCGCAAAAGCCGGGAATTTTTGCCCCAGAACTGTCGAGTTAACTTCTTCCTCGGATAGCCTCGTTTCCCGCTTCTAAGATTTTCAGCCGCGCCACCGATAGTAGGACTAATCAAGTCCGACTATGGCGATATGCGATCCAGATTTTCAGTTCCTCCGGCAATTGGTCTATGACCAAAGCAGCATCCATTTGGGTGAGGAGAAAAAGCAGATGGTTTACGGGCGGCTGAGCAAGCGGCTGCGTATCCTGGGGCTATCCGATATCTCGGAATATTGCGCCCTGCTCAAATCGAGTAAAGCTTCTACGGAACTGCCTCATTTGATCGACACGCTGTCGACCAATTACACGACCTTCTTTCGCGAAATCGAACACTTCAAATTTCTCAAAGACCGGATCGTTTATGATTATCTGGCCGCCGGATCGCGGCGGAGCAAAGGCCCCTTTCGCGCCTGGAGCGCGGCCTGTTCCACGGGAGAGGAACCCTATTCCATGGCGCTCGTCCTGGCCGCCTGCTTTGGGGCGATCAACCGGGATGTCTGGCAACTTTTTGCCACCGATATTTCCACCCGCGTTTTGGAGCGGGCCGTCCGGGGCATCTACGAAGCCAGCCGGGTCAAACTCCCCAACCCGGCCTGGCTGGCTCCCCATTTTCAAAAAGGAGAAGGTGAGTGGGAGGGTTACTACCGCGCGAAAAAGCGACTGCGCGAGCAGATCGAATTCAGGCACATGAACCTTCTTCAACCGAGCAACGGCTCCGAGGGCCGCTTCGATGTTATTTTCTGCCGAAATGTCATGATCTATTTCGATCGTCCCACTGTGCAGGACCTCGTGGAACGGCTGTACGGCCAACTTCACGAAGGCGGTTACCTCATCATCGGTCACGCGGAAAGCCTCGGCCGGAAACCCGCCGGACTCAAACAAATCGAGTCCAGCATCTACTGGAAATCTTCCACCTAAAAAGCCATGAATGTCGTTCGAGGAATTCCCGGTAACAAAGTCATCGTCCGCATGGCGGACATGAAAGCGAGCAATCAAGTCGATCAGGAGATCGTGACCTATTCCCTGGGCTCCTGCCTGGGCATCGCTCTCTATGACCCACAGATCAAAGTCGGCGGCATGCTGCATGTCCTCCTGCCGACCTCCACGATCGATCCCGAGAAGGCGGGCAAGTTGCCCTTTCTCTTTGTCAATACGGGCGTGCCCCTTTTATTTCGCGCCGTGTATGAACTCGGGGCGGTGAAGGCGCGCTTGATGGTGAAGGTCGCCGGCGGCGCCGACATGCAACTGACCAATAACACCTTCAACGTGGGCGAGCGCAATCTTATCGCCCTGACGGAACTCTTCGCCCATCACGGCGTGCGTATTTGCAATCGCGCGGTGGGCGGACATCTCTCCCGGACTTTTCGACTGAACATGGCCACGGGCAGCGCCTACGTGGAAACACCCGGCGAAAGGACGCTGCAACTATGAAAATCGATGAGGTTCTCCTGGAGAATACCGAGTTGTTTGCCACGCCCGAGGTGGCCTGTAAGTTGACCCGGCTACTCAAGGCCGCCCCTTTTAATTCCGAGGTCGTGTCGATCGTGCACTACGATCCCATTCTCACCGCCCAGATTTTAAAGGTCTGCAACACGGTGATTTTCCGGGGTCGCGAACCGATCTCGTCAGTGGAGGAAGCGGTGGCCCGACTCGGATTCGCGAATATCCTGCGCATCGTCTGGCAGATCAGCATCGGCGAACGGATGAACGTTCCCCTTCCCGTTTATGGCATGGAGGTCGGCCAACTCTGGCGCCACAGCATCACCGTCGGCATTGCCGCAGAGGAAATCAGGAAACTGACTTCCCAGGTGGAGGAAGATGGCGCCACCGCGTTCACGGCGGGTCTTCTGCACGACTTCGGGAAGATCATGATCAACATGTCCCTGCTTCCCATGTACGAAGAGATTCACGACTACAGCCGGTCGAAGGACATCTCCCTTCTCGAGGCGGAAAAGATCCTGCTCGGCATGGACCACGCCGAACTGGGGGCCAGCATCCTGACCCGCTGGCTACAGCCGGATTCCCTCGTCCGCGCAGTGGCGAATCATCACGTCCCCGAGGATCCCTCCAGCACTGCTCTTTCCTGTCTGGTCCATCTCGCGGATGTCTGCACCCACGCCTTGGGCTCGGCCTATGGCTGGGGGGAAAACGCTCCGCCGGCAATCAAGACCAACCGGGCCATGGATGTCCTTAAAGTCGACTCGAGCGACCTCGAGCGAGTGATGATCGCCGTCCATATGCGCACGATGGAAATCGAAGTTTTCATGTCCATTTTATGAATATTCCACCACCCATCCGCGTTTTGGCTGTCGATGATTCACCCTTCTTTCACCGGGTGCTGAACGACCTCCTCGGTCACGACCGCGAGATCGAACTGATCGGTTGCGCGCACGATCCCTACGAGGCGAAGGACCGGCTCGCTTCCTCACAAGTGGATGTCCTGACGCTCGATTTGGAAATGCCACGCATGGACGGGATCACCTTCCTCAAGCTGATCATGGAGCGCAAGCCGATGCCGATTATCGTTATGAGTTCGCTGACGCCGTCAGGTTCCCAAAAGGCGGTTGAGGCGTTGATTTCAGGCGCGTTCGAAGTCATTGGAAAGCCCGCCCATCTTTCAGAAAAGACCTCCTTCAAGACGAGGTTGATTCATCTCATCAAGGTTGCAGCGGCGGCCCCGATCCGGCGGCGGCGGCCGGCCATGCTCACACGCTCTCTCAGAAAACCGAACTCCACGGTTTCCGCCTACGATTCCCGGGAAATCATCGTCCTGGGCGCCTCCACCGGCGGAACCCATGCGATCAAGGAAATCCTGACTCAATTGCCCGCCACGCTGCCGGGAATCGCCATTGTGCAGCACATTCCTGCCGGCTTCTCCGCCAGCTTCGCAAAGCGGCTGGATGGTGTTTGCGCCATGGAAGTCCGGGAAGCCGTGGATGGCGATATTCTCCACGCCGGTCTGGCTCTCATTGCGCCCGGCGGATACCACATGGAAATCCAATGCGCGAGAAACGGCTACCAGGTCGTTCTCAACCAGGGCCCCCTGGTCGAACATCAGCGGCCCGCGGTGGATGTCCTTTTCGAGTCCGCGGCGAAATGTGCGGGCGCCCATGCGATTGCCCTGCTTCTGACCGGAATGGGCAAGGACGGCGCCGCCGGCATGAAGAGGCTGCACGATCTCCGCGCCCACACCGTCGCCCAGGATGCCGCCAGTTGTGTCGTTTACGGCATGCCGGCCAAAGCGGTGGAACTCGGTGCCGTGGACAACATCGTTCCCCTCGAGGACATGGCCACTCATTTAATGAAAGTATTGGAAACCCGTAACGGCCGATCGGCCAACCCTGCTCATGCATAATCAAAGCCCCCACCTCAACGTCACAGCGGAAGAATTCATCGATGTCCTTGCCTTCCTCAATTTCGAGGAAATGGTCGAGCGGGTCATCCATGACATTTTCCAAGAGATGATTTCACTGCCTGTCCAACGCGAAGAAAAGGAGGCGGTCTTTCCCGGTCCTTTACTGGCAAGCATGATCGAGTTTTCCGGCGTGATCAAAGGCAACGTGCATTTGCATACGTCGATGGCTTTCGCCCGGAAGATCACCTCGTCCTTGACCGGCATGCCGATCGAGGAAATTGAGGACGATCTGGTGGCCGATACGATCGGCGAAGTGACCAACATGGTGAGCGGCAACTTGCACACCGATATTTCCAATACAGGCATGGATTGCGAACTTCGGGTGCCCCAGGTGGCCCGCGCGGATGTCATCCCGAATCTTGGCCCGGAGGAGGGCCAAAGCCTGAATTTTTCCCATGGCGAACATCAATTGCAGATCACCATCTGCCTGGCCCGGAGAGTCTGACCATGATTGTCGAAACCGAAGATTTGCGGGCCCGCTTCCATCTCCCACCGCTTTCTCCCGGCGTGCAACGGATCGCCGGTTTGGTCGGCGGCCGGGAAACCGCCTCAATGGAAGAGATCGCGGAGATCATCAGCACGGACGAATCGATGACGCGACGGCTGATCATCATGGCTTATCCTCGGATATCCGCCCGCGATGGAGCGACGGTGGAGATGGCGATTTCCCGCCTGGGTCTTAACTGCACAATCGTTCTTCTCATCGGAGATTTGCTCACCCGGGCCGTGACGGAAACATTCGCCA
>JAMFSY010000112.1 GCA_026225555.1 Methylacidiphilales bacterium
CGTTTGGTTCTGGGTCATCGTTGGCGTCGATGTTGGAAAACGGAAAATACGATTGTCTGTAACATCGGAAGGATCGTTCCCTCCGGAGCGAAAGACATTCAGCGATGTCGTCGTGACCTCGGCAAAGTCCGCTTCGACGCCAATCCAGCAAAGGGAGGTAGGCCAGTAGCCAGCAGACGGAACCCTGAAGTTCTCGAGCGCGAAAGGAACCGAACTCAAAACGCCAGGCTCGACTTCAATTTCCCAACGATTGCTGCTCACAAGAGCGAAGCGGCCGCCGACACGAAAGGATGCCCAGCCGGGGACAAGCTGATGTTGATCCACTGCTGAGTGCAGCTGCTGCTTGCGAGTCATCGCGACGAAAAAGAGCTGCGTTTTATTTGTGCTGTAGTTGACCAGGACTTGCTGATCTAGGACGCTCCCGATAGAAACATCGACGAGCAATCGTCCCGAGCTATCCGATCGGCGCCAACGGTTCAAAATCCCCAAGATCGCGAATGAGCGATACTTGCCCAGGCTGATAAAGTCGGTTGTCGTTTCCCAGTTCACGTCCAACTCGTAGCCCGTCACCAACCCATTCGGCCGCTGGGCGCATACCAGGACTCCGTCCGGATCCCCGTCGAGCTGCTCCGTTGTTAGACCAGCAATCCTCACCGTCGCGGAAACAGCCTCGAGACCATCAAAGGTTTGAGATTGAATAGGCTCCGGCTGGTAAAGCGAAGCAGATCCTGGAATGGAAGCATCCGACTGCAGATCCAGTGTAACCGTGCCATCACCCGGCTGGCTGAGAGTCACCTTGCTGATGCGCAGGACCATTCCAGTAAGGCCACGAGGCGCATACCCAGAAATTGAGAGACGGGTTACGAGGGTGTAGGCATTGACGGCAAGAGGTTCGTTAGTGAGATCGAGAGACGATTCGAAAGGACCAGGCATCGCAGCCCCATTGACTCTCGGACCCGAGGAAGGAGGCACAAGCTGAATGATTGAAGAAAGATAATTAAACGAGCCCGCGACCGCATAGCTTGTCGAGATTGAAGCCTCAGAACCCGCCTGCAGAATCATGGGCGCGGAAGGCGTCAGCTTGAAATCAAGCTCTTGGACGAAATCAATTCCGATCGGGCCGCCAGGCGTGTTCGTCCTCCACTGGATATTTTCATGGGCGTCGTAATTAACGCCGGGTGTGATCGCGAAATAAGCGCCCCCGTCAATCGACGCTTCCAAGTTGAGAATGGGAGTGACGCCTTCAACGGAGCGAGAATGCTCCGGTATTGCACGCTGATCCTTTTCGAGCGCGGCACCGTGGCTTGCTCAACTCAGCGCCAGATCATGATCGAGTCGATGTTCCCTGGCCAGGTCCGGATCCGGCGCACCGACATGGACGGCGGCCAGAACTTCGGCGGCGATTTCATTCAGGCGAATAGCGGCCATTGGATGGGCAAGGGCTGGATCGAGTCTTTCATGAAGACGCTCGGCCATTTCACGCAACACCTGCCCGGCCAACGCGGCAGCGTCTACCAGAAGCTTCCCGCGATGGTGGGAGATCTGAACAAGCCTCACCAAGGCGGCCAGATCCAGAATGCCGCGCTTCTCGCCCAGGCGGCCCGCACGCTGGCCTATCTGGAAAGTGGCGGGACAGACACCTCTCCTCACGCCAAGGACGCCACGGACGCCCAGGGCATTCATATCCCGCTGCTCTATGTTTCCCAGTTCAAGCAGGCCTTCGCGACCTGCATCGCCTACTACAACCAGCAGATCGGTCATCGTCGCGAAGGCTTCCTCAAGATTGGCGTCGAGCTTCCCCAGGGCGGCATTCGCTATCGCACGGAGTCTTCCAACGAAAAATGGCAGCGGCTGGAATTTGAAGCCGAACAGCGCGGCGTCACGCCTCACCGCATTTCGCCGGCCGACGCCGTCATGCTTCTGATGAAGGCTCGTCCCGTGACTGTCACCAAACAGGGCGCAACGATCCAGATCCAGGGCGACGACTACCGCTACTTCCATCCGTCGAGCCTTGCTGTCGCCGAGGCCAAGCGACTCAGCACACTCAAGAAAGAGTACATCGCGATCGTGGACGCCGACTGCCCGCACGAGATCTACCTGCTCAAGAATCAGGTCTCCACCTGGAGGGAGGGAGACACCTCCGTCTTCCTGGAGCGCCTTCCCCTGGTGAAAGGTCCGGACGCTAATGATCCGGTCGCTCTCGCCGCCGAGGCCGAGAAATTGCGCCAAGTCGAAAACCGCTACGCGCACGAGCTCGTCGCTGCGAACGCGCCCTTCCTCAAGGACCGCATCGAGAATGGCGAGGCGAATGTCAGCAAACTTGTTGGCGTCGTCACCACAACGAGCGGCGACCACCGCCCGACCTCGCCCACCTCCGGATTCACCAAGGCCATCCACGCGGCCCGTACGCAGGAGCCCTCCTCGTCACCTTCGCGCCACGACGCCAAACAGGCCGATATCGCGGCGTTCGCTGCCGCCCTCACAAACCAAACCCCGCAGGAAGAACAGCCATGAAACTCAATGATACCGCCGCCCTCGACCGCCTGGTCGAAGAGCATCCCAAACTCGAACGGTCGCGACGGCTGTTCATCGTCAATCACCTCAAGGGGCTCAAGCCCGAAGAGCATCCCCGTGTCTACGCCATCTTTGAAAAAAGCATGGTCGCCGAGGAATTCGATTTCGTGAAGGCCTGCTTCGGCACGCCGGATAAATCCGCGGTGCGCAGCGGCACGCCGTTCCTGCTCAAAAACCGTCCGAACGATGGAGATCAAAACTGATGTCAAAGCTCGCCCTGGCTTACACCTCTCGCGCCGATCTTCCCGAACTACCCGAAAGGCCCACGCAGTCGCCCAAGAAAGGCGATCGCACCTCTAACTTTCCCGGCTGGTCCCAACGACACAATATCAACATCGGTCTGAATTTCACCGTTAAGGTGGCCCGCACGCGGTCGCCGCGTGAACGTAATGCCATCCTCTGGCTGGCCAATTATCTGCACCGCGAACAGCGCACGGCCGATCAGCTCACTGAATTGCTAGGAGCTCCTCGGGAGGATATCCGCGCGGCCCTTACCAATCCCGAAGCCGACATCCGGCACACGGTCCAAAAGATCGAATCCCTTCGCGCGGTCATGGACGCCAACCTCCGCTTGCCGGCGAATACCGCGTTTTTCCGGAGAGTTGAGAAGACAGCCCGATTCGCCATGGAAAAGGGTGCACTGACTGAGGTCATCAAAAAGACTCGGACCGGCAAGACGACGACGGCTGATTACATTCACCTCAAGAATCTTGACCGCAGCCTCTATTACGAGTGCACGGACGGGGAAAGTTTCAGCGACTTCATTTTCGATTTCGCCCGGGCGGTCGGCATCAGCGTCGGCAACGGTAAGACAACTTCCCAGATCAAGGCCCAGATCCGGGCGCTCTTCGGCCGCAACGCCATCAATCTCCTCATCATCGACGAAGGGCACAAGCTCTGGCCGTCTGACATCACGCTCAAGCCGCGCCGGATCGAATTCCTTCGATCGCTCTGGGATCGCAACAAACGTCAGCTCGCCATTGTCATCTTGAGCACGCCCCAGGCGATCGTCAGCGCCAACCAGGCTCTTGGTAGCAGCAAGCGTTGGGCGCCGGGCCAGTGGGAAGGCCGCATCGTGCGCTTCCATGGCGAGGAAGTTACCTCGGACGAGGATCATGAGAGCGTTGTTCGCTGGCATTTCCCCGAGGGCACGCCAGCCATGATCGATCTCCTGGTGAAGTTCGTGAAGATATCGCCCGGCTTTTACGGTGCGCTGGAAAATGTCATCGACCTCGCCCGGTTTGAGGCGGCCGACAGCAAGATGCCGATGACGATCAGTGTAATCCGCGAGGCGATTCAGGAATCGATCAAGAAAACTCCGCTCGAGCAGGAACTGAAGAAAGCGGGGATCGTTCTATGAGCGACGCCAAGACCGACGCTTACCGTCTTGCTTCCGCTGACGCGGTCCTGCAGGTCCTGCAGACCTCGCGCGGCGCTGAGTATGCCGTGAGCGCTCCGAACATCTGCGAGGCCCTCCGCTGGGCTCCTGGCCGCGAACGCGAGGTGCGCCAGATCATTGAGGAGAATGCCAACTCGAAATGGGAGGGCACTCTTTGCGCGATTCCAGGGCGTGGCTATTTCTTCGCCAAGACCATCGAAGAGATCGCCGCTTACCGGAAGTATCTGCTGTCACTCCGGGACGCCTCGAAAATTAAACTGGAACGTTTCGATGCCGCCGCCGAACGCGAGGGCTTCTCGTTGAAAGGGGTTCGATGAAAACGGACCAAGACAAACCCCTTAAACGGTGCTTGAAGGATATCTGGCTTTCGCTCGTTTTCGGCGCGGCCTACTCGATCTTCCTCTATTGGATCGGCTACGCATGGGCATCCGGCTTCATGGTCTGCCTGACTTTTTTGACGGCACTTCACGTGCTATTCGATCAGTTTCCCAACGATCACGATATCTACATCGAGAAGCTCGAGAAGCAGTTGCTTCAGATCGAGCGGGAGAATCTCATCAAGCTGCTGAGGTCTAAGCCATGATCCTTCCGCTTTACCACTGTTGCGCCCTCGGATGCATGGAGTTGATCGACCGTCCGGAGATCATGTGCGCCCCGCACCTTAAGCAGGTCTCGCCTGAAACCGCTAAGACGATGGCGTCTTCGATCAACATTTACGAACGCGATCGCGCCGTGCTGATTGCCACGCTGGAGATTGCCCAGATCGAAGGCCGGCTCTGGCATCCCTATCCCCTTTTACCGTCTGACGCTAGCCAGGCGAAACCTCAAACGCCGGTGTCTCCTAGCGCGGCCGGCAAAGTCCCACCACAGGACAGCGCACGCTCGCGGCTTTCTCGATCGTCTATGAATCCGATCATGAGGGCGGACAGTTCGAGCGGATGACCAATCCCCAGGTGATCGGTTGCGGCCCGACCGCAGAATGGATTCTCGGTCGGATCTCGACCTTGAATCCGATCCGCGTGAAAGGCGGCCACCGATGACCGCGGTTGCCGTCGCCTGGGCTCCCACGCCCAATTTCGAAGCCTTCAAAGTGAATCGCCCTCCCGGCAGGAAGAGCGATCCGGAGAGCGCCGCTTACCGCCAGAGCCGCCCCTGGCTTTCGTACCACCCGGAGAAAGGTTGAGACGACATGAGCACCAACTGCGTGAAATGTGTGACGGCTGAACGCACCAGGACCGACCTTCTCTGTGAGAAGTGCGGATCCGAAGCCGATACTCTAATCGCCGCGAAGAAGGCCATTCAACATGTCCTCAGTCAGATTCGCGATCACTCGACCATCGGTTGGTACATGGGATGGGGAACGACAAGTTTCGATCTTTTAACGAAGGCCGCCTCCGCACTTTGGGATGAGCCTCTGGAAAATGTTGAAAGGATGTTCGCCCCATTGAATCCCAAGGATCCGAGGGACCAGACGTGAGCATGTTCTTGCTGCGCGGTTTGGTCGTCGTCACGGCCCTCATCTTCACCCTCATGCATATCGAAGGAATCCTATGAAATATCCTCTGACTTGGCCGATCCAATTTCCTCGGGCGCAAGCGCGTCGTCGGTCGGCTTTTAAGCACAACGGTCAATGGCACTCCATGGCTAAAGCGACATATTTTCTACAGCAGGAGCTCACGAGACTGAGCGCTAAAGACGCAATTCTTTCCACCAATATAAAGCTCCGCATTGACGGCTTGCCTTATAGCGATCGTGCGCAGCCAAGCGACCCGGGTGCGGCCGTCTATTTTAAGCTCGAGGGTAAGGATGTTGCCCTGGCCTGCGACCAGTGGGACCGCGTTGAGTGCAACGTCTACGCAATCGGAAAGCACATTGAATCGATTCGCGGACAAGCCCGCTGGGGCGTCGGAAATCTCGACCAGGCCTTTACCGGCTATCTCGCACTGCCCGCGCCGAGCAGTCCGGAAAATAACTGCTGGAAGATTCTTCAGCTGGGACCGGACGAGTGGACGGTGGAACGCGTGAATGCCAACTATCGCGCCCTGGCTGAAAAATATCATCCCGATCGCGGGGGCAGCGATACCGAGATGGCTCTCTTAAATCAGGCGAGGCAGGAAGCGCTGGCATCACTCGGTCGCAAATAAATTATGGCAACCAAACTTTCTCAACTTCCAGCGCTGCCCGCCATCGTCGGCAACGAGCTCCTGTATGCCGACAACGGAAGCGACTTCAGCATCTCCATTGGCCGACTCGGCGGGATCCGCGTCTCCAAGATGATAGCCGTTAACACCGACGTGGTGACGTTCGCCGGCCTTGGTCTTCCTTCCGCTCCGGTCCACGTCATTCCTTCCGTCAGCAAAATCGGCGCAGCAGACAACATCGGCGCATATCCCCGGCGAGACACCTACGCGCTGGATGGCTTCACCGTGGATCTCGACACCAAGCCGCCCGATGGAACCTACGAACTCGTTTGCCTGGTCTTCTTATGATTATGCCCAGACACGACGCAGACCAGCTTCCAGGATCGAAAGGCACGCGTCGCCGCGTCGCTTCCGGTGACCTGCAATCGGTTCAGGTGCTCTACAGCCCTGATGCCGAAAAGGCTGTCCTGGGCTGCATGATGGCTCAGCCGGCTGAGGTCATTAACGAGGCCACAGTCTCCCTGGTCCCGGAGGATTTCTTCGTTCACGCGCATATCGAAATCTTTCGAGCAATGCGCGACATGTCGAATGCTGGCGAGTCGATCGACGTGATGACGGTCAACCAGAAGCTCGCCGATCGGAAACTGGCCGAGCAAGTTGGTTCCCCTGGAATTTTAGCAGAGCTGCTCGTCGGTTTCGCCACGCATCTCAACGTCGGCAGTTACATCCGGATCGTTAAGGACAAGAGTCTTCTCCGGTCGCTTCAAACTGCCTGCAGCGAGATCGTGACCGACATTTACGAAATGCCGGATTCAGTTCCGTCCGTGCTGGACCGGGCCGAAGCCTCCATCTTCGCCATAACGTCCCAGGATGGCGCCAGCCGCATCGTAAGCGGGCGGGAGGAGATCGATAAGGCCCTTCATCTGATCGAGTCCTACCAGAGCCGCAAGGGCCATTTGCAGGGCGTTCAGACCGGCTTCCACAAGCTCGATGAGTACACGGCCGGATGGAAGCCCGGCGAAATGATCGTGCTCGCCGCCCGACCCGGGCAGGGCAAGACGGCGCTGGCGCTGACATTTGCCCGCCACGCCCTGGACCAGCGCTATGACGAGGCGACCGATACCTGGAAGAAGCCCGGTTATTCCGTGGGGATGTTTTCCCTCGAAATGACGAATGAGCAACTCATGCTCCGCCTGCTGGCGTCCTATGCCAGCGAGAGCCTGCAGCAGATCCGCTCCGGCAATCTTGATGAGCGGTCCCTGCAGAAGCTTCGCCTGGTCGCGGCCGACATGAAGGAATGGCCGCTGTACCTGGACGATTCCTCTTTTCTCTCGATCAACCAGCTTCGCGGAAAAGCCCGGCGCATCCCCTTTACGACCATCGCCGCTCAGCGGCTATACCGATCAGGGCGTGGTCAGCACCAACTTCGGGACGGGCTCAAACGAATCTTCCCAGATCATCCAGACCGGCCCCACATCCTGGCGGTTCTATTTCGCGGATAAGGCCAATGGCGCGGTCGTTTACTATAGCGATATGATCGGCTCGACGTTGCCGGTGGGAACGACCTGGACGACCCCGGTGCAGATCGGATGGACGGATCGGGTTCCCATGTTGGCGGGCTGCCCCATCGCGCTGAACAACGCCGATGATATCGATACGTGCCTGGCAGCGATGGCCTCCATGGGCAGTTTATTCGATATGGACAACCTGAGCCTGGCCGTCGTCACCACTCGCGGCCAATTCAATATCTATACGGGCAACACGGCCGTGAACGGCAACAACGGATTCAACAATGCGGCGTTCCAGTACAACGGTTATAATTGGCTCCGTGGCATTACCGATCACGTTGGCGTCTAC
>JAMFSY010000016.1 GCA_026225555.1 Methylacidiphilales bacterium
CATTTCGCGAACCGGGCACGGTGTTAATGGTACGCAGGTCATTTTTCGCCATAAATAGAACTTGGACAAACTAACACGCCACAATCTTTGCTAATAAGTCAGTCTGTTATGCAGAGATCAATAAGTGTAGGCTTCGCAAACTCGGCTGGGCTTACTGGCTATCCCCATAATCGATTATTGCCTTGGGTCGGGCACCTGCGCCATTCCTCAAAAAGCCATCCGCGAAGCATGCGAATGGTTTGGTGTCGTTGTTCAAACTGACGAAGGGCAAAAGTTATTTGCCCGCCGCGATCCCGGCGACGAGGAGTCGACCGGCGCGATGTTTGTTCTGGAATCAACTACAGTTGAAGTGCCTCACCGCATCCAAGAACCCAATTCCAATCTCCAGTATGTGAAGAGGAAATTGGACGAATTATCTGCTTTGAGCCATCTCGATTTCGCTGGCGGATCAGTAGTAGATTCTCTGGATCATCGCCCTTCTTTTCGAGATTTGATGGCGTTTGTCTTTCAGCCGCAGAACGTCGTCGCTAACCGTGATGTTCTTTTCTATCGGACCGATCAACGCCATACCTCCGTCCCAGGGGTTCTCATCTTTGATCAGCCTAAAGCCAAGGGAGAATCTTTCGACTTTAATCGCCTCATCCCACCGCCCGTACCCGATGATCAGAATCTCGCGATGATCCCGCTTTTTAAGCTGGAGCCCGATCCCAAAAACAAGGGCAACCTTGTGCCACTCGCTCTACAAAGGGCTTTAAGGGACGATCTGCCGGGTAATAATCTTAATATTCCACATTCTGGGAATTGGCAGGAAGGGCGGTTGCCCGACATGGAAAAAATTCGGAAAGTCGTTGCGACTGATTATTTCGAAGCCTTCCAAACCGCTTCCCCGTCCAATGATGCGTTGGCTCAGTTCGATGCGCTCTACCCGTTTATTGCCGATCTTCGCATGGCTTCCGCTTCGCGGCCCTATTGCCGCTTCCCACACGATTATCCACCCCAACCTCCCTATGATTTTCTGAGGATGGTTACGGTCCAGATACAAATAGCCAAGACACTGAATCTGCATGCCGTCCTTGCGTTAGACGCGCACAAACCTGATTTGGCTTTGGAAGACATCAAAGCCAACTTCAAACTTATCGCGGGTTTAAGGCAGGAACCTTTCCTCGTTTCAGGGTTGGTCGCTATTGGCATGACGGCCATCAACGGCAAGGGTGCTATTTATGATGGTCTTGTGCGTCATTCCTGGGATGACGCCCAGCTCGCCGATCTCCAAAACGAGTTGGCCAAAGCCGATTTCCTTTCCGATTATCAGCATGTCCTGCGCGGGGAAGTGGGCATTGCTATTCCGTCTTACGATAATCTTAAAAGCAATCGGCCTCGCCTTGCGGATGTATTCAAAACCCATGATGAAAATAAGTACCAGCACCCGAAACCCAAATCGGAAAGCTGGAATTACTTTCCCAATTTGTGGGCAGATGGATGGCTCGACCTGTGGAAAGTTCGAGCAGTCAACTTTGAATTAAACGCGGTTAGCTTTGTTGATCCCAAGGCTCGGCTCGTATTTCCTATAAAGGTTGACGAGGTCGCCTCTGCAATCGAACAACGCCAGCATCGCTGGGATGCTTATGCGCCATGGAATATTTTATCCGGTGCGGCGGTAGGCCCGATAGACAACGCTGTCCTGCAATTTTCTGAAATTCAAGTCTGGATTGATGAAGCACGTATCGCCTGTGCACTGGAGCGCTACCGGCTCGCGCATGGTGCTTACCCTGAATCGCTGGACGCACTCGCACCTGCGTCTATCGACGAACTCCCGCGCGACATCATGAATTGCCAACCCTATCATTATCAGTTTCGACCTGACGGCACGTACCTTCTCTATTCTGTCGGTTGGAACCAAACCGACGATAGAGGCAAAGTTGTTTACAAGAAAGACGCTCCAATGCAGATCGATTACAAGGGAGGCGATTGGGTCTGGCCCGGCCATTGAACATGACTCATTGTCAGACTTTTTTTGAAGTAACGGTGGCCCATTTGCCTTTGTTGCGACCTCCGTCGGGTTGATCGCACATTTCTGCCAGCAGAATATTGAACCCGGTCTCTTCCATCATGGAGACCATCAGGTCAGGGGGCAGGCTGTCGTAGAAAAACTCGTGATCGAACATGGTATCGGTAAATCCACATCCGCTATCGTCCACCAACCCGCCGCTGCTGACCATCAGGCGTCCGCCCGGCACAAGCCAGCGATGAATCTTGCTGATTACGGGCTGATATTGCTGGCGAGGCAGGTGAAACAGCGAATCCCAGCAGACCACGGCGTCAAAAACTTCATCGAATTCCACATGCTCCATGAGATCATGAATCCAGCGATGTTCGGGAAGTTGTTTCCGGGCAATGGCCAACATGGCCTCCGATCCATCAACCCCGACAATGCGGTGCCCGCGAGAGGCAATGTGGACGGCGATGGGATTACCCGTGCCGCACCCCAAATCGAGAACGGTGCTACGTTCAGCAAGGGACTCGAGGAGCAAAGCAAGGTATTCTCTTTCCTTGGGAAACAGGGTGGTGCGAAGCGCGCTGAAGCGGTCGGCAATATGGTCGTAAGGTGTGCTGATCATCGCCGCTGATAATTTTGATGAAATAGTGCCGAGAGTTACGACCTCTTCAAAATAAGCGGAGCATCTTAATTTGGAATCAAATCACGGAAGTTTCACCGGCCGCTGGTTGAAAGGAGGGAAGCGCCTTTGAAAAAGGTTATAGAAAAGAGAATGAGGACGCTTTTGGATATCCGAGTAAACCTTGTTACCGTACATGGCCTTCAAATCCGCGAGGAAAACAGAATCCTTCTCGGCTTGCATCTTTTGCTTTTGGAATTGGGTAAGTTCCAATCCCCGCTAACATTACCCAAAATACTCCCGTCCCGAGAGCCGCCTTCCAGCCACCTCTCTCGAATGCATTCCATATCCCAACTCCTCCCACCAGGAATAGAAACGTCAAGAGATCGAAGGAACTTCCGCTGCGCTGGAATCGTTCAAGGCGTTCGCAGGCCTTCTGGCCATCGGCAAGTTCTTTCGCTGAAGGTGTCATGGGACTTTATGCTTTGCTAAATCAAGGACTAGGGCACTGCCGTGGCATTTTTGAGGTATAACGTTCCCGAGCCGGGAGGCACGCAAAAGCTGATGACGCGTGTCTGAACCGATTCGAGGTTGTCAAAACTCCCTTCGACTGTGGACCAACTGCCGGGAGTTGCTTGGGCCAGCTTATAAAACCAGCCCGGACCGCCTCGAATCCAAAAGTCGCAGGAGGGTATGATAATATTGGACCAGTAATACGTGCCTGTTTTCCAAGTCTTGGTATAATCCTGCGGGAAAGCGCTCCGTTTAAAATCAGCCGAAGCAAAGATTTCGATTTTGACGTGCAGTGTTGTCGGACTGTCATGCAGGTTGATTTCTTGTGAAACCTCACGGGGCTGGCCACTGGAGAGCTTTAGTTTGATGACCGGTATTACGTCGGCATCGCCATCCGCGCCTTCGGTGCCGTCCGCTTTTAGGAAGACCCTCTCTCCGTCACCGTGCCATCCCGCTATACCTTCCTTTAAGTCGCCATTTTTGAAGTAATCAGCATGGAGTGGCGAAATCAAGGCTAGGGTGATAACCGCGATTCCGGTGGACAATAACGGCTTAAAGGAGATTGGCGTCGAGGGCATGAACGGCACACTACGAATTAATTCGTAGTGACACAAGACGAAAGACTTCGTATAAGAAATGGATGAGCTTGAAAAGTCCAAAACCGACCGATTCCGAACTGGCCATCCTGCAAATTCTGTGGCGATCCGGTCCATCAACTGTGAAGCAGGTGCAGGAGGATTTGGGGAAGGAGACGGGATACACCACCGCTTTAAAATTCCTGCAAATCATGACTGAGAAGGGGCTGGTGATGCGGGATGAGGCGACGAGAGCACACGTTTACCGCGCCAAATCGACTGAAACGGAAACACAACAACAGTTAATCAGTGGTCTGCTTAAAAAAGCATTTCGTGGCTCGACCTCCCAATTGGTGATGCAGGCCCTGGCCTCAAAACGAGCCTCACCGAAGGAATTGTCTGAGATTCGCAAGTTGATCGAAACGATGACCACGGGGAAGTAATGAATCTTTCCATTGGGATTTTATCCAGTCCGTGGATTGATCGATTAGGGTGGGTGCTCCTGTATTTTCTTTGGCAGGGAGCTTTCATTGGGCTGGCCGTTGCCTTCATCCTACCGCTTTTGAGCAGGGCATCATCGAATGCGCGGTACGGCTTCCTCTGCGCGGCGCTTCTTGCCTGCGGACTGCTTCCACTGGTGACCTGGTGTAATCCCTTCTTCCATCCCGAAGCCATACCCTTGGCATCGTCCAAGCCAAAGATCGCCATTGTTAACCATGAGGTTGCTCCAGTGGGCGCTCAGGATACCCCGCAGCCAGAGATCAGGGATGGTTCGGCTGAAAGCGGCGGTGTACCGTTTTTATCAAAACATCTGCCGGATCAAGCGGTCGAGTATCTGAATGGCTTGGCTCCGCTCATCGTTGCGGCCTGGTTTCTAGGCATTGCCATTCTCGGTCTGCGCTTGTTCGGCAGTTGGCTTTATATCCGCCAGTTGGTTCGCACCGGCTTTCCTGTTCAGGATTCGATCTGGTTGGATCGGTTGAAGCAGCTTTCGGATCGGATGCAGATTGGCCGCACGGTACACCTCCTGCAAACGGCATTGGTCGAGGTGCCTATGCTCATTGGATGGCTCAGGCCGGTGATTCTTGTGCCAACGGCTCTCTTTGCCGGACTTCCTCCTGACCAACTGGAGGCAATCCTTATCCATGAACTGGCCCACATTCGCCGTCACGATTATCTGGTCAATCTCCTTCAGGTTCTCATCGAAACGCTCCTTTTCTATCACCCGGTTGTCTGGTGGATCGGACACAAGCTGCGCCATGAGCGCGAAAACTGCTGCGACGACCTCGCCTTGTTGATCGTTCAGGATCGCGGCGTTTACGCGAATGCGCTGGCGGCACTGGAAGAAACCCGCTCAGTCCAACTAACCCTGACCATGGCCGCTTCAGGCGGTTCTCTATTGCAGCGGATTCAGCGCATTGCGGGGCTTAGAGGAAAAGCTCAGGACAGTCTCAATCGAAAGCCAATGCTCTCCATTTTTATCGTCTTGTTCTTGCTCACCGTGTTTTCCCTGGGTTGGCTTTGGCAAATTCATATCAATGCCGTGACGGACAAAAAGCTTTTCACTCTGCTACTGAAAGATTATGGCGTCCATCAGCTTGATTTCGCACAGGAAGTTAACCGGCACAAAGACCGGCTGAACTACGCCCGAGACAAGAATGGGATGACTCTTCTGGACGTGGTCGCTCAGGTCGAACATGAGAACGAAGCATTATTGTTAATGATGGCAGGGGCCAATCCGAATTTGCGTGACGCAGCGGGCAAAACGCCCATTTATTACACTTTCAATCACCCATCCCACAGTCAGTCGATGATACGGGATTTTCTCCTCATTCGCGGTGCAAAGCTCGATGCCGTGGACAACTCCGGTGAAACACCTCTGATGGCGGCAACAGAAACGGGCAGTTTGAAAAGTATCCAAGCACTCGTCAGGGACGGAGCGGACCTTCACCCCGCCTCGGTTCCCGAAGACCATCGACCGCTGGCTCTGGCGCTTAAGCGGGGAGACCCTCAAATTATCGATTTCCTGCAAGAAGCCGAAAATCCCACCACCTTTGTGCCCCAGCAAACCCAAGCGACGGCAGTGGCCGATATTCAGTCGGCGTTTACCGGAGCCGCTGAAGTGGGTGACCTCAAAACGATGGAAGCAATGCTGGCAGCAGGAGCTGATCTCAATGGCCGGGACAAAAGAGGAGTCACTGCACTTATCAATGCGGTTTACGGGGCTCGGGAAGACGCCGTCATTTATCTCCTGCTCCTGGGGGCAGATCCCAATCGCCAGTCTCAAGTTGGGTACCTTCCGCTTTCCTGGACGTTCGGCTGGTTCGGCTCCACGTCAGACTACATGCGCATGGCTCTTATCGCGGATGGGGCACGCACCGATATTGTGAAAAAGGATGGCAACAGTCTTTTGACCGAAGCTTGCTCTCACGCCAACCTGCACGCCATGCAATGGATGATTTGGGCCGGGGCTGACCCCAGCAAACCAGCGCCAGTCGGAACGCCGATGCATGTCGCCAGCAAGGCCGGCTTTGATGACGCGGTCGAGTTATTGCAACGCAATGGGGTTATCGAGGCACCCTATTCCGATCCAAGCCCGCAATGGCAAATGATGCACGCCGTCAAGACGAGCAATACCGCCAAAATCGACGAATTGCTCAAATCCGGTGTCTCAGTTGACTTGGTCTTGAACGACGAAGGAGAAAACGGAATGCTGATGGCGATTCACAACCGGCAGATCGCGGCGGCGCGATTCCTTCTCAGCAAGGGGGCCAATCCCAATTTTCAGAACCCGAAAACAGGCGTTACGCCGCTGCATGGCAGCACGGGGTGGAATTTTCCGGAAAACGAAAAATTCCGGGAAGAGTTGCTGGAGGCAGGCGCGAATCCCAATCTGCCGGATAAGCATGGGAAGACTCCCTTCATGTCGGCATGTGTCCACGGAGACGTTACCCTCAAGATCACGCAGATGGTGGCGCACGGGGCCAATATCAATTTGCGCGATAACGATGGCCACACCGCTTTGTATTATGCCCAGAAAAGTGGTCGTACCGAGGCAGTGAACTACCTCCTCCAGATGAATGCCACGCAATAATTCACCTGCTGTTCATGAGCCCTTCATCACGAATATTTTTGGGTAAGGGATTTCTAGCTACGATGGGATTACTCCTCATCATCGGTGGCACGACTCTTTTTATCTTAAGCAAAAAAGGCCTCGTTCCGACCTTCTCCCCAAAGGGGACTGTGACCATTCAGGTGATCGATAAGCAGGGGAAGCCCGTCATTGGCGCAACCCTTCGGCCTCTCGGCTTACGAACCCAGGAAGAATCGGGGAGTTCCTACGGCTGGCATGGCCTGGGTATCAAGCCGGAAAATTATACGACCGATGCCGGTGGCAAAACTTCCCTATCCTATCCCTTGTCCACCATCGATAACCTGCATACTGGCCAACTTACCCTTCTCATTGAACATCCTGATTTTTGTTCCATGGAGCAGGATGTTTCCGTCGATTCTCCGAAGCCGATTACCTTGGCCCAAGGCACGAAACTGACTGTGCAAGCCGTCTCATCAAGCGGAGATGTTCTTGCGGGTGTCTATGCGGATGTCATCGATGATCAATATCAATCAGCCCATTTAAAATGGACTCGCTCGACGGATGGGAAGACTCGTTTCGCTCACTTTCTACCGGGTTCGTATGTCGTCCGAGCCGTGGTGCTCGGCTCAGATGGCACTCCTCTTTTTAGCGATCCGGTGAATTTCACCGCGTCGGATGCTGGGGAGCAAACCCTGCAATTGACCGTTCACCCCGGCATTACCGTTCGGGGTACATTGGATGCATCCGTACCTCGCCCGATCAAGCAGGGCGTCATCATCGCTGGCGTGACCACGCCACTGCCCGTTTCGTCCAATTTTAAAAATCCCTCTCTGGTTTGCGCGTGGTACACAACGGCCACCATCAAAGATGATGGTTCCTTTACGCTTCAAAATCTGCCTCCCGGCACCTTGGAAATCATCGCCACCTGCGATGGTTACGTTTCCCAGCAACCGAAAACCACGAGAAGCGAAGAAATCGCGCACCACCAGTTTCCCAATATTCGGTATCCCCAGACTTTTCCGGTCGATTCGTCCATACCAAGCACGGTGGCCATGGAGCGCACGGGAGGAGCCCGGATCACGGTTCGCTCCCCGGATGGGAAACTTCTATCTCATGCCCACGCCTTTTCCTCCCCCAACGAGAATATCGGCAATTTTAATACGATCCTCGGAGCTGCCTATCACGGAGAGGATTTTCTGCGGAAAGAAGACGAAGATCCATTTTCTGCAGTGCATTTTGATCGCCACCCCCGCTTTGAAGCAACAACGGACGAAAACGGGATTGCCGTCATAGAAGGTTTGCCGGGTGGTGAAAACACCCTCTCGGTTGTGCACGGCTCGTTTGATATGCCGATCCGCGCTTCCCGGACGCCATTCGATATTCCACGGCGGGAGCGTTTTCTGGAAATCGTTCCCGGCCAGGAAACATCCGCAGAAGTGAAGATGGAACCTAAAGGCAGCACCTCTTTAAGCGCCGTCATCCAGCAGGCCGTAAATCAAATGCGGTCGGCACATCCGTCGCTTTCGGCGCGGACCAATGAACCATCCTTGCAAGTGAGAACCGAGAAGGATTTTATGGGCAAAGTGGTTGATGAATCGGGCCAGCCGTTGGAAGGCGTATCCGTTCATGCCTGGACCTGGTGCCCCGGCAACGAAACGAAAACGGATAAGGAGGGGAACTTCCGCTTGTCCGGTCTGGAACCTGACCGGCGCATTGAAGTGCGCTTTAGCAAGGAGGGCTTCAGCCCGGTGCATGTCACGCAGCAAGAGGTGGGCGAGCTTTTGCAACCCGTCGTCTTGAACAACAAGACATTTTTCGAGGGTGTGGTTGCTGATGCCAAGGGGCAGCCTATGAGCAATGTCGCGGTTGAAGCTCTTACCGGCCCCAAGGATGGGGATGGCGTGGTCATCACCGACGTGAGCTACCGGACGACGACCGATCAGAAGGGCCATTACCGGCTTTACGTTCATCCCGACATCTATCGCCTGCAGGCCCGCCTGGTGCTCAGTGGTTTGGTTTCGACGCCCATGGGGCAATTCATTCGTGATAAACAAAGCATCGTCAGGAACATCATCCTGGCTCGTGGCCTTGCCTTTCGCGCCAAGCTGATCGACAGCACGACAGGACAACCTGTTCAGGGAGTCCGTCTTTATAACGAGAGAGATCCCGCTCTGGCCGCCGTTTCCGATGAAAAAGGTGAGGTGACCGTGCCGGGGATGGTGGCCGGGAATTTCGAGGTGGAAGTATCTGCGGACAGTCTCGGTTATCGGCGCTGGTGGTCACCTCAGGCCGGTCATCCCTGGGAACAGTTTCAGATCGAGAAGTCGGGCTGGCAGCGCAATTTCGACAGCCTTACTTTTGAGATTATCAAGGATGCCAAACCCTTCGTCATCAGCCTGGAAAAAGGAGTGACCATACACGGTAAAGTGATTGATCCCGATGGTCATCCGGTCGGCGGTGCAACGGTGGCTCCGGCTCTGACCGGGACCGGCAATTCACTGACGGGAGACACGCGATTCAGCGTCACCACCAATTCAGACGGTACCTTTGCCATGCTTCTGCCTGCCAGCGGACAGGTGGAATACAATCTGATGGCCCATGACGGCGCTTACAATCAATGGAGAAAATGGGCCAATGGCGTCTTGCCGCCCATCAAAACGACACCGGGCCAAAATCTGGAAAATGTTATTCTTCCCTTGATGCAGCCATGCGTGATTAAAGGTCGTGTCGTTAAGAAGGACGGCACTCCTCTGCCCAACCATGAGGTCAGGGCCCAGTCAGCAGCCAAAGATCAAAATCACTACTACGATCCGACCGTGAGGACCAGGGAGGACGGTACATTTGAATTGGATTTTGTCGGTTCCGGTCGTCAATACATTCAGGCGGCTCCATTTTGGTTAAAGGCAGAAGAGGCCCCCGCCGGAACCTCCATTCTGGTAGAGTTAAGTGGAGGTAAGTCCGTTGATAATATCCAGCTTACGGTGAATCAATAATCATGCATATTCGCCATATTGACTCCGACGGATGAGCCGAAGCAATTTGATTACTCAATAATTTGGGCATCTTCAAAAACAATCTCCCTGACTTCGATTTCATCACGGCAAGGGTCATCGGGGTCGGTAGGCCGAACACCTCCAAGGGCGCGGGAGGCTGTCATGGAGTAGATCAATCCGAGCTTATGGCCGATGACGCGCACAATACCGTACGTGTAGTGAAACCAGATTTCGTTTTCGTTCTTCATTTCAATCCGCATTAAGAAAGAATGAAGTGCAAACATCTTTATTCCTCCTTTCAATTCGAAGGTTAATCCACTCGATCCCGAATCATGCGCATAGCAAGAAGGTTTCGAGTCAAATCTTGGTTTAGGTCCTTTGGTTTTAAGTTCTGGCATAGGTCTTTCTGGTTTGTGGTTAAATACTCATCCCTATTCTCTGGGATTGGACGGGTTCAAAATTGAGACGCATGTGCTCAGAGTGAGCAGATGCTTGCGATTGCCGAGGTGCCGCCATGACTTGAGCTTCCTTGACTCGCTGGTGTTCGACATTGTAGCGCATGACCATTTGGCGGGCCTGCTCGGTACGGCGATTGACCTCGGCATGAGTCCGCCTGACTTCGGCCATGATTTCGCGGTAGGCGGGTAAGCGTTGCTCGATGGACAACTTCGCATGGGGATTGGCCACGAGAATATCCAGAGCAGCAGCACGATTGCCTTCCGGCAAATGCGCCATGAGTGCCGCCTTGTCTGGGGTATGAACCGAGCACAATTCCCGTCCTCGCGAGCAGGCCACGTAAGCTGATTTGGCATCAAGCCGGGCGGCGGCCACGACGACTTTCTCGCATGTCCGGCCCTGTGCTTTGTGGGAAGTCACGACATAGCCATGCGTCCATTGCTTGAACGCAGGCGGCACGGTCAGGCCCTCGCGTGTCTGAATCGAGCCAGTGGCTTCGATCTTGACCACGGTGAGCACCTGTCCATTGATAAGGCCAAGTGACCGCTGATTGGCTAGGACCAGAATTTTATCGCCGGAGCAGATATTGACGAGGCGCGGCGCCCCGACATCAAATGACCCGGCGCTTTTCAGGGGCAGCACTCGCTCTGTGTCGTCGGAGGCCAGGACGATCTTGCTGTGCTCGACCTGTTTGACGGTGGCCGACTCACCTGCCTTCCAGCCACCGACCGACTTGGTGAACATCACGACATAACCCGGCTGGTAATTGCGCCAGTGGCCGCGTTGCTGCTCCGTCCACTTGGACGATTCATGCACAGTGCAGGCGGTATCTTCCTTGGGCAGCAATTGTCGCTCCCTGAGACCGGAACGGATCTCCTGAGTCAGCAGCCGGTTTCCCATAGTCAGATTGTAATTCACTCTAAGCCCCCCCGCGCCAGAAGTGCGCCAGGACTTCGCCTGTCACACTTCCGGCTGGCCCCGAGAAATTCGACGCGGCTTGCTCGCGGCCCCAAGGGATCTTGGGGGGCCGCTCGCTGGCGCCGCCGATTGGGTGAGGGCTGGAGAGCAAGTGGAGGAGAGGCATCTGCTTTTTTGGCGGCTTCTACTGCGCTGCTGCGCCGGTCGCTTTCGTGTTTGGTGTGAGTCGCCAGCTGAGTCTTTCATCGCACACACGTTGAAAATGAAGCAGGAAGGCCGGCAGAAGAGCTTGGCAGGACACCTGTGGGCAGGATCAGCACTAACGTGACACTACATAGTATATCACATTTGTCTTGCTTTTGCCGAGTTTCTCCCATAAGCTTTGCATCATGGAAAATGAACCCAAATCCGCCCGCCGAGTCACGATGGCCCTGCGTACCGACCTGAACGACCGCGTCTTTAAGAAAGCCGAGGAGCTAGGCCAGAATGCCAATTACTTCGTGAACCAGTGCATCGAGGGCATCCTCGATGCGATGGATGCGGACGACATCAGCCATGACATTCCGGTTTTGAAACTCGACCGGATCATGAAGGGCAAGACCATGCTTGATTCCAAATGGGTCAACGCTCTTTGCGCCTTCATCGTCCCCAACGTCGACGTTGAGGAGGTCACCGTATGGCAGAGGCGCTATTTCGCCGAACTCATCAACAAGCATGAAGGGAAGCTGACGCACGAGTTCATTAACCTCTATTGGAAACAAGCCGCTGATCGAAATCGCAAGCGGATCGAAGATGAAAAAGAAGTCGCCCGGCTTAGAAAGGCCAAGGGCGGCGGAAAGTGAACCCCTTATGCCAGCCATTATTTCCCCACCCACTAAAACCGAAGAAGACCGATTGATGGACTTGGAGGAAGTTGCCGAAAAACTCGGCAACATTTCCACCCGTTCAGTTAGACGCCTGATTGCCCGAGGCGATTTACCCCAGCCAGTTAAGGTGCTGAGTTCGCCTCGACTTTACTATTCCGATGTTGTCGCCTACCTCGAAGCATTGAAACAGAAGCGCGACACCGCCAGCCAAAACACCCGCAGGAAGGAGACCTTATGATTTGCATGATTTATCGCCGGAAAAGAGTCACCGATGGAAAGACCGAGACAGCGCGACTTTACCGTGGTCGCTACCGTCTTGATGGAGAGACGAAAATCACCGAAGTCCCCTTGCACACATCGGACAAACGCGTAGCCCAACAGCGCCTGGAAGAAATCGTCAAGCAGAGGCAACAGGAGGCAGCCGGGATGATTCCTTCTGGCGCAAAGCGAACGGCCTTGCAATCCCCGCTGCTCAACCATCTCAAGGATTACCTTTCGGACCTGACCGCCACTGGCCGCGACCAGGAGTACATTTACATCGTGGATAAGCAGATTCAAAAACTGCTGAGGGAGTGCAAATGGGCGATCCTGTGCGATGTAACGTCCGATTCATTCCTTCGCTGGCGTGCGAAGCAGCGGAAGGCGCCGAAGACCCTTAACGAATACCTGGCCTCAGTCTCGTCTTTGCTGAACTGGATGGAGCGGCACGAACGCATTGAAAAGAATCCGCTTAAGCACGTCCAAAAAGTCCAGACCAACGGACGCCAAGTGCGCTTGCGGCGTGCCTTTACGGATGACGAAATGACGCGGCTCTTGAAAGTGGCAGGAACGCGCAAAGTCATTTATCTCATGGCGGTCTACACGGGTCTACGGCGTGGCGAGCTATCCAAGTTGCTGCGTACCGATCTTCACTTGGAAGCCGCTCAGCCTTTTATCAGCGTCCGCGCCTCTACCACCAAGAATCATAAACAAGCCATTATCGCCCTTCATACTGATCTGGTCTCCGAGTTGGAAGCCGTTCTGGCGAATCTTCCGGCAAAGGAAACCAGACTCTTGGCACACCTGATGCCATCGATGGTTACGTTCAAGGCCGATTTGAAAGCGGCCAAGATTGAATTTATCAACGAGCAGAACCAACGAGCCGACTTCCATTCCCTCCGCCACACGCTCGCTACCAACTTGGCCCGAGCCGGTACGTCTCCGCGCATTGCGATGGAAATCATGCGGCACAGCGACATCAAGCTGACGACGAAGACCTACACCGATGCGGGCCTACTTCCGGTTTCAGACGCCGTGATAAACCTCCCGAGTTTGCTGGCTAAAAAGCCCACAAGCACACAAATAGGCACACAAAGTTTGTTCCGGGCAGGTCACGACCTGTCCACCTCGGACACCAAATCGCATGACAATGCGCCTTTGGAAGTGCCTGGAATCAAAAGGCTTGAGATGGAGGATTCCACGCTAGTCCCGACAGGTCACGAAAACGAAGAAAGCTGCCGCGCTAGGACTCGAACCTAGAACACCCAGATCCAGAATCTGGTGTGCTACCAATTGCACCACGCGGCAAGAAAGGGCGGACGGCGGGTAACCGTTCGCGAGCTCACCATCAAACGGTACCGGGGGCCCGGAAGCAAGTTTTTTCCCTGCGAGCTGTTGCCGCGGATTTTGTCTCCGGGCTAGCCCGGATGAGGAACCCGGGTATCGTGGAGCATGGTTTCATCGTCCCCGAATCGTCTTGCCCGCGAGAAGTCGCCTTATCTTTTGCAGCATGCCCACAATCCGGTGGATTGGTTTCCGTGGGGGGAGGAGGCCTTCGCCAAGGCACGGGCGGAGGATAAGCCTATCTTTCTCTCGATCGGTTATTCGACCTGCCATTGGTGTCATGTGATGGAGCATGAGTCGTTTGAATCGACCGCCATTGCCGCTTTCCTCGCGGAACATTTTGTGAGCATCAAGGTTGATCGCGAGGAGCGGCCCGATGTCGACCAGGTTTACATGACTTTTGTGCAGGCGACGACGGGGCATGGCGGCTGGCCGATGAGCGTGTGGTTGACGCCGGACTTGAGGCCGTTCGTGGGCGGCACTTATTTTCCGCCGACGGATCTGCCGGGGCGGCCCGGTTTCATCACGGTGCTGCGGCGCATCGCGGAGCTTTGGAAAACCGAGCGTGGGCAGATTGAGGACAAGGCGCACTCGTTGCTCAGCGCGTTGCGCGAGGCGGAGAATCAGGCGATTGCCGATCCCAATGAATCATGGTCTTCGCCCAAGTCGCTGCAAATCGGTTTCGATCAATACGCGCGGATGTTCGATTCTCATGAGGGCGGTTTTGGCGGAGCGCCGAAATTTCCCCGGCCGGTGAATCTGGAATTTCTTCTTTTTCTGGCGGCGCAGAAAAGCGGTACGACATCCGCCACCCGGCCTGAAGCGGCGGAGGGGATGGCCTTGCATACGCTCCGCAAGATGGCCGATGGCGGGATGCATGATCACTTGGGAGGCGGCTTTCACCGCTACTCGGTGGATGCGCAATGGCACGTGCCGCACTTCGAGAAGATGCTCTACGATCAGGCTCAATTGGCGCAGGTTTACCTGAGCGCCTTCCAGGTTTCAGGCGATAAATCCTTCGCGCGGGTGGCGCGTAACGTTCTGCATTATGTCATGCATGACCTGACTTCGCCCGAGGGCGGATTTTATTCGGCGGAGGATGCGGATAGCCTTTCCCACGCCGGAGCGGCGCGCAAGCAGGAGGGAGCTTTTTATATTTGGACCGAGGCGGAGATTCGCGAGGTCCTGGGCGAGGATCGCATGGAGGAATTCTGCGCGGTCTTCGGCGTGGAGGCGGAGGGGAATGTGCCGGTCGGTTCCGATCCGCATGGCGAGCTCGATGGCGTCAATGTGCTCATCCAGCGGCTGGGGCCGCAGGAGGCGGCGGAACGCTTCGGGCGGAAATTGGAGAATATGGAGCACCGGCTGGATGATGATCGTTCCGCGTTGCTCGCCCGGCGCGGCCTGCGTCCCCGCCCACATCTCGATGACAAGATTTTGACGGCGTGGAATGGACTCATGATCGGCGCGTTTGCGCGCGGGGCCCAGATTCTCAACGATGCTTCTTTTCTCCAGGCCGCCCAACGTGCGGCGACATTTTTGCGGGAACATCTTTTCGATCCGGCGAATGGTGAGCTAAAGCGCAGCTTTCGCGAAGGCCCCTCCACGATTTCGGGCTTTGCGGCGGATTACGCTTTTCTGATCAGCGGTCTGCTTGATCTTTACGCAGCCGATTTCGATCTCGGCTGGTTGCGCTGGGCGCGGCAATTGCAGGACACACTGGATCTTCATTTCTGGGACCAAATTCGGGGTGGTTACTTTTCCACCAATGATCGCGATCCGGGGATTCTTCTGCGGATGAAGGAGGATTACGATGGCGCGGAGCCGACGCCGACTTCCGTCGCGGTGGGTAACCTATGGCGCTTCGGCCAGCTCTATCATAACGACGTGCTGATCAGTCACGCGAAGCATGCGGTTAGCGCCTTCGCCACCCGCCTGGAGGCGCAACCCTTCGGCATGCCGCTTCTGCTCGTGGCCGCGGCGCGTCTCGAAAGACCGCCCCTGCATTTGATCCTGCACGGTGCCGATCCGGCCTCGCCCGATCTCGCGGCGTTGCGGGTTGAGGCGCGCCGGCGTTATCTGCCGCAGCTGGTGGTGATCGAAATCACGAATCAGGCCGCGCGCGATTACTTCGCGCCGCGTCACCCGGTGATCGAGCATTTGCCCGCTTCGCCCTCGGAGCCAGCCGCCTATCTTTGCGAGGATTTTGTCTGTCGGCTGCCGGTGACCCGGGCGGAAGATTTGCGCGCGTTATTGGCGGAGATTTAGGAGCTTGCTGAAAAAGACTCACTCTCGAAATTTCGGGCATCCTGAGCTTGTCGAAGGATCAGTTCCGCTTCAGTAAAAGCGAGAGGCAACCGACCTGAGCCTGCCACACGTGTGTGTGACAGGCCCAGGATGACTGCCTTTTTCAGCGAGCTCTTAGACGTCTTTAAGCCCGGAGTTGGCCCCAGTCCCCCAATCTCATAAACCTTGCTGTTCTCCCGGCGCGGTTTCAGGTAGGCTTGTCTGTTACCTGACGTTTATGCCTGCCATGGATTACAAAGCCACCCTTCTCCTTCCCAAGACCGATTTTCCGATGCGCGCGGAGTTGCCGAAGCGCGAGCCCGCGTTGCTGGCCAAGTGGCGCGAGGAGGGGATCTACGGCCAGATCCTTGCTGCGCGCGCGGAGGCGGCGAAGAGCCGGGAAACGACCTTCATCCTGCATGACGGCCCGCCCTTCGCCAACGGCGATGCTCATATGGGGCATGCGTTGAACATGGTGTTAAAGGACATCGTGCTGAAGGTCCAAAACATGAGCGGCCATTACGCGCCCTTCGTGCCGGGCTGGGATTGCCACGGGTTGCCGATCGAGTTCAAGGTAATGAAGGACCTGGGCGCCGCGGAGACCGATCCGATCAAGATCCGCGCCCAATGTGAGGCGACGGCGCGACATTTCATCGACGTGCAGCGCGAGCAATTCCAACGGCTCGGCGTTTTCGGCGAGTGGGGGAATCCCTACCTGACGATGGACCCGGCGTATGAAGCGGAGACGCTGCGCGTGTTCGCGATGCTGGTGGAAAAGGATCTCGTTTATCAGGGCCTGCGCCCCGTTCATTGGAGCACCGGCTGCCAGACCGCGCTGGCCGAGGCGGAGATCGAGTACAAGGAGAAGGTTGACCCGGCGATCTATGTGAAGTTTCCGCTGAAACTCACTTCCGAACAAAAAATCCGATTTCCCGAACTTTTAGATGCATCGCTACTAATCTGGACAACAACTCCGTGGACACTCCCTGCAAATCTCGCCGTTGCTGCTTCGCCGCATCTGAAGTATTCCGTTTTGCAGGTTTCAGGTCATGGGAAATTAGTAATCCTTGAATCTTTATTCTCATCGATTGCCTCTAAAATTTCTCCTGATCCAGAAAATCCCTCTCATCTACTGGAAATTTCTATCAAGGGCTCTGATCTCATTGGTCTCGAGTATCAACATCCTTTCCTCGACCGCACCGGCCAAATCTACGCCGGAGATTTCGTTACCGCCGATGCGGGAACGGGACTCGTCCACATCGCACCCGGTCATGGCCAGGACGATTATCAACTCGGACAGCAGCACGGGTTGCCCGTGCTCGCGCCGGTCGATGATCGCGGTTGCCTCACTGCGGAGTTCATCACCACGGAAACCGATCCCAAGATCAAAGGCCTGGTCGGCCAGTATGTTTTCAAGGCGAACCCGCTCGTCATCGATATCCTGAATGACAGAAAGCTGCTCTTCGCGCAGGAAGAATATCGCCACGATTATCCCCATTGCTGGCGCTCGAAGACGCCGATCGTTTTTCGCGCGGTGAAACAATGGTTCATCAAGGTCGATGCCTTTCGCGCGGACGCCCTCAAGGCGATCGACGGCGTGAAATTCATTCCCGAATCCGGTCGCAATCGCATTCGCGGCGCGGTGGAAACCCGGCCCGACTGGTGTATCTCGCGCCAGCGGACGTGGGGCATCCCACTGCCCGTTTTCTATGACGAAAACGAGGCGCCGTTGCTGAGCGAAAAGGTCATCCGTCAGTTTGCCGATCTCGTGGAAAAAGAAGGCACCGGCATCTGGTTTGCCAAAACGGCCGACGCGCTCGCGGGCGATCTCGGTTTGCCGACCGGCTTGAAGAAGGGCCGGGACACGCTTGATGTCTGGATCGATTCCGGCACGAGCTGGGCGGCCGTCTTGTCGAAGCGCCAGGAGCTTCCTTTTCCCGCCGATCTTTATCTGGAAGGCAGCGACCAGCATCGCGGCTGGTTCCAGTCCTCATTGCTGACTTCGGTTGCGACGAATGGGCGGGCACCTTACCGGGCGGTGCTCACGAATGGCTTCGTCGTCGATATCGAGGGCAAGAAACTTTCCAAGTCCGGCACTGGTTACCAGAAGCCCATCGATCTCATGACGCTGGTGAACGAGCATGGCGCGGATGTGCTGCGGCTCTGGGTCGCGAGCCAGGATTATCAGGACGATATTCCGTTCTCGAACGACATTTTCGCGCGGGTGGCGGACACCTACCGGTCGATTCGAAACACGCTCAGGATCCTGCTCGGTAACCTGGCTGATTTCGACGCGGCCAAGGATACCGTTCCTCGCGAAAACTGGACCGAACTGGACCGGTACATTGACGCGCGTTACGAAGATCTCGTACGCGAAGTGGCGAAGCAGTACGCGGCCTATCAATTTTCGCAGGTGTACCAGGCGGTCAATCGCTTTTGTGCGGTGGAACTTTCCGCGCTTTATGTCGACGTGCTGAAAGACCGGATGTATTGCGATGCGCGGAATGGCGAGCGTCGGCGTGCCGCGCAGACGGTGATGCACCACGTGCTGGAAGGCCTAGTCAAGATGCTCGCGCCCATCCTTCCGTTTACGGCGGAAGAGACGTGGGGCTTCCTGGGCCGCACCCGCTCGATTCACACCGAGTTGATGCCCGTGGCGGAGAATTTGGACGCGATCGTCGCGAGATGGTCCGCGTTATTAAAGATACGCATTCAGGTGAATGAAAAGCTGGAGGAAGCGCGCCGGAACAAAGTCATCGGCAAGAGCCTCGAAGCCCGCGTGGAAATCGCGACTCGTCATCCGGAACTGGTGGAAGGCTTGGTCCAAGCATCGCTGCTGGAAGAGCTCTTCATCGTTTCCAAGGTCATCGTCAAGCCGACGGAAGGCGAGGAACAGATCGCCGTTGCGCGCGCGGAAGATCACGGCGCGAAAAAATGCATCCGTTGCTGGAAATATTGGGACGTGGTCGGAACCGATCCGGCGCATCCCGAATTGTGCGAGCGTTGCACGAAAGTCGTGCTGAATTTCGAGGACGCTTCCTCATAAATCTCCCGGCTTCGTTCGCGATGCGGCGGCCATCGGTCGCCGCATGCGCCAAGCCTAGGCTGTCGCCCGCAGTCGGCGCGCCGCCGCGACCAGATTCACGAGCGATTCCTTCACCTCGGGCCAATCGCGGGTCTTGAGGCCGCAGTCGGGATTGACCCAAAGTTTTTCCGCCGGCAAGACCGCTCGGGCCTTGTGAAGAAGGCTCGTCATTTCCTCGAGCGAGGGAACCTGCGGCGAGTGGATGTCGTAGATGCCGGGACCAACTTCATTGGGATAGGAAAATTCCCGGAAGGCATCGAGCAGATCCATGTTGGAACGTGAGCTTTCGATCGAAATCACGTCGGCGTCGAGCTCGGCGATTGCGGCGATGATGTCGTTGAATTCGCAGTAGCACATGTGAGTGTGGATTTGCGTTTCTGGGTCTGCGAAAAGAAGGAGCTTCGTTTTTAGGGACGAAGCCGGGTCAAAGAACTGGCGATAAGGTAAACGGATAAAGAGGCGAAGGCAAGAAGTATATATCTTGATATCCGGATGGATGGATATTTATAAGGCATGGAGAAGGCCGGACAGTAGGGCGACCGCCCCCAACATGAGAGTTTTGCCTGTTCAACCCGACTCGGTCGTTTATAGTTCCACCTCTTATGCCTGCAAAAATCTATTCCGATAAAGACGCCGATTTGAAAGCTCTCCAAAACAAGACCGTGGCCGTAATTGGTTTCGGCTCGCAGGGCCATGCCCATGCGCTCAATCTCAAGGAGAGCGGGGTCAAGGTTATCATCGGCCTTTATAAGGGCAGCAAATCGATCGACGCGGCGAAGAAATACGGCTTCGAAGTTTACGACAGCGCGGAAGCCACCAAGAAAGCCGACATCATTTTCATCGCCACGCCGGATATCGCGAGCGCCGAGGTTTATAAGAACGACATCGCTCCCCATCTGACCAAGGGGAAGACGCTGCTGTTCTCCCACGGCTTCGCGATTCATTTCAAGACCATCGTTCCGCCGAAGGATGTGGACGTGATCATGGTCGCGCCAAAAGGCCCGGGCCATTTGGTCCGCCGTCAGTATCAGGAAGGGCGCGGCGTTCCGGCGTTGATCGCGATTTTCCAAAACCCGAGCAAGCAGGCGAAGAAAATCGCGTTGGCTTGGGCCAAGGGCATCGGTGGCACGCGCGCGGGCGTGATCGAGACGACTTTTAAGGAAGAGACCGAGACCGATCTTTTCGGCGAGCAGGCCGTGTTGTGCGGCGGCGCGAGCGCGCTGGTTTCCGCCGGTTACGAGACGCTGGTGGCCGCCGGTTACCAGCCGGAGATGGCTTACTTTGAATGTCTGCATGAGCTGAAGCTCATCGTTGACCTGATGTACGAGGCCGGAATCTCGGGCATGCGTTTCTCGATCTCCGAGACGGCGAAGTATGGCGACGTGGTGACCGGGCCGCGCATCATCAACAAGGCTGTGAAGGCCGAGATGAAGAAGGTTCTCACCGAAATCCAGAATGGCACGTTCGCCAAGAACTGGATCAAGGAATCGAAGACTGGCCGCAAGAAGTACCACAAGCTCCTCGCCGATGGCGCGAAGCACCCGATCGAAAAGACCGGCGCACGTTTGCGTGGCTTGATGCCGTGGATCGGCAAGAAGAACCTCGGCGGGGCGCAGGCGTCCTACTAAGTTCGGAAAGTCGAAACGGAGGAACATGAAGACGCCGCTTTTCCTGTTCCTCCTCGTCGGTTGCGCGTGGCTGCCTTTCGGTGTGCGCGCGCAAACCGATATCGCTCCGGCGCCAGCGCTGGATCCGGCCAAAGTGGCCGAATATCAAAAGCGATTCGAGGACGGCTACGCCCTGGAAAAGCAGGGACAACTTGCCCAGGCCCGCGTCATTTACGATGGCATCCTGGCGGAGCAACCCCAGGCCAAGCGCTCGCTGCTGGAAGCAGGCCGGGTAAGTCTCGAACTTGGCGATTTTCAAAAGGCGGACGATTACCTGGAAAAGCTTCATGTCATTGTGCCTGATTTTCCGGAGGCCTATGAGTTGCTCATCCAGGCGAACCAGGGGCTGAAGCGTGACGTGAAAGTGGAGCGGCTGGTACGGGAGTTCCGCGCCTTACGGGACAGCGGACGGTCGCCGGACCTGGAAAACCAGCTCTATTTCAATCGCGAGCACATCCCGCTCGATCAAGGCGCGGAAATCGTCTTCACCCAATTCTTCGATTACACGAAGGCTCCCTTCTACGCCTTGCGCGCGGAAAGTTTCGGGCCCGGACATACCAGTCAGCGGGTGCTTCTGCTCAAGTACGATCCGGATGGCACCGCACAGTTGCACGCGAAGGATCCGGCGGCCTCGAAGTCGGAGGTCTTTATCCTCGCGGAACCGTTCATGACGGATGGAAAGATGACGCGGATCGATGTTTATCAGGAGCTCTTCGCCACGCCCGATTACGAAAAGGCGCGGAACATCATGCTGGGGATTTTTGCCCACACGCCGAAGGCGGTTTATTCCGCGCCGGTGGATGCATCGGCACCGTAGAAAAGCCGGAGGGCACGGCGTGCCCTCCTCGTCTCCAAATCAAGGCGCGCCCGGCGGCTTGGGTGGGCGGGGAATCGTCGCAGCATCGACCGCCGATCGGGAGGGCTGGAGCGTGGGGTCGGCCAAATTAGGGATGCCGGTTGGATTTGAGCCTGGACCCGAAGAACTGACCACCCCGGCCACTCCGAAGCGCGCGGCATCGTTCGGGTACAAATCGCGCAGAATGTTCAACTCAGCCTGGGCGCGTTCCGTCTGGCCGCTGCTCTCGTAAAGCTGAGCGAGTTTCAAGCCGACCCGGATGCGGTCGATGGGTTCGACCTCAAGGCTGCTGGCATTGCGATAAGCGCCGGCCGCGGCAATGAAGGCGTCGGGATCGTAGGGAACTTTTTGCAGGAGGTCGCCCAGCCCTTCCTGGGCGGCCGCGCCGGGAACGTCGAGCGCCTGTTCCAGGGCAGAGGTCGTATTCGCGAGATCGCCGTTGGCCAGCTCATGCTGGACCTGCTGCAGCAGCAGCCAGTCGTAGTGATCCGAAGTGGGTGAGCCAGCCGTCCCGAGCGCTGTGTCGAGCGGCTGACGAAAGGGCCGGTAGAGCGGATCGCCCACCACGGTGACCATCCACGAAAGTCCCCGTTGCGAGGCATAGGCGGCCTCGGCAAACGTGTCACCATCGAGCAGGCGGCGGGTGAAAATATCGAGATGGGGTGTGAGGTCGAGATACGGCTCGTAAACGCAGCCCATGGTGGCGGCGGCGCCGTGGGCGATCAGCGGGCCAACCCATCCAGCGGTGGTGCTGTGAATGGTGGTCGCGCTGAAGGAATGGAGATGATAGGCGATGGCGCCGCGCTCGAAGCGGTCGGGCGGCGTGACCCAGGGGCCGAATGCATCGGCGCGATACCAGCCGAGATAGAGCGCGACATGGTTCAGGGGGTCGCTTGGCGGGATAACCTCGGACGAGGTGTCGAATTTCACCATCCAGCCTTCCTGGTGAAGCATGCCTTGCGCGTGGCGCAACCAGGAGTCGCCAACGGTATAGGCGTTTCTCACGTCATCCAGCCCACGGGTATCGAGAACCGCGAGCCCGGCGAGACGATGCTGCTCCGCGTAAAGCGTGTCGTCGATCATGCGGTGCACGTCGGCGAAGCGAGGTCCGTCGAGCCGCGTGACGAGGATCAGTTTGGTGGCCAGCTCCGGTCCCGCGCGGACCACGCCGTTGTTGGTACTATCGTAAAAGATGTTGGGCACGAAGCCGCCATAGGGCAGTCCGAAGACGGGCAGCAGCGCCAATTCGCTGTCGACCGCGGCGGCATTGGTTTGCAAGGCTTCTCCCTGTTCGAGGCTGGAGGAAAGGGTGGAATCCTGGGCAATTTTGAGTGGCACGCCACGCATCAGGACCATGGCCCAGATCTCGTTATGCGTGGCGATAAGCAGGTCCCGCATCGCGCCGTTCAGGCGCGCTGGCACGCTGCGGCGGGTCATCCAGCCTTTCTTATAGATGTAGGAAATGATCGGCTCGCGAATGGTCGCCTCATACTGGGCGCGGCTGATTTCCTCTTCCTGCGGGCAGGCGATGCCGAGGATGCGTTCGGCGGGGATGTTGCGGCGGCGGGCGTAATAAAGCGCGAGATCCTTGCTGCTGGAATCAGTGGAGTTGTAGACGACGAGCAAATGGTCCGGAAGTTCGTCGGGACTGCCTCCGGGAAAAATGAAATTGGAGGTGTTCGCGGCCGGTGCGCCGCTGGGAATACCCGCGGTCGGGGCCTCGGACGGAGCGGGCGTCGAATGCAGGGAAAAGGACGGCTCGGACGGAGGCGCCGGCTGATTCAATTCGGAGTGGCCGGGAAAAACCGCGCTGGACGAGTTCGTCGGCGGAACGGAATCCCCGGGTGTCGCATCGCTCGCGGGAGAGGGAGGGGCGCTCTCCGTTGGAATGGGATCAGCCGCCCTGAGGGAGCCCATCGCCGCGATTCCCAGGAGAAGAACGCCGAGGCAGATGTCCGGCCGGCGGAACCTTCTGGCGAAGATCCGATTTCCACCGCCGGAACAAAAAGGCGTGCTCATTATTTTCGCGCGGGCTTAGTCTAGAATGAACTCCAGGTTCATCCCATCATAAGCTACATCGACGCCGGGGGGTAGACCTTGAACGCGATCGACATGAGTTTTCTCGTGAGTCTGATGGGTGAGGAAGGAGCGGGCCGCGCCGATGGCCTGCGCCGCCGCGACCGCACCCGCCACGTTGAGATGAGTCGGATGGAACTTTTCGCGAAGACCGTCGATGATCAAAACCTCCACGCCGGCCACGCGTTCGCGGATCGGCTCAGGCACCGCGGCGCAATCGCTCAGGTAGGCGAGTAGCTTGCGTCCCCGATGCGAGAAGAGGTAGCCGTTGGTGGAAAGCGAGCCGTGCGGCACCGGCAGCGGCGTGATCTCGAGACCGCCGAGTTCGAACGTATCGGAGATGACGTGAGGCACCGCATGCACATAGCCCGGCACCGTTTTCTTGGGATTGAAGGCGTAAAAAAAGATGCGCTGAATCTGACCGAGCGTTTCTTCCGAGCCGTAGATCGGCAGCGGCCCACCCTGCATTTCGCAGAACCGCCGGAGATCGTCAAAGCCCATGATGTGGTCCGCATGCGGATGGGTGAAGAGCACGGCGTCGAGGTGATCCAGGCCTTCCCGCAACGACTGTTGGCGAAGATCGGGTGTGGTATCGACCAGCAGCTTGGCGTGCGGCGTTTCGAGATAAATGGAAGAACGGGTGCGCTTGTCCCGGGGATCGCGCGATTGGCAGACGGGACAGTGGCAGCCGATCATCGGCACCCCCTGCGACGTGCCCGAACCGAGTATAGTGACAATCAGTTTCGGTTGGTGCGGCTCCAGAGACATTCATGCAGCTTGACGAATGACAGGGGGATTTCACGTCAAAAACGTGAATTCGTCTTGTTTTCGCGCGTAGCTACTTTAGCATCAAAAGTAGAATGAGATGCCTTGCCCTGCTCGGCCTGCTTGGGTTTTTTGCCGTTCCTTCCCTCGCGAACGCCCAGATTCAGATCTCCGCCCAAACGGAGCGCAGTAACTTTCTTCTCTACGAGCGCGTGGATCTTTTGGTCTCGATTCAGAATGTCAGCGGCAGCGATATCGTGCTCGACAACAATGAGGGGCATCCCTGGCTCTCTTTTCTTGTGCTGAAGCACAACCATCTCCCTGTCCGGCCGGAGCGGGACAGCAAATTTGCCGCGTTGACTTTGAAGGCGGGCGATACCAAGACGCTTCGGATCAATCTCACGCCGCTGTTTGCCTTCCGCGATGAGGGCCAGTACCAGGCCGAAGCCGTGGTGGATCTTCCCGGTGCGGGGCAAATTCTTTCCCTGCCCGTGCCCTTCTCCGTGATGAAGGGCCGAGAGGTCTGGACCCAAGTGCGCCCGGTCGATAGTTCCCAGCGCACCTACTCGCTGGTGCGTTTCTCTCCTGATGCGGACACCACGCGGCTTTATCTGCGGGTGGAAGATCCGGCGGAAAATATCGTCTACGCCAACCTGGCGCTCGGTAACATGGCTTCGTATGTCGATCCCGACGTGAATTTCGATCCCAAGGGCAATCTGCACGTGCTCCAACCCATCGCGCTGGGCACCTATCTCTACACCCGCGCGAATCCGGATGGAAAGATCCTCGACCAGAACATTTTCAAGACTTACCACGAAGTTCCTCCTCGACTGAGCAAAGTGGAAGACGGGAACGTCATCGTCGTGGGCGGCCTGGCGGAAGATCCGGACGTGCCGCGGGAAAAGCTCTCCGATTCCCAGCGCGCCAAGCGGGCGTTGCCGGTCACTCCTGCCGAGCAGGGCGCCGCGCAGTAATTGGCGGAGTTTAAAGGGCCTTGGCCGGAGATTAGCGTTCGTGATCCTTCGCGATCTGGCCTAGGATTGCGCATGAGTCAGACCCGCGAGGCGGCCCTAAGCCTGCTTCAGAAAACCTACGGTTATCACAGCTTTCGCGGTGAGCAGGCGGAGATCGTCGAGCATGTGATCTCGGGCCGCAACGCCTTTGTCCTGATGCCCACCGGTGGCGGGAAATCGCTTTGCTACCAAATTCCCGCGCTGTGCCGTCCCGGCGTGGGGGTCATCATCTCCCCACTCATCGCCTTGATGCAGGACCAGGTCGATGCCCTGACGCAACTCGGCGTGAAGGCGGCGGCGATCAATTCGAGCATGACGGGCGAAAGCATCAGTCGCACGAAAAGCCGGATCCGCGCGGGGGAACTGGACCTCGTTTATGTCGCGCCGGAGCGCCTGTTGATGGACGATTTTCTGGCGCTGCTGCATGAGTCGACGGTCGCGCTCTTCGCCATCGATGAGGCGCATTGCGTCTCGCAATGGGGACATGATTTTCGGCCCCATTACACGCAGTTGGCCGTGCTGGCGGAACAGTTCCCCAACGTGCCACGCATCGCGCTGACCGCGACGGCCGACGGACCCACGCGGAAGGATATCATCGAGCGATTGCATCTCAGCCAGGGGCGAACCTTCGTCGCCGGCTTCGATCGCCCCAATATCCATTACAGCATCGTGCTGAAGGAAAATCCGCAGAAACAGATTTTGCAATTCATCAAGGAGACGCATCCGCGCGACAGCGGGATTGTCTACTGCCTCTCGCGCAAGATGGTGGATGAAACCGCCGCCTGGCTGGGCACGCAGGGATTCAAGGCGCTGCCTTACCACGCGGGGGGATGACGGCCGAGGATCGCTCGCGCAACCAGGAGCGGTTTCTGCGCGAGGACAGCCTGATCATGGTGGCCACGATTGCCTTTGGCATGGGCATCGACAAGCCCGACGTGAGGTTCGTGGCGCACATGAATATTCCGAAAAATATCGAGGCCTATTATCAGGAGACGGGCCGCGCGGGCCGCGATGGATTACCCGCGAATGCGTTGATGCTCTACGGCATGCAGGATGCCGCGATGCAGCGCAATTTTATTGAGGAATCCGGCGCGCCGGAGAGCCAGAAACGGATTGAGCATCAAAAGCTGAACGCCCTGCTCGGCCTATGCGAAGCGGCGACCTGCCGACGAAAGGTCCTCTTGGAATATTTCGGCGACAGTTCCGAACCGTGCGGAAATTGCGACACCTGCCACGCGCCACCGGTGACCTTCGACGGAACCGTGGCCGCGCAGAAGGCGCTCTCCTGCGCCTATCGCACGGGGCAACGCTTCGGCGTCGGGTATCTGACCGATGTGCTGCTGGGAAAAAGCGACGAGCGGATGTTGCGCTTCGGCCACAACCAAATCAGCACCTTCGGCATTGGCACCGAATATTCGAAGGGCGAGTGGCAAGGCATCTTCCGCCAATTGGTCGCGTTGCATCTCCTGACTGCCGACGGCAGCGAATTCGGAGGGCTCAAAATTACCCCGCGAGGGCAGGTTTTCTTGAAGCAAAAGGAAGAGCTGCAATTGCGCAAGTTCACGGCGAAATCCAAGGGCAAGGCGGCCGTGTCGCAGGCGGCGCGACCCCTGGTGGTTCTGGATGACATCGCGGATCAAAGGCTGTTTACCGCGCTGAAGGCCACGCGGTTGGAACTGGCGAGGGAGCAGAATGTCCCGCCCTACGTTATTTTTCACGACAAGACCTTGCGCGAGCTGGCGATCCATCGACCGACGTCCCTTGCCGCGATGTCCGGCATCAGTGGCGTAGGCCAGAGCAAGATGGAGCGCTATGGGGAGACGTTCCTGGAAGTGATCTCTGAATACGGCAACCGCGCGGCGATGGAGTAGCCGCGCCCTTACGAACGCGGCTATCACCTGCGGCAACGGCTCTATTTCGCCAGGAAATTCTCCAGTCGATCGAACGTGCTATTCCAGCCTCCGTTGTGCCGGTCGCGCTGTTCGACAGACAGGAAGAGAGTTTGATGAAAGGTCATTTTTGTTTTCCCGCCCTCTTCGGCAAGGGTCAAGGTGATGAGCATCTCATTCTCGGGCTTCCCGTCGTCGCCTTCCCAGGCAAAGGTGAAGACCATTCGCTCGGGTTTGACGATCTCGCGATAGACGCCGCCGTGCCAGAAGCCCTCGCCGCCATCCTCCGCGCGCATGCAGCAACGAAATGGCGTGCCGACGCGGAATTCATCTTCGATGAGTACTGCGGGATGATTGGCTGGCCCCATCCACTGGACCCGCTTTTTCGCGTCGGCCCACGCCTCCCAAACCAGCTCACGGGGAGCGTCAAGGACGCGAGTGACGATAAGTTCCGGACTGTCCGATGTTTCGATTTTTGAGCCGCTCATGGTTCAGGCCTTTTTCTCGCAGTTGATCATCCACGGCACGCCGAACTGGTCGATGAACATGGCAAAGCGCAGGGCCCAGAAGGTTTCCGCGAGAGGCATGCACACCTTTCCTTTTTCGGACAGGGCCTGGTAAATACGTTCGGCCTCTTCCGGCGTATCGACGCTGATGTTGAGGGAGAAACCGGATTGGTCTTGGGATCGCCCCTCGGGCGCATCGGAAGCCATGATGATGTCGTCACCGAGGGATAGGCGGGCGTGCATGATTTTATCCTTCTCAACCGGAGTACACTCGCCTGCCGTGGGAGAGTCATCGTAACGCAGCATCATGAGGATCTTCGCGCCGAGGGTTTTCTCGTAGAATTTGAAGGCGGCTTCGCATTGGCCATTGAGATGGAGATAAGGGTTGAGTTTCATGTTGGTTGGATTTTCTGATCTGGGTTGTGGGATGGAAATGATGGGCTAACGAACTGAGGGCGTGGTTCTTTCGGCGAGCCGTTCGAGCATCTGTTGAAGTCCTTCCACCGCGCCGAATTCCTTCGCGGTTTTGTCGCGAAGCGCCGCCGTGTCGAAAAACAGCCGCACCGTTACCCGCGTTTTATTGCCCTCGCTGAAAAAAGTGGCCATGGAGTGGAATTGCGGGGCCGAAACGTGGTCGTAAACCAGAAGCTGAGGTTTCACGACTTCCACGTAGACGCTGCTATTTGGGTAATCGGTGCCATCCGGACCATGCATGATGAGCCGCCAGGTGCCCCCGGGGCGCACGTCCATTTCCTGGATAGTGCTGGTGAAGCCGTTTGGCCCCCACCAGGGCGCCAGGTGCTCCGGCTCGGTCCATACTTTCCAGACCAAGTCGCGCGGGGCATCGAGCAGGCGCGTGCCCACGATCTGTCGATCGACGGCACCGGTTTCCGCTCCGGTGAGATCTTGCAGGCGTTCGAGACTTTCGCTCCAGCCCTGCTCCATGCCTTCCAGCGGGCCTGTCGCCTCCGGCGTGGCCATGAGAACGCGGACGTGCAGGGTCAGCTTCGTCTTCCCGTTCAGATCAGCGAAGGTGACGGTATTAAGATTTTCGAGAAACGGCTCATCACCGCGCTTCATCAGCGCCGTGGTGGTGAAGACGAGTCGCTCCGGCGGGGTGATTTTCAGGAAGGAACCGCCCATGGGATAGACAGTGCCGTCAGGCGCGCGCATATCGACGCGAATGACACCGCCGGGGCGGACATCCAGATCACACACGGGATTGGTGAATTGGCTGGGACCCCACCATTGCGCAAAGTGGCGAGGCTCCGTCCACATCTTGAAGACAAGTTCACGCGGCGCATCGAAGATGCGAACGAGGACAAGCTCCTTTTCCAGCAGGTCATCATTTTTTTGGGTCATGTTTCTTTCCCTTCTTTTGTATCTCGGCCAGGTATTCGTCGAGTCGATCAAAACTTTGGTCCCAAAAGCGCCGGTACTCCTCCACCCAATCGGCGACTTCCTTAAGGGGTTTGGTTTCCAGCCGGCAGGGCCGCCATTGGGCGTGGCGTCCGCGGGTAATCAGGCCAACTCGCTGGAGTACCTTGAGATGTTTGGTGATGGCAGGACCACTGATCTTAAACGGCCGGGCGAGTTCGCCGACGGAGAGCTCGCCAAAGGTAAGGCGCGCAAGAATGGCCCGACGGGTTGGGTCGGCGAGGGCGGCAAAAGTGGCGCTAAGACAATCGGCGGTCATCGTATTTCACCTATAGGTTATCTAACTAGATGGTTATATAATACACAAAGAAAGGGTCGTCAAGTCTTCGAGAAAAATTTTTACGAAATGAGAAATCCCAGACTCATCCACAAAAAGGGCTCCCTTGATTCGAGGTGAATCAAGGGAGTTCCACGCTCAAGCCTGAGCGTCACCAGGAGGAATCTATTTCGATTTGCTGGCATCACGCAGCGACCGGACTTCGTCGTGCGCCAGCTTGATTTCCGTCGCTTGCTTGGCCACGAGCGAACGAAGGGGCGCGGGCAACTCCTGTTCCTCGAGAGCCTCTTTGTACGCTTTAACGGCGGCATCTTCGCCCCGTTCCGCTTCGGATAAAATGGCGTGACTGTCGTCGCTGGTCACCGCTGCCTTGAGATCGATCCAGCCGCGATGGACTGCTCCCGCCAGAGTGGTGCCTTCCTTTTGGGGATCCTCCTCGCCGAGGGAAAGCAACTCGCTTTCAAGGTCTCCGGCGAACTTTGATCGTTGCAGGGAAAGGCGGCTGAATACCTCTTTTAGATAGGCGTCTTTGACATGTTCCGAGACTTTGCGAAAGCCTTCCTGACCGTCATGCAGGATTTGAACAAGGTTCTTCAGCGTCTTCCGGGGAGTTGATTTAAATGTATCGGTTGAGCTCATAATCGAAGGATTTAGCAGCCCCGGTGCCACTCCCCCTTGCGCCATTCCAACCGCCTTATGGCACGAGACATCTGGGCGGCGACGGAATTTGAAAATCCGGAAGACGCGTGCAAAACGCGCTGTCCGATTCGGGTAATGCGACCTCGAAGGGATCCTGCCGGCGATTATTTGGCGTGGTGACCGGTGATCAGCGTATACGCGATCAACCCCGCGCCCAACAAGGGAAGGGGCGCGAACGCGAGCCGGATGCGCGGGCCGCTGAAGTACTGCGTCAACGTCGCCCCGATCTGCGCGCCGACCGCCGCGCCGGTCTGCATGATCAGGGCGATGAGGATGTCGACGTTGCCTTTCACGGCGTGCTCAAAGGAACCCACGCTGGCCGAGACCACGATCTCGAAAAGATCGGTGCCGACGGCGATGTGGGTCGGGATGCCGAGGAGATAAACCATCGAGGGCATGCGGATGTAGCCCGCGCCTCCGCCGAGGAAACTGCTGAACGCGCCTCCAACAAAAGAGACGAGAAGAATCGCCCCGATGGAGATGGATTTGATGCCGGAAAAGGGAAGGGCGATCTGCGGTCCCAACGGCAGACGCTGCACCCATCGCGCGAAATTGCTGAAGAACAGTTTGTCCTTCTGCACGGCGATCGACCCTTCGGAAGAAGACTTCCCTTTCGCCTGCGGAATTTTCAGGCTCAGCCAGCTTTCGAACGCCACGAAAACGGATATCCCGAGATAAACCACAATCGCCACCAGGCCGACGACCAGATCGACGTGTCCGGCTTTTTTCAGGGCCTCAATGCCCTCGACGCCGGCCTGGATGCCAACGAGAGTTCCGGGCACCATGATGGCCGCGAGCCGGAGATCGATTCCGTCCAACGACCAATGTTTGCGGGCCGCGACGATCGATTTCCCGACGATGTGAATGAGATCGGTGCCGACGACAAAGTTCATCGGCACGCCCAAGGCGAAGAGCGCGGGTCCGGCCAGGAAGCTTCCGCCCACGCCGAAAAATCCGCCGAGAACGCCGACAAAAAAGCCCAGGGCGACCAGCAGGGCGGGGTCGATGGTCGCGCCGGAAATGGGGAAATGCATCAGTTTCTTTGGCGGCGGATAAACCTGAGAATGGAGTAGCTGATCCCCTCCAAAACGACGGCCTGCACGATCATCAGGGCGATGGCCACCAGGGCATACTCGAGCCGGTGTTGCTGGAACAGCCCGAGCAGCCAACCCGAGAAAAAGCGCAGGACGAGAAAGAAGTAGGTGGCCAGCAGAACGCTATAAATCGCGAGGTGCAGGAGGGAGGATGTCAGGTCCCGGGTTTGGCGCGGGGACATCTTGTCGGGTCGGGACATGAAGCCCGACTCTAAAGGAAGTTTTCGGGAATGAGAATCAGGATCGGCGGCTCGAACTCATCTCAATGCGCGGCCTCGCGGGCGATGGCGCTCATCATCTTGGGGCGGTGAAGCAGCGGCACAAAAAACAGCGCGCCCAGGAAGAGCATGGCCATGATGTGGAACGAATCGGCGAAGGCCATGGTGGTCGCCTCGCGCCGGACGGTCCCAGCCAGCAGAGCCAGCGCGCGATGATTGGCAAGCCCGGGATCGGACGCAGCGGTGCTCATATGATGATTCACGTTTTGCATCCAGGTTTGCAGGCGGGGATCGGCGGTGGTCAGCCCTTCGGTGAGGCGCATCCAGTGAACGTTGGTGCGGTCGTTCAGCCAGGTGTTGACCCCGGCGATGCCGACCGCGCCTCCCAGATTGCGCATGGTATTGAAGACGGCGCTCGACATCTTGAGCTGCGACGGCAGGACCGAACCAAGCGCCATGTTGGTGGCGGGCACCACGCAGAACATGATCGAAAAGCCGCGCACAACCTGCGGCCAGAACAATTGATCGCCAGTCCAGTCGGAAGTAATCGAGGCGGTGAGCCACAGCCCGAGTGCGAAAGTGCAGAGCCCGAACACAATCATCAGGCGCAGATCGATTTTATTGAGCAGGCTCGCCGTGATGGGCGCGCCGAAAATCATGGAGAATCCGGCCACAAAAACCGCGTCGCCGATCTGCTGGGCGTCGAAGCCGCGAATGCGGGCGAGAAAAAGCGGCAGGATGTAAACGGACGCGAACATGCCGAACCCGGCAATGAAGTTAAAAAGGCACGCCACCGCGAAAGCGCGATTGCCCAGGACGCGCAGATCGACAATGGGGTTGGTATGCGTCAGCGAGCGCACGACGAAAAGCAGGCCGGTGATGGCGCCGAGCCAGGTCAAATTTCGGATCGTTTCATCGTCGAGCCAGTTCCAGCGGTAGCCCTCCTCCAGCACATATTCGAGGCTGCCGAGAAAGACCGCGAGCAGGACAAGGCCGATCAGATCGAAGCCGCGCAGGAGCGAGGGGTCGGGATCATCGACGCGACCGATCAGGCCAAGGACGATGGTGATGACGAGGCCGGGAATGACGTTGAGAAAGAAGAGCCAATGCCAGGAAAGCATGTCGGTGATCCGTCCGCCCAACGTCGGGCCGATCGTCGGAGCGAGGCTGCCCAGCAGGCCGAGCGTCGCGGGAATGATCGCCCGTTTCTTGCCGGTGAAGAGGGTGAAACCGGTGGCAAAGGTGGTCGGGATCATCGCGCCGCCGAGAAAACCCTGGATGATGCGCGCCACGATCATCGTTTGGATATTGCCCGCAAAACCGCAGGCGATACTCGACAACGTGAAGCCCGCCGCAGACACGATGAAGAGCCAGCGGGTTGAGAATGCGCGCGACAGCCACCCCGCAAACGGGATCATCACGATTTCCGACATGAGATAGGCGGTCTGGATCCAGGACGATTCATCGGGCGCGGCGGCGAGGCCGGCCTGGATGTCGCTCATCGAGCTGGCGACGATCTGTGTATCAAGCAGCGCCATGAATTGCCCTAGCGCCATCAGCGCGAAGATGGTGAGCTTCCGGCCCTCGGAAAGGCTGGCGATGGGGGAGACGCCGCTGCTCATTTTCGTGTCCGCTTAGAGCGCACTGGCACCGCCATCCACGCCGATGCTTTGGCCGTTGATGAAAACGCCCGCGGGCGAGGCGAGAAGAAGCGCCAACCCGGCCACGTCCTCCACCTCACCCAGGCGGCCATGGGGAATGCGCGCGAGATTTCGTTCCAGCGTGTCGGGATTTTCCCAGAGCGCCCGGGAGAATTCGGTCTTTACCGGGCCTGGCGCGATCGCGTTGATCCGGACCTGATGCGGCCCCAGTTCCACGGCGAGATTGCGGACGATTACCACGGAAGCGGTTCGCCAAGATGGAAGTAGCCGCCGGTGGGGCCGTCTTCTCCGAGCGTCGCCAATTGCGTGCTCGTCTTTCCGCCCTCCGCGACTTCGAGCGTGGCCTCGGGGCCGCCCATGTCTGTCTTCACCCAGCCGGGATGGGCCGAGTTCACCTTGATTTTTGTTCCCTTCAGCGCGGCGGCGAGATGAATGGTGAAGGAGTTGAGCGCCGCCTTGGAAGCGTCGTAGCCGAACGGCTTCGCGTCCTCAATCGGTGAGCCGGGGGTGGAGTGCAGGGTCAGGGAACCGAGAATGCTCGAGAGATTCACGATTCGTCCCGCGGGCGCTTTCTCGATAAGCGGAAGCAGTTCCTGTGTCAGCGCCACGACCGCGAAGAAGTTCGTCTCAAAGGTCGCGTGCAGGGTCTCACTGGAGACAGTGGTGACGGAATTGCCGCCCAGTGGCTCCAGGGCGACCCCGGCGTTGTTGACCAGGATATCGAGCTTGCCACCGTTCTTTTCAAAATACTCGCGAGCGGCGCGACGGCTGTCCGGTGACGTGGCGTCGAACTGGAGCGCTTTCGCGTCGATGCCGCGCTGGCGCAAGGTCTCGGCGGCCTGCTCCCCCTTTTTAGGATCACGCGAACCGAGAACGACGGTGATGCCGAGTTCGCCCAGTTCCCGGGCGGTTTCGAAGCCGAGGCCGCGATTGGCTCCGGTGATGAATGCGATTTGGTTGATTTTGCTCATAGCTAATTTTAGTTGGGATGATGACTTTCGCGACTGGAGAAAGCTTTTTTCGAAGGAACGAAAATTCTTATTGAATTATGATCATAATATAATATGATGGTCGTCATGCAAATGAAATTTGGATTTAATTTTCCGGAGGACTGATCATGCGCTACGAAAAAGGACATAAGGAAGCTACCCGTCGACGTATTGTCGAGACGGCCTCGGCCCGCTTTCGCCAAAATGGAATCGACGGCGTCGGGGTGGCCGATCTCATGGCGGAAGCCGGCTTGACCCACGGCGGATTCTACAGCCACTTTTCCTCCAAGGAGGATTTGGTCCAACAGGCGGTGAAAGATGCCTCGGAGGAATCGCAGGAAAGGTTCGAGCGCCGGATTAAGGAAGGCGGACTGGAGTGCTGGATTCGCAATTACATGCGGGCCGGGCATCGCGATCATCCCGAGCTCGGTTGCGCGGTAGCGCCGCTCGTCTCGGAAATTGCCCGCCATCCAATCGCGACGCGAAGGGAGTTCACGAAAAACTTCGTCCAGGTGTTGGACCGGATCGAAGAGCTGCTGCCTGCCAGCGAACCGGCAGGGACGCGTCGGAAAACGGCCATCGCCATCTTTTCCACGGTGATGGGCGCGCTTCAGCTCGCTCGCGCGGCGAGCGATCCCGCGTTGTCCGAGGAAATCCTGGAAGCGGGCCTCGTTTCGGGCCTGGCTTTGGCCGGAATCAAATAAACGGAGAACGAAAATGTCTGCATTACCCCCACCCTCCGCCCTGCAGGAAATCGTGGCGAATACCTCAGAGACCAAGCCGGTCCCGGCGCGGCCTCGTCTCGACAAGCGGTATAAAATTGCCCTGGGAATTCTGATCGCGCTTGTCCTGGCCGGTGGGGCAACCGCCTATCTCATTTACGCCTCGCACCATGAGACGACTGACGACGCTTACACGACGGGAAACGTGCACGACATCAGTTCGCGCGTGGCGGGGACGGTCATCGAGGTGGCCGTAATTGATAATCAGTTCGTCAAGAAGGGGCAGGTTCTCGTCCGGCTTGATCCGCGTGATTTTCAGGTGCAGGTGGACAAGGCCCAGGCTGATTATGAGCGCGCCCGGGCCGATTTTGAGCGGGTGAGCAATCTGCGGGCATCGCTGGGCGGTGACGGCGCGATTTCGAAACAGGAGTTCGACCAAATGCGAGCGAATCTCGGCACCGCGAAGGCGGCGTTGGACGACGCCAACAACCAGCTCGGCTACTGCACGATCACGGCGCCGGAAGACGGCTTTGTCGGCGACAAGACCGTGCAGACGGGCAATCGCCTGGCGGTTGGGACCGTGCTGATGTCGGTGGTGCAGGACTTGTGGATCGTGGCGAATTACAAGGAGACGCAGGTGGGCCGGATGGTCAAAGGCCAGAAGGTAAAAATCGAGGTCGATGAAATCCCGGGACATACTTTCGAGGGTCGCATCGATAGTTTTTCCCCGGGCTCGGGTTCGGTCTTCGCCCTGTTGCCACCAGAAAACGCGACCGGTAATTTTACCAAGATCGTGCAGCGGATCCCGGTGAAGATTCTTTTTGATCCGACGAGCATTCGCGGATATGAGGAACGGCTCGTCCCCGGTATTTCGGTGGAGACGGACGTGAATCTTATCGCACCGGTGACGGGCGAGGAGTTAAGTCGGCAGTGAGTTTGGCTTTTAGGGTAATCCCTAAATGGGTCATCCTGAGCTTGTCGAAGGATCAGTTCTGCCTCGGTAAAAACAACTGAACTGATCCTTCGACAAGCTCAGGATGACAGGGAGAAAAGAGCGACGATCTAATTAAAAAACGGTTTACGTCGCAATAAAAGGCGTCCACTTTTCGGCGGATTCCGCCGAGCGCACCGCTGTCGTGATGAAGGCCATGCCTTCCACGCCGTCCTCCACCGTGGGGAAATCATGGATGCCCTCGCTTTTGCCGTCGAGCCGCTCCCGAATGGCTTCGACGACGGCAAGGTAGATATTGGCGAAGGCCTCAATGAACGCCTCCGGGTGGCCTGGGGGAAGGCGCGTGGCCTTCTTGGCCGCGTCGCTGAGGTAGCCGTTGCCACGGCGAAGGACGCGGGCGGGTTGATTCTTCGGGTGGAAGTGGAGTTCATTCGGATGCTCCTGTTTCCACTCGAGCGCGGCCTCCGTGCCGTAAATGCGGATCGAAAGATTATTTTCCTCGCCGCAGGAAATCTGCGAGGCATACAGCACGCCTTTGGCTCCGCCTTCATAGCGGACGAGCAGGTTGCCGTCGTCTTCCAACGTGCGCCCCGGAATGAAGCTCGTGAAGTCGGCGCAGATCGATTCGATTTTCAGGCCCGTGATGTAGCGGCCCAGATTTTCCGCGTGCGTCCCGATATCGCCGATGCAGCAGGAGATGCCCGCGCGGGCGGGATCGGTGCGCCAGGCGGCCTGCTTTTGGCCGGAGGTTTCGATCTGATCGAGCAGCCAGGCCTGTGGATACTCGGCCACGATCTTGAGAATCTGTCCCAGCTCGCCCCGGCGCACGAGGTCGCGCGCTTCCTTCACCATCGGGTAGCCGGTGTAATTATGCGTGAGGGCAAAAATCCGGCCGGAACGTTTCACCACTTCGCGCAAGGCAAGCGCTTCCTCCAGCGTTTGCGTCATCGGCTTGTCGCACACGACGTGGAAACCGTGCTCGAGAAAGACGGTCGCGACTTTGGCGTGGAGATGGTTGGGCGTGACGATGGAAACAAAATCGATCCGCAGGTCCTCGGGCAAGGCCGCTTCGCGTTCCGCCATTTCGGCGTAGCTCGAGTAGAGTCGTTCGGGCGCCAGAAAGAGGTCCTCGCCACTTTGACGGGCCTTGGCTGCATCGGAGGAAAAGCAGCCCGCGACGAGTTCAATCTGGCCGTCGAGATTCGCCGCCATGCGATGCACCGCGCCGATGAAGGCGTCGCGGCCACCGCCGACCATGCCGAAGCGAAGTTTGCGTTTGGTACTCATGAATGCAAAGAGTAGCTAGGATTTTTTCCGCGCAAAGGCGGCATCGAAAGCGGCCTGATTAGGCGAGAAATCCAGCTTGCGTACAAACGCGCTGGCCTCCGTCGCGCCGTGGACGCGGTCCATCCGGCCATCTTCCCATTCGACGGAAAGCGGGCCGCGATAACCGACGTCGTTCAAGGCGACGATGATGTCCTCGAACTTGATGTCGCCATGGCCGAGCGAGCGGAAATCCCAATAGCGCGAGGCCTGGGTGAAATCGGTATGGCCGCCGAACACGCCCACCGTGCCGTCGCCGTGGCCCCACCAGACGTCCTTCATGTGCGCGTGATAAATGCGGTCCGCGAACTCGCGGATAAAGCGCACATAATCGACGCCCTGATAACCGAGGTGGGAGGGATCGTAATTGAAGCCAAAACGCTTATGGCCGTTCACGGCCTTGATCGCGCGGCGGGCCGAGGCGATGTCGAAGGCGATTTCAGTGGGGTGAACTTCCAGGGCGAAATTGACGTTCTCGGCCTCGAAAACGTCGAGGATGGGCGTCCAGCGATGAGCAAAATCGTCGAAGCCCTTTTGCAGGAAGTCCTGGCTCGTCGGTGGAAATGCGTAAAGCGCATGCCAGATGGAGGAACCGGTAAAGCCGTTCACCACCGCCGGAAAATCGTCCTTCGTCTTGCCGGGCCGGGCGTCGAAAAAACGACGGGCGCTGCGGGCCGCCGCCTTCACCTTTTCCGCCGCTCGCTGGCGTACGCCTTCCGGTTCGCCGTCGCCCCAGACATCGGCGGGCAGGATGGCTTGATGCCGCTCGTCGATGCGATCACACACCGCCTGGCCGACCAAATGCGTGGAGATGGCGTGGCAACTCAAACCGTGCTGTTGGAGGAGCTGCCATTTTTTTGCAATGTAATCCGGCTCCGCGAGGGCGCGATCGACTTCGAAGTGATCACCCCAGCAGGCGAGCTCGAGGCCATCGTAGCCCATTTTTTTGGCGAGCGGCGCCAGTTCGGTCAAAGGCAAATCGGCCCACTGGCCGGTGAAAAGAGTAACAGGTCGGGACATAAGTGAAGGGCCGTTTAGGCGTCGAGTTTTCCCAGGGGCAAACCGATCGGAAGCGCCTTCGGCTTGGCGACGGTGCTTTCCAGAATGACGTGGGCGCCGCGTTGGGAGGCGAGCTCGACCGCGAGCATGGCTTCCAGGACGTGATAGGCCAATTCGCCGCTGGCGCGATGGGGGCGGTTGTTGTGAATGGCCGTCGCCATGTCGGCGGCGCCGATGCCGCGGCTGACCTGGTCGCTATGGGTCAGCGGAATGACACGCCATTCCTTTTCCTGGGCACCCCGCACTTCCACGATGCCGCCGAAGTTATTGGGATCGGGCACGCGCAGAGTGCCTTCCGTGCCATAGATTTCGATGATGGGCAGGTTATGGCTCCAGACATCGAAGGACATATTCAACGCCGCGACCGGACCGGAGGCGAAGTCGAAAACGCCGGCATAATGCGTCGGGATTTCGACCTTGATCCGTGTGCCCTGTTTCGCCCCGCTGCCGACCACGCGTTCCGCGAACGAGGCGCGCGCCGAACCGGTCGCCCGCCGGATGGGACCGAGCAGATTCACCAGCGCGGTGAGGTAATAGGGCCCCATATCGAGCATGGGCCCGCCGCCGATCTGGTAGAAAAATTCGGGATCGGGATGCCACCCTTCCGGTCCATGACCGGCCATGTTCGCCACGGCGCCGATGGGCTCGCCGATCGCGCCTTCGTCGATCAACTTGCGCGCCGTCTGGATGCCGCCGCCGAGGAAAGTATCCGGCGCGCAGCCCACCCGCAACCCGGAGGAATGCGCGAGCTCGATGACCTTCCTGCCCTCGGCCAGATCGAGCGCGAAGGGCTTCTCGACGTAGGCATGCTTCTTCGCCGCCAAAATCGCAAGGTTCACCGTGGCGTGGACCTTGGGGACCGTCAGGTTGATCACGATATCGACGCTCTTGTCCGCGAGCAGATCCTCGATCGAGCTCGGGCGAACGCCGTGTTCCTTTGCCTTGGCCTCCGCGCGTTCGAAGACGAGATCGGCGGCGGCGACCACTTCGACCACGTCGAATATGCGCAGGCCGGTGAAGTAGGCGTTGCTGATGTTGCCGCATCCGATGATGCCGACTTTAAGAGGGGATGGATTCATGGGTGAAAGGATTTAGCTGAGACTGGCGCGCATCGATTGAATGCAGTTTTTCAAGGCGGGATCGGGATTTTGCGCGTCGGCCTCGTACTCGATCACCGACATGCCATCAAAGCCACCCTCCTGGAGCGCGCGGGTGAAGGCAGGCAGATCGAGTGTACCCTGGCCGACGACGACATCCTTCCACTGGCCGTTTGGTTCGAAAAGGAAATCCTTGAAGTGCACGCCGTAAATGCGACCGGCATACTTCTTCGCCCACTCCACCGGCTTGCCGTGATACGGCCCGATCTGCATTGCCCAGGCGGTATCGATGCAAAGACCGATTTCCGGCCCGCCCAATTCGAGGAGATAATCCAGGACATCCGGGCTGCCACCGAACTGGTAACCGCCATGACAATGGATGCCGACGCGGATGCCGAATTCCTTCGACCAGCGGCGGACGAGCGGAAGGGCTCGCATGAAGCTATTTACCCGGAAGTGACAGGAAATATGCTTCGCCCCGGCGGCGGCGGCGCATTCGAACCATAGCCTCTCGCTCTCGTTGCCGTCGAAGGTCTGCACCCCGATCGAAATGATGTCGACGCCCGCGTCCTTATAGGTCTGGATCACTTTTTTGAAAGCGGCGGGATCGTTGAAGTCGGCGTGAACGCCGCAGACCTCGATGCTGTTGAGATCCAGGTCGCGTACCTTGCGGGCGACCACGGCGTTGTCTTTGAATTCGCGGAAGCAGTAGCTCTGCACTCCGAAGTTAAGGGCTTGTTTCATGGGAAGAGGAGAAAGAAGAAGCTGCGACAGGAAATTGTTCCTGACTGGGTTTTTGTAAACTGTGTCCAGCGATGGATCGTTTAACAATGCCGCAAAGTTGTCAAAAACTAGTATTTGTTGTAAAAAACTCGGCATGGCTTCCCTCAGGAAAATTGCGCCCGACGACCTGAAGCTGGACCGTGTTTTCCACTACCATCAAAAGACGGGAAGTCATCCCAATCCCTTCCAGATTCAGCCCTATCATGAATGCGCGGAACTGGTCACAGGCGGGCGCGGATGGGTCGAGGAGAAGGGGATTTGGCGGGAAGTCATCCCGGGACACATTGTTTGGAACAAGCCGGGGGATTTTACCATTGGGCGCAGTGATTTTGTGAATCCCTACCGCTGCCTGGCCATTCAGTTTCGGACCACGAAGAGGAAAGGGCTGGGGATCAAACGGATCTCGATTTGTCCTGATCCAGAGGCGGTTGCCGCCTTTGCCGATGAAGCAATCAAGCTCTTCGTCGATGAAGGAGTGAGCCGCTCGGTCCTGGGCAACTACCTGGCGGGCCGGTTGATGTTATGGGTCCACCGGCATTCGCTGGACAAGGGGAGGATGGGACTGCCACCCGGCGTGCAACGGGCCTTGGAATGGATTGAGCTCCACTATGCCGACGCCTGCCCCGTGGAACAGATCGCGCGACAGGCCGGCTGGTCCTCCGCTTATCTGCACCATATGTTCCGGCATTTTCTGGGCATCACGCCGCACCAGGCCCTGAGGCAGCGCCGCTTGCGGGCCGCGCGGGAGCAATTGGTTTCTACCTCCCATTCGGTGAAGCGGATTGCGGTGGAGTGTGGTTTTGCCGACTCCTCCGCGCTGATTCACGCCTTTCGCGCCGATCTGCAAACCACGCCGAAAAATTACCGTCTTCAGCAAGCCGGGATGGGCCTGAGAGCCGGGAACGTTTTCCCGACCGAAGGATTGACCTAGACGGCCCAGACGGTCAGGCCGCCGCGCTACGCCGAAAGCGGGCGGGGGTCAGTTTCATGGTTTTTTGAAATTGCCGCACGAAATAGGAAGGATCGGCGTAGCCCAGCAGTTCGGCCACTTCGCCGACGGGCCTCGATGTCTCGGCCAGGAGTGCGCAGGCATGGCTGATCCGCTCCCGAATCAGGTATTCGCGGGGAGCGAGGCCCGTGAGGGCCCGCGCGCGGCGGGTGAATTGGGAAGACGACAGCCCGGCTTGGCGCGCGAGTCCGGGAATGGAAAGCGCGCCTGCACCGCCCTCGCCCAGCAGGCGCAGGATCCGATCATCGCCCTCGTGGATCGAGGGCGCATGGGATTCCCGCCAGAGCTGAAGCATCATCTGAAGGGCGGTCAGCTCCACCTGCCGGAGGCTGAGAGCATCGCCCCATTTGTAGACGGTGGAGCAATGGTGGGCGAGCTCGAGAAAGAGGCCCATGCGATGGACTTTGCGTGCCGAGAGGCGCCGGATCAACTCCGCCGACCGTGCCCGCCGCGGCACGGGAAAGAAATGGACGGAGAAATTAACGAACGGCTCGTCGGATAGGCTCTCGCCCCGAACCTGGGCGCCGGGTGGGAAAAGAAAACAAATGCCCGGTTCCACCCGGTATTCCCGCTGGCCGAACCTTAGGCGGCCCAGTCCGCGAATCAAAAACCAAAAGTTGAAATGAGGCATGGTCGCCACCCAGCTCCACGAATGAAGGCTAGGTCCGTGGAGCCGTCCGCCGAGCCCGACAATCTCGATTTTGCCAAAGGGAAAGGGAGGCACCGCGGAGGGCATGGAACCGACCGTGCCCGATTTTAAGCCGCGAGGCGATTTCTTTCGCCGTTCCACATGCGTGAAAAGTACTATAAAATGCTTGAACAGTCGGTGGAAATTCCTCGTGAAAAATGCTAATCCAAAAGAATGAAAGAAGTTCGTCTGGGCATCATCGGTTTGGGCAATATGGGCGTGGTCCATGCCCGGGGCATCGCCGAGGGCAAGATCCCCGGGGCCGTCCTCGGTGGAGTTTGCGATGAGGACGCGCAAAGGCTGAAGGAATTTTCCGTGCCCGGATTTGCCCGAAGCAGCGAGCTGATCCACTCCGGCAAGATCGATGCCGTGGTGATCGCGACGCCTCATTTTTCCCATACCTCGATCGGGATTGAGGCCTTGGAGGCCGGTCTGCACGTTCTGGTGGAAAAGCCCATTTCGGCGCAAAAGGCCGATTGCGAAAAGCTGATTGCGGCGCATCGCGATCCCAAGCAGATCTTTGCGGCGATGTTCAATCAAAGGACCGACCCTCACTATCTGAAGCTGCGCGAGTTGGTGCAACGGGGGGAACTCGGCGAGCTCCGGCGGATCAACTGGATCGTCACGAACTGGTTTCGGAGCAACGCCTACTACGCGTCCGGGGGCTGGCGGGCGACCTGGGCGGGTGAAGGTGGCGGCGTCCTGCTCAACCAGTGCCCGCATAATCTCGATTTATGGCAATGGATCTTCGGCATGCCGAAGCGGCTTCGCGCGTTCTGTGCGCTGGGGAAATATCATCCGATCGAGGTTGAGGACGACGTGACGGCTTACATGGAATATGAAAACGGCGCGACCGGCGTCTTCATTACCTCGACCGGCGAGGCGCCCGGCACCAACCGCCTCGAAATCACGGCCGATCGCGGCAAGGTCGTGCTCGAGGACGGCGGGATTCGGTTTATTCGCAATGAGATTTCGACTGACGAACACACCCGGACCACGAAGGGTGGCTTCGCAGCCCCTGAGACATGGGATGTTCAGATACGAGTCTCGGGCAATGGTGGACAGCACCGGGAAATCCTTGAGAATTTCACCGCGGCGATCCTGAAGGGCGTTCCGCTCATCGCGCCCGCGAGCGAAGGCCTTTATTCGGTCGAACTTGCCAACGCGATGCTGCTCTCCAGCTTCGAAGGGCGGACGCTCGAGTTGCCGCTCGATGCCGCGGCCTATGAATCCTTCCTAAGCCAGAAGATAAAGGAATCCCATTCCAAAGAGAAAAAGGTCGTGAAGGTCGCCGACGATTTCAACCGTTCGTTCGGGACTTAGTTTGATAACCAGAGCAAATTTTACCATGACCTCCTCATCCGACGGAATGAATTACGCGCCGCAGGGCAAACCCGCGCCCGTGGTGCAAACGGGAGAATTTTGTTTTGCCGCGGCCGCCTTGGACCACGGTCATATCTACGGGCAATGCAACGGCCTGATTGAGGCGGGCGGAACTTTGCGTTACGTCTACGATCCCGATCCCGCGAAGGTCGCCGCGTTCGTCCAAAAATATCCGCAAGCCAAGTCGGTCGCGCGGCTGGAGGACGTCCTCGACGATCCGGAAATACGGCTCGTGGCAGCGGCGGCGATTCCCTGCGACCGCGGGCCGCTGGGCGTTCGCATCATGGAGGCGGGGAAGGATTATTTCACCGATAAAACGCCTTTCACCACGCTGGAACAACTGGATGAGGCGCGGGAGACCGCTGCGCGAACCGGACGCAAATACATGGTCTATTACAGCGAGCGGCTGCACGTCGAATGCGCCGTTTTCGCCGGGGACCTGATCGCCGATGGCGCGATTGGGCGGGTAATACAGGTGATCGGCCTCGGTCCGCATCGGCTCAATGCTCCGTCCCGCCCGGCCTGGTTTTTCGAGAAGGCGAAGTATGGCGGCATCCTTTGCGATATCGGCAGCCACCAGATCGAGCAGTTCCTTTTTTATTCCGGTGCACAGGATGCCACGGTGACGGAGGCGGTGATCGGCAATTATGCACATCCCGACTATCCCGAGCTGGAGGATTACGGACACGCGAATCTGGTGGCGGACAATGGCGCGAGTAATCATTTCCGCGTCGATTGGTTCACGCCGGAGGGACTACGCGCCTGGGGCGATGGCCGCACGATAATCCTGGGGACCAAGGGCTATATCGAGCTGCGCAAAAATATCGACGTCGCCCGCGAATCCGGCGGCGATCAGCTTTTCCTGGTCAATGGCGAAGGGGAGAAGAATCTCTCACTGGCCGGCCAAGTGGGATTTCCCTTTTTCGGCCAGTTGATTCTCGATTGCCTGAATCGTACCGAGAAAGCCATGTCCCAGCGGCATGCCTTCAAGGCTGCGGAACTTTGTCTTCAGGCCCAGCAACAAGCGAGGCGTGTTACTTTGGGATCATCATGAAATTTTCCCAGATCGCCCTTCAACTTTATACCCTGCGGGATTACCTCAAGACCCCCACCGACATTCGCGCGACCCTGAAAAAGGTGAAGGCCATCGGTTATCCCGCCGTGCAGGTCAGCGGACTGGGGCCGATTCCCGAAGCCGAGCTGCTGGAAATTCTCCAGGGCGAAGGCCTCGTTCTTTGCGCCACGCATGAACCCGGCGATGAGATTCGGAAAAAGCCGGAAGCTGTCATCGAGCGATTGCGGAAACTTGGCTGCCGTTACACGGCATACCCTTATCCCGCCGGTGTCGATTGGTCCAAGCCGGAAGACGTGGAGAGCCTCGTGGCCGACCTCGATCGGGCGGGGAGGCTTTTGCGGGAGGCGGGCCAGGTCCTCACTTATCACAACCACGCGGTCGAGCTTACCCCGTTCCAGGGCGCCACCGCGCTTGATTACATTTATGGGCAGAGTGACCCGCAAAATCTCCAAGGCGAGATCGATACCTATTGGATTCAGCATGGCGGGGCCGATCCGGTCGCCTGGTGTCGCAAGTTGAAGGGGCGGCTGCCTCTTCTGCATCTCAAGGACTACACGGTCCAAACGGATGGCCAGCCCACTTTTGCCTCTATCGGCGCGGGAAATCTTGATTGGCGGGCCATTATCCAAGCGGCTGACGAGGCGGGTTGCCAATGGTTCATCGTCGAGCAGGACACGACTCCCGGCGACCCTTTTGAAGCCGTGCAGGCGAGCCTCGACCACCTCAAGACCCGGCTGGTTTCTGCCTAGGCGTTTGGCCCCATTTGAATAAAAGCCGCCGGGAGTGCCATGGTTTCGTGCCTAATGAGCGCACCCTCGTGTACCGATATTCTGTAAAATCATTAGCCAGAGAGCAGTAAGGCTCTCTTGAAGCTGCGGAAGGGATATGCTGCTCTCAAGGTAACGCCGAAGGGAGATGCTAAGTCGCGTATTTGCTTCGAAGCAACTAGAATTAAGAAGTTGGATTCCCCACCCAAGGCTGTGAACCCGAGGCTAGAGGGTTTCAAAAATTTAAAAATAGTGCTTGGAAGCAAGATCGGCTTGTGTATTGTTAATGGAGATGCCTACTTTAGCCGCCACCTCGCACCGTCTTAATCCTGGAAAGTTTCCCCGGTTCAAAAAGGGATTCACGCTGGTCGAGCTTCTGTGTGTCATCGCGATCATAAGCATCCTCGCTGCAGCCTGCGGGCCCTCGATTGCGGGAGTTGCGACCGGGGATCGATTGACCAATAACATTTATGAGCTCAGTGGATTGATCCAGCAATCCCGGATGACGGCCGTGGCCCAGCATACTTACGTGTGGGTCGGTTTTCACGCCTACACCCAGAATGGAAATCCCTCCTTGATGGTCGCCAGCGTCCTGCCCAGCAGCGGGCTCCTTGCGGCGAATGGCATTCAAACCGATATTGCCAATAACCAATATCAAATTTCCACCAGCCGTTTCGTCATCCGGAACGCGGAATTGGCAACGACGGGAAATTACAAGAATCTTCCCGGTCTCGACACCCACAACACGGATGCGGCCTCGCAATCCTATACCTTCCAATTGAATATTCCTGGAACCTCCAACGCAACCTTCAGCGAAGTGATCGTCTTCGGTCCCAACGGCGAGGTCAATCTCCCCCAATCGGATGGCACTCTCCAGGTTGCGCAATGCGTGGGCATCGGCCTGACCGCCGTGCCGGGATCGGCCAGCAGCCTGCATTCCGCGGCGATTCAAATTCACGGATTGAGCGGTCAAGTTTCGGTCTTCCAACAATAAGGGCTTTGCGCGGACGGTCCCTGATCTTTTATGGCCAGCAAACCGGATAACGGTTTTGGATTCCGGAAGCCAGTCTTCCGGGCCTTCTCGCTGGTCGAGGTTGTCATCGCCATGGCCATCATTTCCTTCGCGCTCATCGTGGTGGTCGGACTGTTGCCCATTGGACTTAAGTCGAACCGCGACTCGGTCGAGGAAAGCCAGGCGATCAATTTAATACAGGCCATAATCGCGGATCGGCAGGCCTCCGACTATTCGCTGAATTCGAGCGTCTACAATTTGCCCGCCCTGAACAACGTGACCAGCCAGCTCAATGGCACCATGTACGTGATGAACGATATTGCCACCACCAATGTGCAACCGGCGACGGCAAGTTATCGAGTCACCTATTCCATTTATCCCTCGAAGTCCGTCTATTCCGCCGCCACGAATTATCCGGTCTCCGGGCCACCGCAGCCTGTCCTGATGAACCTCAAGGTCAGTTGGCCCGCCGCCCAGGCAAACGCATCCGCCTCCGTGGAAATGCTCACTACCTTCATGCAGCAATGAGAGAATTCCCGCCACAACGAAGGAAAGATCGCCGCGCATTTACCCTGGTGGAAGTTTTGGTGGCGGAGGCTGTTTTCCTGATCCTGCTGGCCGTCACATTGGAACTGGTCTTCGGCATCACGCAAACCGCGCAGGGCGAAAAAAAACGCATGGAATCCCTGGGGGAAGAGAGGCAGTCCCTGGATCGTCTGAACCTCGACTGGACCGCCCGCGTCCGGCGCAGCGATATCCCGGCGCAATTCACCAAGCAGGCGGGCAATGACCAGATCGGCTTTCTGACTCAATTTCCATCCTACGACGGCAAAAGGCAACTGGCCTGGGTCTCCTACCAGGTTGGTGCCATCGATCAGACCATCAAGGGCAGCCAGGTCGTCCAGACCTCCGCGTTGCAGCGAGGCATGCTGGGCTATAACTGGACGGTCTCGGATCCGGCCCCAAGCGGTAATCCGCTCCTGACCTTTCCCTTTACCCCGCCGACTGTGACCACCCTGGAGCCGCTTGCGAATACCGTGTTTCGCTTGGAGTTTTGTTTTCTGCAAAAAGTGCCGGCGAGCCTGCCCTCGACTCCGGCCTATACGGTCAATTCCTCACTCAATCTGAACTCGACCAACCTCGTGGGCATCGTGGTCGCGGTGGCCTCGCTGGACCAGCCCAGCCGCCAAATGATCACCCAGCAGCAGTTGCTCGCCCTGGCGAACGCGCTTCCTCGCGTCATGTCCGACGGGCAGAACCCGCAGTCGCTCTGGCTGCCGATCGTCAATAACAGCGCGGCCCTCGCCGCCGCGGCAGGCGTGCCGAAACCGGTCGCCAGTTCGGTGCGGGTATTTCAGCGCATTCTCTACCTTCAGGAATAGCGGACGCATCGCCGCGATTCGCGCGGGAATTGACAGGGATGATCATATCGATTATAAAAAATCATAATCAATCATACGTCTCATCCCACCTTCCTCGAATTCCGCTCATGAAAAACGCCCGTCTCAATCGTCTCTTCAATCCCAAATCGAATCGATGTTTCGATGTCGCCATCGATCACGGCTTTTTCAACGAGTACGGCTTTCTCTCCGGCATCGAGAACATTGAAAAGGCCATTTCCACCCTGGTCGCCGCCGCGCCGGATGCGATTCAGTTGACCGTCGGCCAGGCGCCGATCCTTCAGGCGCTGCCCGGACGGCACAAGCCTTCGCTGGTTCTTCGCACCGATGTGGCCAATGTCTACGGCAAGGAGTTGCCCCGCGCGCTCTTCAGCCGGATGATCGAACGACCCGTCGAACAGGCGCTGCGGCTCGATGCGACTTGCGTGGTGGTGAATCTCTTTCGTATTCCCGGTCAGCCCGAGGTCGCCGATCAATGCATCCAGAATATCCTGAAGATCAAGCCGGAGTGCGACCGCTTCGGCATGCCGTTGATGATTGAGCCGCTCGTCTTCCAATCAAACGAAAAGGCCGGCGGTTACATGGTCGATGGCGATCTGGAAAAAATTCTTCCGCTCGTCCGTCAAGCGGTGGAACTGGGGGCCGATATCATCAAGGCCGATCCGACCGACGACGTGAACAAGTACCGGCAGGTGGTCGAAATTTCGGGGCGCATTCCCGTGCTGGTCCGGGGTGGCGGAAAGGCTCCCGATCGGGAGATCCTGGAACGGACCGAAGCGCTGATTGGCCAGGGCGTCGCCGGCATCGTGTATGGCCGCAATGTCATTCAGCATCCGAATCCGGCCGGAATGACCAAGGCGCTGATGGCCATCGTCCATGACGGAACCACGGCCGCCGCCGCCGCGTCCTTCCTCAAATAATTTTATGAGCAACAAAGTAAGAATCGGGATCATCGGGGGAGGGTTGATGGGCCGCGAAGTGGCCAGCGCTTTAAGCCGCTGGTTCGTGCTCGATAACTTTCCCGTCCAGGCGGAGCTTTTCGCCGTTTGCGATCTGGCCGAAAAACAGCGTGAATGGTTTCGCGCCATTCCCACGGTCAAGCTCCTCACCGCGGATCATCGGGAACTGCTCGCTTCGCCCGAAGTGGATGTGGTTTACGTGGCCGTGCCTCACCACCTCCATGAGGCGCTCTATCTCGACGTGCTTAAGGCGGGCAAGGATCTCCTGGCGGAAAAACCTTTTGGAATCGATCTGTCGGCCGCGCGTTCCATCGCCGCCGCCGCCAAAACTTCGGGCCGCTTTGTCCGATGCAGTTCCGAGTTTCCCTTTCTTCCCGGTCCCCAGCAGGCCTACCGGATTGCGCGCGAAGGCAAGTTGGGCAAGGTCTTGGAAATTCACTCCGGTTTCCATCACAGCAGCGACCTCGATCCGACCAAGCCCGCGAATTGGAAGCGGCAGGTGAAGACCTGCGGCGAGATTGGCGTGATGGGCGACCTCGGCATGCATGCGGTCCACGTTCCCTTTCGCCTCGGTTGGAATCCCAAGCGCGTCTACGCGCAATTGCAGAAGATCTATCACGAGCGGCCCGACGGCAAAGGCGGCATGGCGGCCTGCGACACTTGGGACAACGCGACGCTGCACACCGAGATTGATCTCGATGGTGCGGAAGTTCCGGTGCGCTTCGAGATGAAGCGGCTCGCCCCGGGCGAGACGAATACCTGGTTCATCGAAATCCTCGGCACGGACGGCGGCGTCCGTTACAGCACCAAGGAGCCGAAGACACTCTGGACTTTTCAGCGCGGCAAGAAACAGAACTGGTCGCGCACGGATCTTGGCTTTCACGGTCCTTTCCCGACCATCACCGGCGGGATTTTTGAGCCCGGTTTCCCCGACTGCTTTCTCCAGATGTGGGCGGCGTTCCTCGCGGAGCGCGCCGGAAAGCTCGAGAGCCGCTTCGGTTGCGTCACGCCGGAAGAAGCGGTGCGAAGCCATGAATTATTTGCCGCCGCGCTTCAGTCCCACCGGGAAAAACGAGCGATTGGCCTGGATTGAATCATCGAGGTAGGCTGCGCTTCCATGAAGACCACCATTCGCCAGGGCCAGCGTTCCTGGTCCTTTGCCTCCAACCAGGTTGAAGCCGCGATCACCTGCCTGGGAGGCCACCTGGCCCCGATTCGATTTCATCTTCCGCACGGCATGGTCGAACCCTTTTCGATTGCGCCATGGGCGGAGGAAAAGGTGGATGCCAAACTTCCCGCCTTGTTGAAAGCCGTCCGCGGCGATTTCTTTTGCGCGCCGTTTGGAGGGAACGAGACTCCCTACCAGGGCGAGAATCATCCGCCGCATGGAGAGTCGGCCAACCTCCCTTGGAAATTTGAATCCCTCCAGGAAAACAAGGAAGTCACGGAACTGCATCTCTCCCTCCAAACCAAAAAACGGGCGGGGCAAATCGATAAGCGGATTCGCCTGCGCCAGGGCGAGACGGTCATCTACTGCCGACACCAAATCTCCGGCATGTCGGGCCGGATGAACCTCGGGCATCACGCGATGTTGAAGTTTCCCGCGCATCCCGGTTCGGGCCGGATCAGCACCAGCTCAATTCAGTTTGGCCAGGTATTTCCCGGTGTCTTCGAAGAGCCGGCAAAGGGTGGTTATAGCAGCCTGAAAGCGGGTGCGGTATTTTCCCGTCTCGACCAGGTCCCAGCGGCCGATGGTGGCACCGCCGACCTGAGCCGCTATCCGGCGCGCGAAGGTTTTGAGGATCTGGTGATGGTCATCCACGAAGCACGGCCTGATTTCGCCTGGACGGCGGTCACCTTTCCGGAGGAACGCTACGTCTGGTTTGCACTCAAGGATCCGCGCGTTCTGCGCAGCACCGTGCTTTGGATTTCGAATCGCGGTCGTCATTACGCGCCTTGGAACGGTCGCCACGCGAACGTCATGGGCCTGGAAGAGGTAACCTCCTATTTCCATACCGGCCTGGCCGAATCGGCGCGGCCCAATTCCATCAATCGACGCGGTTTTCCGACGGCCCTCGTGCTTCAGCCGAAGAAGCCGCTGGTGGTCAATTACCTCATGGCCGTCGCGGCGATTCCGCGCGGTTTCGATCGCGTGAAAACCGTGACGCCAGGAGTGGGCGAGGTCGCGCTCATCTCCCACTCCAAAAAGCGGGTGACCGTGCCGCTCGACACGGGTTTCCTCTACGAAAATTCTCCATGAAACGAAGCGAGATCAACGCCCTCATTCATTCCGCCGCCGCCTGCTATCGTGCCCATGAATGGGCACTTCCACCCAAGCCGCGCTGGGATGTCACCGATTTTGGACTGGGCGACTGGCGCCGCTTTGGGCTCATCCTGGTCAATCTCGCGGAAGAACCGGAGTATTGCGAGAAGCTGATGTACGCGCGGAAAGGCATGACGACGCCCGCGCATACCCATCGGAAAAAAAAGGAAGATATTATCTGTCGGTGGGGACAACTCGCGGTGCGCGTCTGGTCGGGCCATCCCGAATCGGGCGCAAAGGAAGATCTCGTCATTCCCGTCAATCACGAGCCGGTCGCGCTGAAATCCGGCACGGTGATCGAGCTCTCCGCGGGTTCTCGCGTGACTCTGGTTCCGAATGTTTACCATGAGTTCTATCCGCTCTCGGCGGAGTGCATCATCGGTGAGGTCTCGACCGCGAACGACGATTTGAACGATAACTTTTTCGTCAATCCCGACATCGGACGTTATCCAGGAATCGAGGAAGACGAGCCCGCTTTTCTTCCCCTCGTGAGCGACAAAAAATGAGCGCACGTTCCGGCATTCTCGCGGGCGGTAACTGGATCGTCGACAAGCTGAAGTTCGTCGATGTCTATCCGGAACAGGACGCGCTGGCCAACATCGCGCGGCAAGCGACCGGGAACGGCGGCAGTCCCTTCAATATCCTCGTCGATCTCGCTCGGCTCGGCGTTTCCTTTCCCCTGGCCGGCATCGGTCTGATCGGGAGTGACGCCGATGGGACGTGGATCGCGGAGCAATGTCGGCTGCATGGAGTCGATGCAACTCAACTTCGGGCCCACGACACCGCGCCGACGTCCTATACCGACGTGATGACGGTGCAGGCAACGGGGCGGCGTACCTTCTTTCATCAACGCGGAGCGAATGCCTTTCTCGGCGACGAACATTTCGATTTCGAGTCGAGCACCGCGAAGATTTTTCACCTCGGTTATCTCCTGCTGCTCGATCGGATCGATGGACCCGATGCCGAATTCGGCACAGTTGCCGCAAGGATTCTCGCCCGCGCCAAGGCGGCCGGATATAAGACCAGCATCGATGTGGTGAGCGAGGACAGCAACCGCTTCGCGCAGATCGTGCTGCCTGCTCTGCGCCACGTTGATTACTGCATTCTCAATGAATTCGAGTTGGGCCGCACGACTGGCATTCCCATACGGGTCAAGGACGGCATCGATTTCGCGGCGCTTCAAGTCGCGACCCAGCGCCTCTTTGAGGCAGGTGTCCAGGAATGGGTCATCGTCCATTTTCCCGAAGGCGCTTGCGCCCTCGGGCGCGACGGCCATTTGCGAAGACAGGGAAGTCTCTGCGTGGCCCAAAGTCAGATTGTCAGCACGGTCGGCGCGGGTGACGCCTTTGCGGCGGGAGTCCTTTACGGTTTGCATGAAGGCATCGCCATCGAGGCGGCGCTGCATTATGGCGTTTGCGCGGCGGCGTCGTGTTTGCGCGGCGAGGGAACTTCGGATGGAGTGCGGCCGCTCAAGGAATGCCTGCTTTTATCGGAGGAGTGCGGCGTTCGTTCCATCGGCGTCTAGCCACGGAAGCCGCGTCTGGTACGATCCGCTTATGTTCGCCCACGAACGGCTTAATCTGATCAAGAAAATCGTCCGCCAACACCGGCGGCTCGAGTTCGCGGGATTGCAAAAGCTGGTTAAAGTTTCCCCCGCCACCTTGCGGCGTGATCTGACTGAGCTGGAAAAGGCGGGCGACATCATCCGCGTTCATGGCGGCGTGCTTGATTCCACTTATTTTCGCGCGGAGATATCCTTCGATGAACGGCTGGTGCGTAATAGCGAGGCGAAAAAGGCCATCGCGGTCGCGGCCTCGCTGCTGGTGCCTCCGGGCGCCTCGGTCCTGATCGATGCAGGATCCACCTGTCTCGAGGCGGGCAAGATTCTGCTTCGGAGAAAGGACGTGCGAATCATTACCCATTCGGTGGCGCTTTTGGAGGCGGCGTTTCATGGTGAGGCTTCCGTTCTTTGCCTGGGCGGCGAACTGCGCAAAGTCAGCGGCGCGTTGACTGGCGGCGCGGCCTTGGGCGCGTTGGAATCGCTTCACGTGGACATCGCCTTCCTGGGAGCGTCCGGCCTCGATCCTTTGTTGGGCTGCAGCACGACGGAACTATCGGAAGCTGAAATCAAGAAAAGCGTTCTGACGAAGGCTTCACGAAAAGTCCTTTTGACCGATCACAGCAAATGGCGAAATCCGAGCACCATCCGGTTCGCCGAATGGAAGGACTTCAGCGACTGGGTTACTGATCAGATTCCTGCGGCATTGGAAATCAAATCATTACGGGCGGGCGGATTGAAAATCCACCGCGCTTAAGGCAGCTCCTCGTTCCCGAAGAAAATGGAACGAGGAAGCCCTCCAGAAAATCAGGGCGCCGGTTCGCCGGTCAAGACCGAGTACCACAGCGCGGCCATCTTGGTATAGCCCGAAGCGCTCGGGTGAACCTTGTCGCCGGAAAGATCGGTCGGACCGAAGACAGAATGAATATCGGCGAACTCGATCTTGTGATTGAGCGCCTTCTCCTTCTCGACGATTCCCGGAATCACAGCGTTATAGGCATCCACATCCGCGTTCCGCGCGGGAACCTTGAGGATGGGAGGAACGCTGGCCAGCACGACGGCGATGTTCGGATTTTGTTCGAAGATGGAATCGACAAGCTTCGTCAAGGTCGCCTGCATCTTGTCCGTGGCCGTGATACCGAAGATATCATTCGTCCCCAGCATGATCAGCACGACATCGGGATTGTTATTGGCTAGGGAGGTCTTGATCGGCAACGCGGTATGCTTTTCCGTGGTGCCTCCGGCCAGGAGCATCCCGATGCGGGCGCTGCCATAGCCCTCATGATTGGGATTTTCCATGCCCTTGGAAAAGCCAGTGTCATTGGCCGGGTCTCCATTGTCTTCCTTGCCGACGAAGGTCACCGAGTAACCATTGGCCTTGAGCAAGTCGAAAAGTGGCTTGCGATAGCCGCCCTGGGTATATTTTCCCTCCGTGATCGAATCCCCGACGGGCATGATCTTGACCGGCACGCCCTTGGTCAGGATGCCCGCATGGGCGGAGCCACCGAGACTTCCCAGCAAAGCGAGAAGGAGACAGGCGGCGAGATTTTTGGGTGAAAGGGACCGTGCAAGTCCCAGGTTTTGAGTAGGTTTTTTCATGGATAGTAGTTTTCTTGGTTAGAATTTGAAGAGGCCCCATTGGCCGGGATTGAGTTGGGCTTCGGAAGGAACGTCCGCGGCCATGGAATCCCATTTGTCATGCCAATAGATGCGCGCCCGGGCGCGAACTCCATCGCTCAAGACCACGCCCACGTCGCCGAGGAAGGTCTTGCCGGTGAAATCCTTCAGCCCGAGAACGGAGAGCGGGACGGAGAATTCATAATTCGAGCCGTCCGCCGCGACTTCCACGTCCTTGCTCACGTCCTGCACGTCATCGAAAGTGATCTCCCGCACGGGCGAGGCGAAGGACTGCCGGTTCCCGCCACCGGGAGCTTTCGGGCGGTAAAGAACCGCCAGGGTTTGGCCGTTCTTTTTCGTGACGAAAAGACGGATGTCTCCCGGCAGGACTTCCTTCGTGGGATTGTCCCCACTCGTGCGCAGCATCAGGTCGAGGCCTCCGCCCTGGGTGAAGGCAAAGGGAAACTCCGTCGCCGAATCGAGCAGCAATTGAGGCTGATCCGTCCGATAGGCGACGACGAGTTTATCGCCCGAGACGCCCACTTGAAAAGAGGACTTCGGGTTGATCGCCGCCCAGTTCTTCGCCGGCCACTCATCAAACTTTCCATCGATCTTCGCTTGGATGGGCGAGACCGGCACTTCGGCGCGCAAGGCATCCTCCGTGGCCTTTTGATCGCGGGCGGGCGCGGCGGCGGCCAGCATGTCCGCCGTAACACTCACCTTGCCGAGATCGATCCGCCGCACCTTGTCCAGGCCGTCAAGCCGAACGATGGAGGTGTGCCACTTCCCGACCGAGAGATACACGTTGCCGTCATCGAGTCCGAACATGAAGGGCCAGAATTGTTCCGCTTCAAAGCTCAGTCCCGTGATATCCATGCCCGGCTTTTCCGCCGGGTATGGCCAGAGCGGTGCCAGCCGAATATCGGAGCCGAGCGTGGTGACCAACAGACCGTCCATGGAATAGATATAGATTTCGCCCATGTAGGAATAACGGGCGACCATATAGCCGGCGTCACCCTGGGCGCTCTTGACTGGGTATCCGAGCATGCGTTCGGGCCCTTCGAGATCACCGGGGCCGGTCGGCGTGACTTTGGTGTCACGCGTATTGAACGTCCAGCGCTGCTGGCCGTCCTTGAAGCCGGTGCAATCCACAACGAACCAACCGTCGGGGCTCATCGCCACATCACCCTTGGCCACGGTTGCGGAAACGGATTGAAGCTGGCTCAGGTCGTAACTAGGCACGCCATTTTCATCCACATCGGCCAGCGGTTGATGCACCGGTCCGCCAGCGATGATGGAAAGGTCCGGCTGAAAGGCCACGCCGCCGCCGCCCGCAGCGGGCCGGAAGAATTGAATCTCCTCCGGTTGGACGGCGTGATCGTGATTGCGATCCGTCCACACATAGAAGATGCCATCCGGTCGGCCGGGCGGGATCAACTTCTTGATGTCCGGTTCCTCGAAGGTGGGCCAGCGGTGAACGCCGCCGCCAACCCAACCGCTGGAGGCAATCGGACGACAAACGCCATTTTCCAAAATCCACAGAGTCGTGAAATTGGCCTGACCGTACCAATAGGTGTTGTAGGAATCGGTGAAGTATTGATGACCTTTGTAGTAGAAGGTCTGTGCCGGCGCGGTGCCGCCATGGGACCCCATCGGAATCATGTCGGTGGGAAAAAAGATCGGCTTTTTCTGATAGCCCCCGTAGCTGATCATATCGTTGAGCGGATCGGGATAACGATAGCGAACCGCCGTAAGTTTCGAGGTCCCCGTCTGGAGATCGACCTTGAATTCGAGCAGGCCCATGCTGCCGGGATTGGCGATGGAGGGGTAGTAGGCGCGGCTCTTGTCCTTCGGGTCAACAAATCCGCCGCCGCCATATTGCGTGGGCCCGTACCACGCATTGACGAACTCTCCCGTCTTGGCGTTCCAACGGCTGATCCGCTTGGGGAGATAGTCCTCCTCCGCGACCCAGAGCAGGCCTTTGGAATCGACGCACATTCCCATCGGGTGCGCCATGCGTTGCTCATCGTAATCACCCACCTGCGGACCGCCTGGCTTGCCGATGGTGCGGACGAGACTGCCCGTCGCCGCATCGAAAACCTTCACTTGGTGGCTGGTGCCCCAGTCGCTCACATAGATTTCCTTGTCGTCTTCGATGATCTGCTTGGGAACCTGCAAAGCCGAGGCGGGAACCACTTCCTGCCCATCGGAAATCTTGAACGTCTTCCAGTCGTTTTCCACCGTGAAGCGCTTGATCGCGCCGCCCGTGGTGACAAGCAGTTTGCCATCGGGTTCGAAGGCGATGCCGCCCAGGTTATCCACCTTCACCGTGGCGAAAGGCGCTTTGCCGGTGCCGCGCACATCGAAGGCGTCCAGCTCATTGCCCGGCGCGTTGGCCAGGACGAGCAGGCCATTGTAAGCCGCCAGTCCGACCAACTCACGATACGCATCGTGGATGTGCAGACCGCCCCTGACCTTGGCGATCGGTTCCACGCCGGTTTTGGTAATGGTGTAAAGATCCAGGCCGCCGGGATTTCCCCGGCCGAAATCGCGGCTCGGATTGTCCACGTAAACGGTATAGGCCACATGATCGGGATTTCCCTGTGTGCCGAGGTCGCGGGCCAGGGCGATGCCGCCATTCCAGTTGCGGATCTTGGTTCCACCGAGTTTGCGACCATCCAGATTGACCCACATCAGGGCGTTACCGGCTTCCGCCGCCTCGGCACCGAGCAGGACGACAGGCTTGGTATCGCCTGCCGGCCACGGACTGCCTTCGGGCAGGAAGAGTGCGGAAGCAGGAGCGGTGTGATCGGCCAGCCACGCGCCGGTTCCGTCCGCCGTGGCCCAGGGAGGCGTGCCGGGCGAGTAGATCGAGTATTCGAGGCGAGGCGTGATGCCCTCGTGGAAAATGCCCCGGACTTCGTAGGTGCCTGGCGCGGCGACATCGGTCATCGCGGAACCATCCCAGTAAATGATATTGTCGCCCGCCTGGACCGGATGATCGAAGGCGAGATTTTTGAGACGATTGCCGTCCTTGTCTTCCATCACCAGCGTGACGAATCCGGGTTTATCGGCTTTGTAATGGATCGGTATTCCCGGGGGTGTCGCCGTACTGTCGTCTCCCTCGGCGGGCGATCCTCCGCCCAGTAAACTGAGCGAAAGGATGCCGGCCAACACGGCCCAGGATGGAGGGAGAAAGAACCTCTGCTTTAAGCTGTCATTCGATTTGTAGGACATAATTCCATCTATATTTCCCCGGCTGGATTTGATAGGCCGGTAGGGTATCGGGACCACACGATTGAGTCCCGAGACCGCGCTGCTTGAAGTCGAGATTCAGGATCGTCTCGGGGCGCGGCTTCAGATCGTAAGTATGGTAGGCCGCGTAGAGATCGTTCGCCGTGAAGTGACTGGCGGAGAACTCAAGCGGGCCCTGCGCCTTGACCTTCAGCATGGCGCCATTCTTGTTCGCCACGGAAACCCACCGGACGTCGATGTGGTTGCCATGTTCCTGCGGCATGACGTAGGGAACGTATTGATCCGTGACCGTGCTGGCGTAGAGATCGACCAGCGCGGCGCGCTTGCGATCCGAATAATTCTCGAACGGTCCGCGACCAAACCAGCGGAGCTTTTCGAATCCAGCCGGAAGTCGCATGGTCACACCGAGACGGGGAAGATCGGGCACCGCTTTATCGACGGTGAAGATGTTCTCGACCGTAACTGTGCCGTCCGGCGAGAAGGTGTAGGCATGATGCAGGACGACGGCTTTGGCCGAGGCGGTGCAACTGGCCACATGTTCGAGCGTGAGCGTGATGGTCCCATCCCGATTGGTCCGGACTTTGGCCGGGTTCGCGAGGGTTTTCACCTGGTCAAGTCCCATGACGCGCCACTTTCCAAGCGCGCGCCAGGCATCCTTGAATCCCTTGATGCCATCGTTGTCGGTCGCGCCGCGCCAGATTTGCAGTTCGGGCCCGGAGAGAAGCAGGTCGCGTCCGTTTCGGCGGAGGTTCTCGATGCGGCCTTCCGTTTCGGAGGCCGATACGGAGAGTCGATCGCCTTCGATCAAGATTTTGCCGTCCCTCTTTTCCAGCCGTAGCGGCGCGTAAGAGGCAGAAGACTTGCAGATCGGCTTGGCCGTCTTGGCCGGAAGCGCGAACTGTTCCCAGCCGACAACATGGCCCGCCGGGCCCCAAGAGGTCTTGGCGGCAGTTTCGAATTGGAGATAAAGAAAGGCTTCCTGGCCCGGTTCCAAAACCAACGCGGGCAGCTTCAACTTGATCGTCTCGGATTTTTGCGGCGCGGTGCGAAGCACGGGGAGCTTACCCTTCGCCCGCACGATGCCATCGACTTTCACCGCCCAAGTGCCGCGCAGCCACGCAAGCGTGGTGAAATCCAGCTTGTTCTTGATCGTGAGCAGGCCGCGCTTCGGATCGAAGCCAGTCGCCTTGGCCGGTTGGGCGAGATAGCGGAATTCGGCCACGGCGGGATGCGGCCTGCGGTCGGGCCAGACGAGGCCGTCGCAGACGAAATTGAAATCGTTCGGCACGTCGCCGAAGTCGCCACCGTAGGCCCAGTAATCCTGGCCATCTTCGGTTTTCCGCTTGAGGCCGTGATCAATCCATTCCCAGATGAAACCTCCCTGCAGGCCGGGATAGGTTTCGAAAGCGTCCCAGTAGTCCGCGAGCGAACCGTTGCTGTTGCCCATCGCGTGCGAGTATTCGCAAAGGATCAGCGGCCGTGTCTGGTCGGGATGAGACTTGTCTTTCGCCCACGCGATGATCGTCTCGATGGGAGTGTACATCGGGCAGACGATGTCAGTGACGCGATAACCGGAATCGAAGGCCTTGAAGGAAGGTTGCTTGTCCACGTTTTGCAGCCAGACGCCCGGCTCGTAATGGAGGGGACGGCTCGGGTCGTAACCCCGGACCCAACCCGCCATGGCATCGTGGTTCGAGCCATAGCCGCTTTCATTTCCCAGCGACCAGAGAATGATCGCCGGATGATTCTTGTCCCGCTCCACCATGCGGACGACGCGATCGAGGAAGGCCGAGGCGTAGCGCCGGTCCCGGCTCATCTGGTGGTAGTAGTCGTGTGATTCGAGATTCGTTTCGGAGATCACATAGAGGCCGAGCTCATCGCAGAGATCGAGCCAGTAGGGATCGTTCGGATAATGCGACGTGCGGACTGCGTTGAAGTTGAATTGCTTCATCAACGTGGCGTCGAGCCGAAGCGTTTCACGGTCGAGCGCCTTGCCCTTCGTGTCGTGATGATCGTGGCGGTTCACGCCCTTGATCAGAACGCGGCGGCCGTTGATGAGGAGATTGCGGTTGCCGACTTCCATCGTGCGAAATCCGATGCGGGTCGAAGTCGATTCGACGTTCTTTCCGGCGGTATCTTTCAAGGTGAGAACGAGTCGATAGAGGTGAGGCAATTCCGCCGACCAGACCTGGACATTTTTCAGAACCGTCTCGAAATGCGCCTCGAGCCGCGGCCACGCTCCGTGCGGGCCGACGGGGACCGGTGCGGAAAGCGGCTTTTTGAAAACTGCTTTGCCGTTTGGATCAAACAGGGCCGCTTCCACTTTCCAGCCTTCCTCGGGCTGACCAGGAAAGCCGACACTGACCTTCGCGTTCAATTTTCCGTCGCGATAATCGTTTTCCAAACCGGCTGTGGCGAAGACATCGGCGAGATGAATCGGCGCGGTCGAGTAGAGGTAGACCTCGCGATGCAGGCCGCCCATCCACCATTGGTCCTGGTCCTCGATGAAGGTCGCGTCCGACCATTTCACGACGACGGCGACCAGCTCATTGCTCTGTCCAAAATGGACGAAAGGCGTGAGATCGAATTCCGAGGGCAGACGGGAATCTTTCCCCATGCCGACGGCGCGCCCGTTGACGTAGACGTAGAGCACGCTTTCCGCTCCGCCGAAATGAATCACCACACGACGGCCCTGCCAGTCGGTCGGGACCTCGAAGGAGGTCGCGTAAATTCCGGTCGGATTCGCGGCGGGGATATGGGGCGGTTCATCCGGGAAAGGCATTTGCACGTTGGTGTAGTGCGGGGAGCCGTAGCCCTGCAGCGTCCAGTTTCCGGGCACCGCGACCCGGGCCCAGGCGGAGCGGTCTGTCTCTGCCGCGATATCCGCCGGCGTTACTTCCTCCGGCGTGGCCGCCATCCGAAAGTGCCACGAGCCGTTGAGGAGCTTGAACCAGGGCGACTTATCGCGGTCGTTCTTCCGCGCTGAGGCGGCATCGGGATAGGGGTAAAGCGTCGACCGCATCGGCAGGCGATTGATCGAGAGACATTCCGGGGCGACAAAAGTCTTGAGCGGACCAACGAAGGTGAGGAGTTCTTGGGACATACGGGAAATGAATAGATAGGGAGACGCTACGGCACGCAATATTTCGCGCTCCAAGGTGAATTGGGAATCAGGGGAAAGCACATCAACGTCCGGCCTTGCTCAATAAGGGGTGTTTCGACGCATCTTTCCGTGGGGTTTCCGACGAGGGCAGGGAATCACTTTCATCCAGGTTGCGATGGCCCACGACCGTGCCGTCGTCGAGGTGATCAACTTTCTGCACGCGCAAATGACGGAAGAGGGCCCGCATATCGCGCACGCCGCCCCAGGTGAACCAGACTGCCGTGACGAGCGAGATGAAAACGGGCAACCCGACTGCGGCGATATGCCAGAAAAGGGACCACGTGGAATCGGTCCAGGGCGCGCGAAGGTTCCACGCGCAGCCGACGACGAAGATTCCGAACCAAAGCATGTTCCAGGCGAAGAGGCCGCCGGCGATCCAGGTATCTCCGCGCGTAAAATTCTGATCGAGCCCGATCAATTTCCCCCAAGTCACTTTTCTCTTCGCGGGAAGATCGGCAGGATCATCGGTCGAAAGGATGGGATCCGCATAGATTCCCCGGTGCAACAGGCGCTCCATGTTGAAATCCTCCCGGTTGGTAAAAAGGGAAGTCACGATGTAGAAAGCGGACGCGACGAGGCTGGCATAGAAGGAAATCTCCATGCCATTGAGCGGAAAGCGATCGCCGTAGACCTGGCGCGCGAGAATCCCGGCTGCCGCCAAACCGAAGCCCGTGATCGTCCCCACCCAGGCTGCGGCAGTCGTCCCTTTCTTCCAATAAAGCCCGCCAATGATGGCCACCCCGGCGCCTGCCACAAAGAGAGCGGTTGTGGCGCTCCACCACATCACGATGTATTCGGTCTGCCGGAAAAGGCTGCCGAAGAGAAAGGCGAAGAGAGCCACGCCAATGATCGAAAGCCGCAGGATGAAAATGTGGAGCCGGGGCCCAAACGGCTTCTTGCGCAAGGGGACCAGGATGTCCTGGACGAATATGCTGCCCCATGAATGGAGGTGGGTGGAATCTCCGCTGAAAAGTCCCATTAATAAAATGGCGCAAAGCGCGCCCTTCACGCCGGTGGGAAGAAGATGGGAAAGCGCGATGGGAATTTCCATCTGCTCGCGGGTTTGCGGATCCTGGATTTGCGCGATGGCGGCATGGGACGAAACCGCCTGGGCCGCAAAATCGGGACTCTGCAAATAGGTCATGCCGCAAAGGCCGAGCAGGACGACCACCGCCGCCTTGCCCGTCCCGCGCCAGCTGGCAAGAATTCCACCCATGCGCGATTCGTGCGCGGTCAGCGAGGCGGAATTATAGGCGCTTTGGAATTGCCATGCCATGGTTCCATAGAGGCTGAGAAACATGCCCATCAGGACGTAGCCGATATTGAAATCCTTCAAGCCGGTGGAGTGGAAGGGATTGATGAGCGAGAGATCCGGCGGACGATTCACCAGCACGTGATTGATCTGCGACCAGCTGAACATCGAGAGCAGGGCGACGATGATGACCAGGTAGAAGATCTGCGAAATAATGCCCTCAAGGCAGTTCGTGATCATGAGGGTAATGAGGCCACCCGTGAGGGTCATGGTCAGCGTTACCGAGAGAAACAGGCCCATGAGCAGGATGTAAGTAGGGAACGTGTGCGAGAGCAGTGTGATTTCGGGGGGCAACCCGAGGAAATAAACGAAGAACTGGGCCCCGATCGCGGGAATGATTCCGAAATTCGCGATGCCCGCGAGAAATCCCAGGACGCCGGTAAAGAGCCGGAACGATTTGCTGTAACGCAACTCGAAAAACTGGGCCAGGGTCATGGCCCGCGTCTCGCGGTAACGATAAATGACAAAGCCCGAAATCCCCACGATCACCCAGAAGGGATTATTGATCCAGCTCCACCAGGTCAGCGTGACGCCGGAATGCGAGATGATTTCGAAGGCCGCGATAAAAGTGACGGCCCCCGCCTGCATTTCACCCCGGGCGACCGCCAATAGATAGCGTCCGGCCACGCGTCCCCCCGACAGGAAGTCCGCCACGCTCTTGACATAGCGATTGGTATAAATGCCGAGCCCCAGCACGGTGAGCAGGGGAACGACGAAAAGAATCCAATCGATAATATGCATGAGGATCGATTCGCCGTCCGTCTCTCGCTACGCCACTGCGGTCATTCCGCGCATCGCATCGAGCACCTTGACGCCTTCGACAATTTTTTGGACATAGTCGTCACTGATCGACTTGCGCTTGGTCACGGCGCGATAAAAGCTTTCCCACTGATAAATGCCGGAAACTTCATCGAAGACTTTTTCCGCAGCCACATGACGAGGATCGCCGTTTCCCATGATGAGCGAAAGACTCGATTTTTCCGCCTTCGGCGGCGTGCAGGCGGTCCCTACATTTCGGTAAATGGTCCCATGCTCGTAGTTAAGGGTAAGGCCATTGGAATAACGGTCCCCATCATCCACACAGAGGGAGGCATAGACTGAGCCGAGGCAGCCGGAAGCGCAGGACATCGTGAGCAAGGCGTTGTCCGGCGTCGGTCGGCCCGTGCGGACGCGCGTGCCGATCAGGTTGACCTGATCGGCCGGCCCCGCCAGGTGAATGATGTCGTTCACCAGATAAATGCCCAGCCGCATCATGGCTCCGCCCGGGCAGAGCAGCGGATCGTCCATCCAACTGCCGTCCGCATTTTCGAGATAGGAGGCCCAGACTTCGCCGCGAGCGGAAACGAGACGGCCCAGCTTGAACTTTTCCGCCCAGGCCCGTATTTGGGAAAGATCCTGCGTCGGCTCAGGACTTGGGGAGTTCAGGTGCACCACGCGGCCCATTTCCTGGGCCTCGCGCAAAATAGTTTCGGCCTCTTCCACATCCAGCTCGAAAGGTTTCGTGGTCATCACGTCCTTCCCGGCGCGGAGAATCTCGCGGATGAGCTTGGCTCTTCCATACGGCTGGGTGTAGAGCCCGACGACCGCAATCGAATCATCCTGAAGGACTTCCTCCAGAGAGGCATAGGCCTTGACCCCGAATTCCGCTGCGGTTTCCTCGGCCAGTTTCTGGCGCAGATCGCTGACCGCCACCAGCTTGAAGAGCCGCTTTTCCTGCGGGTTTTGGAGCGTGGTGAGAATATATCTTCCAAAAGATAATCCCACGATGGCCAAGGACAGCGGATTTTGAGGCGGGATTGGATTCATCTGATTCGAAGCAGATTTAAACGTCTTTTCAACGGCTTGTCACGCTCCAAAATTATTTTGTCGTACAGGGGAGGATAGAAATGTTTTGAATTATGGCTTTACAAAATAAACTTATTTATGCTACGAAGCAATGACGCTCCTCACTTTTCCTCCCCGGCTGTGACTTCTTCCTCCGTAACTAGCTTCGACTGTATCGAAGAATGCAATTGTTTTAATGGCCCCAAGTTGAAAAAGTACCAATTACGCCGCATGAATGACTTTCGTCCCGAGATGTCCACTTCCGTATTCAGCCTGAATCGCGGTAAAAGTTCCCAGGGGGTGGCCCTGATTGTGGTGCTCTTTGCGGTGGCTCTCGTCAGCATCGTCATCCTGGCTTATTTCACCCAGGCGACGACGAGCCGGAATATTTCTTTCTCCAGCGCCGGGCAGTCGCGCGCGAACCTTGTCGCGTTAACCGCATTGAATTTCGTTAAGGGTGATTTCATCGCCGAGATACAAAACGGCTCGCAGTTGGAAACCGATCCGACCAGTTCCGGCGTGCCGATCTACCTGCCTTCCACCAACGCGATGATGGTGCCCTCGCGCATGACGGCAAACGTGGCGACGGATCCCACCATCCCGGCCAATTTGATCAAATGGAGCTCGGGAACTTATCCCCTCTGGCCCGCGACGAGTGGCTACACCCAGGCCGGCCCTATTCGCGCCAGCAGCGTCAGCACGGGGACGCCCTCACTCAACGGACATTTCATAGGCAACGCCGCCTGGACAAAGCCGGCGTTTAGCACCAGTACCACGCTTCCCACATCGGTCGTGCCCAATTGGATTCTCCTCACCCGCGCCGGACCCTCGAGCGGACAAGGGCTGCCGCTCGGAGCCGTTGTGGCCAACAGCGTGAACAATTCGGCGGCCAATAATACGAATTACGTGATCGGTCGCTACGCCTATACCGTCTACGACGAAGGTGGCCTGGTCGATGCCACGGCGGCGGGCTATTCGCCCACCACTTTTCAGTCGGACCCGACCGATGTCGGTCGTAAGGGGAGCCAGGGCTTCGCTGATCTCACCCAACTGGGACTCACGCCAAGTCAGACGGATCAACTGGTCAACTGGCGCAACGCGGCCTCGAATGCTTCCGCCAGCAGCTACCTCAGTTATCTGACCGGCGTCGCCGCGCAATTCGGCTTTCTGCAAGCCGCGCCGGGAGACCACACGTTTATCGGCAGGCAGGACTTCATGCAGTACTGGACCAACGAACTGGCCGCCAGCACCGCGCTGCTCCCCTACCTGACCACCTTTTCCCGGGAAGTGAACGCCCCGAGTTGGGGCCCGGAACATGATGCGAGTGATCCCGCGAGCCTCACCCATTGGAATGGCAAGAATACCACGGTCGATCCGGCCAATCCTTCGGGCGGGACGATTTCCTACGCTTACAAGACCAACCGGGACCAGGCGACCTCGATCAATCGCTTCTTTCCCAACGTGCGGGTGAAGACGCCCTTCAAGCGGCTCAGTAATGAGCAGGCCGTGGTTGGTGAACCTCTGGTCAAAAACCGCTTTGATTTGGCGAAGCTCTCGTGGGTCACCTATAACGGCGTGATGCCCTCCGGCGTCACCGCCGCCGATGTCTATAATTACTTCGGCCTCGCGCGCAATTCGGACGGCTCCTGGACCTACAATCATACTTCGCTCACTTTTCCTGGCGGGACGGCGACGCAGACCACTCAGATCATGACCCTGGATCAAGTCGCCTCCGCTGGTCGCGAGCCAGATTTCTTCGAGATCCTCCAAGCCACGATTCTTCAGGGCAGTCTGGGTCTTTGTTCCGGTGATCCCACGCAGGCAACCAATGATTCAAAAAGCGGAACCGGCGGAGAATTTTACCGAATGGCTCTCGGCTCCAGCGCCTCATATCCCTCGGTGGCCCCGGTTGTCCGAAGCGACGGCACGGGTCTCGTTTATGCGCAGGCGAAATATCAGATCATTCAAATCGGGGCCAATTTGATTGACCAAAACGATACCGACAATTTTCCCACGGAAATCGTGCTCAATAGCGAGCATCTTTATGGCGACGAAAACCTGCCCTACATCAACGCCCTCGGAGATACGGTCATGCGACCGGCCCCCGCAGCCGTTATCTCTCCGACGGATGTGACGCTGAACGATCCCGTTCAACAATATGTCCATCATTGGTTGACTGCTTCCCTCTGGAATCCGCATCAGAATGCGGCCTTTGCTCCGACGACCGGGCCGGCAAAAATTCGGATCAGTGTGACAGGCGGAGAGGAATATCCGGTCATACAAAACCTGCCCGGCTATGGCACGGCGGGTGCCTATATGGGGCGAAAGTTTCAGCCCGCCGGCACGGGGATTCAAAATGGATCCGGCTATGTGAGCGGTCCCGCCTGGGTCGGGCTTAACTTAAGCGACTATACCAACCACTTTTCGGAACCGACCGCCATTGTCTATAATTTTTCCTTCACAAATGATGGCGATAATTCCCCCGGCACCAACATGAATGATGGATATGGCAGGGTGGCCACGAAATTGGGTTGGCAGCGCGCCGGTATCTATATGGGATGGACCAAGAGTCCGGACAATCCCTACAAGGTTCCCTTATGTGCCTCGGTGTTTCCCGATTATTTGAATCCTCCGAAAACAAGCAAAACTCCCAAGATTCTCTATGATACCGCCGGGACGAATCAGACCCTTCCTTTGACGGTTGAATTGGAATATGAAGATACGGCCAAGCCGGGGACCTGGCACACCTATCAGATTTTGACCGGATTGGTCTACAGCCGCCAGTCGGGACAAGGCGATTCATATATGGAGCCTACCGATCCCAGTTGGCAGGCTTGGACGCAGAAGCCCACTTCGAGCTACTACGATTTGGGGAATGGCAGCTTTGGCGGACCGGTGACAGGTTACTTTAGCGCGGGCAATGCCGGCCCTTTGGCGGTGGATCAGGAAATGTATGTAAGCACCATGCTCGACCCGCGCACGGTGCGTTTTAATTTTCAGGTAATCCACCTTCCGTCCCAGGTGGCTGGAAAGCTCGCGGTCAACCTCGGAGCGAGCACGGAGGTCCTGGTGGGTGCCGATGCCGGTGTGCCTCCCAATGGGCATTTTCCAAAGAGCTCGGCAAGCGTCACCTCCCGGGACTTTCCCAATTTCTGGCCCGATAACCTCATCTCCGAGACATCCTATTATACGGATCGCGATTTCAATGTCAGACCCGGAGACGCGGCCGGTTGGCTTGGAGCGATGCCTTGGACCACGGCGCCGGTTAATTCGACCAATTCCTCCATTCTGGCGAATCGTCCCATTCATTTGGATCGACCTTTTCGGAGCGTCGCGGAACTGGCATACGTCTTCCGCGACGATCCCTGGAAAACTCTCAATTTATTTGCCGCCAACAGCGCCGATGCGGGACTTCTGGATGTTTTCTATATCGGAAGCAATTCTCTTACCGCCGGATCCAGTCCAACTCAGGCCGGCCCCGACCTCATCGCTGGGAAAATGAATATCCAACAGCGCCATCGCGAATAGCCTGGCCTCCGGCAATACGGCCTCCCTTCCGCTTCAGGCCTTGCTGGCCCAGGGACTGCGGGATTATACCCAGGCCAATCCACCCCTTCTCAATACGAGCATCACGGCGAACGACTCGGCCACTTTGGCCAAAAATCTGGTCAGTTACGTCAAAACCAACGGTCCCCTGCTCAACATTGCCGATCTGAGCTCCACCTTTCCGCAGGATACTTCCACCCCGGCGGCCGACCCTGGTCTCAAGGGGCCCCGGGAAGCTCTTGTGCGAGCCTTGGCGGATGGTTCGAACACGCGAACATGGAATTTGATGATCGATGTGGTCGCGCAGGCGGGAAAACTCAGTCCGACGGCTACGAGTCTTAATAACTTTATCGTCGAGGGGGAAAAGCATTATTGGCTTCATGTGGCCATCGATCGCTTTACCGGAAAAATCATCGACCAGCAGTTGGAGCCGGTATGGGAATAATTACAGCCATGGAAAAAGGAGCTTTGTGAAACGCACTTTTAAGATGCCGTCGATTCGGCCATATCGGTGCCTGCTCATCTCTCTCGGTTTGATCTTGGGAATGGCGACGGCTGGCCGTGCCCAGGATTCGGGCGCAGGTAAACCCGTTCCTCCGCCGCCGCCCTATGTGGGCCGATTAACCGGCGACTTCACCTTTATCAAAAAGCTCGTCTATAAACCGCAGCCGCCAAAGATCGCGCCAACGACCGCGGCCTCGCCGGAGGAGACGCCATCGGGTCCTGATCTCAAGGAATTGGACGCGGTCAAGGTGGGCGGTTGGCGTCGGGATAAACAATCTTTCGTCGATAACACGAACTCGGAAATTTGGAGGTGCAAAAATGTTCGCTTCCTCCTTTCCTCCTCGGATCCCAGCAACATCCTCGTCATCTTTCCCCTGATTACCGGTTACAAGGATGTTCCTGATTTCCAGGAAGTGGAATGGGTAGGCGCTGATTCGTTTCAAGGTGAGGAGGACTACCAGGGCAAGACTTGCTATGTCTATAAATCAGGCGATCAAACCGCCTACATTGACAAGGCGACCACTCTTCCGGTTTATCTTGAATCGGGTTCCAGGCAGGTTTCCTATTCCTATGCGCCGCCGCCCCAAAACCTGCAAATGCCCCCCAATTTCGAAAAGCGATTCCAACAAGTTCAGCGGGCGTGGACGGGGCAAGCGCGCTAGGATGTCGTTGTGCTGACGGTGACATTCGATCCCTTCCGGCTGACCCTCCTCGAGAGTTTGGGGCTGGCTCATGAGGAGCAGATCGTGGAGATACCCGTCCCCGACGGTGCGAGCGGACTGCTCACCTTGCGAGACGAAGCGAGTGATCGGCTTTATCCGGTCCAGGTCTCGCGACAAAAACCGGGCAGGGGATTTCTGCGCCTGGCGGTCGAGCCGCATCAGACCTTGTCGCTCGTCCCCGCGGATAGACGCGAGCAGGCATCGGCTAGCCTGACGATAACCGAGAGGGACGGAGCCTGGCTCCTGCAAAACAAGTACCTCTCGATCAAGCTTGTTGCGGGCGCGAAGGACTTCGAGGCCCGTTTCTCGCCCGAGCCTCTGGCGGGCCCGGTGATCCAGGTGAAACAACACGCGGGACCGTGGCGGGGCAAAACATTCTTCGACACTGCCTCGCCGCCGATCCGTCAGCGGGCGGAGTGGCTGGAGCGGGGGCCCCTGCGAGCGGTCTATCATTACCGGATCGAATTCGCCCGGGAGCATTTTTACGATCTGGTTTTGACCGCGGATGCGACCGTCGACTTTGTGCGGCTGGAGGAAAGTTTCTCGGGAGCTGCCGCCGATCAGATCGTGTGGGATTTTTCCGGGGATGATTTGCCGGAGAGCCTGAGCTTGCTCGATTCCACGGCGGGGCACGCGTCGAAACAGATCCATTATCAATTCGACCAACGCCACGCCCGGCTTTGGGGGTGGACGCAATTTTCCCAGCTTCACGATCTCTCGGACGGTTTCGCACTTCAGTTTTCCGGCGCGGAAGATGTTGTGGGCGTAGTCGCGTTGGCCGGTGGCAACTGGCAGGGAAATGCCCTCAATCATCTCGAAGGCTGGTCCCGCCGTTGGGAGTCGGGCGATCCCAGCACGCGTCGTCTTCCGGCGGACACGAAGGCGGATGGTTTTCCCGGACCGGAACGGATTGCGGCGCGCGGGGAGAGCATTTGCACGCCTCATTTCTCACTCGAAGGCTGGCTGCGCCGAGGAACCCGGACTTTCGCCCTGGTTCTTTCGACTCGCAAAGGAATCGCGCCGGTCGAAGAAAAGTCTGCGACCCCGCTCGGTCATTTCGAGGACGCGCCGGATCGGGACCGCTATCGCGCCCAGCAGGGGCGCTTGCGCAAGATCCAGATCCAGTACGGCCTCATGCCGCTGCAGGACCAACTGGCGATGACTTTGGCGTGGCCGATGGAGAAGGCCTTCGAGGCGGGAGAACCGGGTTCTTCCGAACGACAGCGAGCCTTAAAAATGGCCCAACTTCATTGGGCTGCCCCTCCTTCCTCCGACGATCCTGATCGGATCCAACAAATCAATGACTACCTGCAGGCGCGCGTCTTCGGATTCTGGGAAGGATCGGGCGCGGCTTATTCCAATTGCGTGGTGGGCCGAAAGATCGGCCCCGCCATGCTCGGCATGGAATCGCTGGTGCGGCAGGGCAAACTCGATTCGGCGATGTTAAGCCAGTGGCGGGCGTGGTTTGCTTTTCTGGCTTATCTAAATGCCTCGAAAAATTTCTATCCGGGACCCGCGACGATGGAACCGATGGGCTCTCTCAACACGACGGAGCCAACGCTCGCCGGAATGGCCAATCAGAATTTCTATACCGATGCGTTGGCCGTGTTCGGCCTTGGCGGGGAAGTTTTCCGCGGACATCCGCAGGCCTCCTCCTGGCGGGACCGCTTCATCGCGCAGTGGCGACGACAACTTGCCTACCACGTGTATCCGGAGAGCGGGTTGTGGGAGGAAAGCCACACCTACTATCAGCATGTCCTGGCCACCGTTTTGCCGCTGCTGCTGCGCAGGAAGGAAGCCGGGACGGATGATCCCTTTGCGGATCCCGCGTTGCAAAAGCTGATCGCCGGTTCCCTTCCGCAACTGACCCCGCGCGATGCCGTGATGGGAGGAGTCCGTCACTTCGTGGCGTTTGGCGACCATGGCGCCGACGTGGTCACCTACCGTTATCTCTATCCGGAATATGCCCAAGCCCTCGCTTCCCATGCACCGGAACTCGCGCGACACCTGGTCTGGATGGGCCGGGAAATGGGCGGCGAAGCGGAAACAGAAATAACGCCGCTTCAGCCCGCTTGGAAGCATGGGCGCATCCAGGGCCTTGGCTTTTTCTTTCGAGGAATCGATGCAGGCGGAAATGAAAATCTGCTCGCGCTGAGAAGCGGCACCGCGTGGGGCCATCATCATGAAGACGAAGGAAGCATCCAGTTTTTCGCCCAGGGCCGGGCGCTCGTGGTCGATTCCGCCTTCAGCCGGCCGCAGGAAAACGGCGCGAAAAAACTTCGCGCTTTCGGTCACAGCAAGCCGGCTCCGGAAGGGGTCGAACCGCTCCATCATCTCTGGCGGTTCAATCGCGGCTGGATTCTCGACTCGCGAGCGGAAGGCGATCTTGCCTACGCTGTGGCCGGGGTTCCGATTTATGCGACCTGGCCGAAAGACCTGGAGGCGCAAATGCTGCCGCGCGCGTGCTGGGAATTGCGGGCGGTGATGGAGCTGGCTCCTGCCGTTTATCTGGTGGCTGATTATTTGGATCCCGCGCGCCGCCATCAGATCCGTTTTCATGTCGCTCACCCGGAAGTAAAACGGGAAGGCTCCGCCATCTCCTGTTCCTTTGACGGAACGTGCCAGCTTCAGTTGGTTCCGCTCACCGCCATGGAGCCTCCGCTATTATCGACGGATCGGCCCTTGCAGAATGCTTCGCGGGAAACGACCACGGCGGTTGAATACGCCGGGGTCACCGGCCCGTGGTCCCTCTTTGTCGTGGCGGCTTTTTCCGGACAGGGAAATCAACTCACGATCTCGGATGAGGGACGGAAGATCGAGCTCGAAGAAACCGGCGTAGCCTTCTCGATCAGGCACGGAGAGAACGAAATTCTTGAGGTCTCGCGCGAAGGCTCGAAGTCGATGGTTCGTCTTGAGCCCGCCACTTTGCTAGCCGCTCTACGCGCTGGTCGCGCCTTGTAACTTTGCCGATGGCGCCGCCGTGCTCGCCCGCACGACGAGCTTGGGCGTGATCAATTCATTCGAGAGCGACTCTTCCTCGGACCAAAGCAGCTTGATCGCCCGCTCGGCGAGTTCTTCCTGAGAAAAGACCAATTCGGTCAGCGGGATCGGAAGGATCGAGGTGTTAACCATCGGATCGAAGCAAACAATCGAAAGATCCTGCGGAACGTCGATCTTCCGCTCGATCGCGTAACGCAGCACCGCCCACGCTCCCACGCCGGAAAGCGGAATGATTGCGGTGGGCGCGGGATGCTGCTCCATGATCTCGCGGGTCTTTTCGTAAGCCGCGGCGAAGGAGCTCTCCCAGTTGACCGTATCGCAATAGATCAGCCGCGACTTGCTCAGGTTTCTTTCCTCAAGCTTTTGCTGCACGGCCTTGGCCCGGAGGCTGGTGATCAAGAGGTTTCGCGGTTCATTGACCATGAAGAAAATGCGTTCGTGCCCAAGTCCGATGAGATAATCGAGGATCTGGTCCACCTCGCCTTCATGGTCGAGCGAAACCGAGCCGCCGGTGGCGCCGCCCAGCTTGGCACCGGCCACGACGTGCTGATAACCCGCCGCCTGCATGCGGCTGCCAAGTTCGAGGGTCAGTTCCACCGTGAGGCCGGTCATGATGATGCGCTCCTCGCTCGGCTTGCGCTGGATCAGGCGCATGATGTCATCGACGGTTTCGTCCTTGTGGAAGGCGTGAATATTCAGGATGTAATTATGCCGCCGGCAAAGCTCGATATACTCCGTGGCGATGTCGTGGAGGCGGCCGCCGCCCCGGGTCGGCATCACCAGCCCGACATAGCGCACCTCTTTGTGCCGTTGGACGAAAAAGCCCCGGCGCGGGTCCGGTTGCAAATAACCCTCGTTCACCAGGTCGAGCACGGCGCGGCGCACCGTCGCTTGGGAAACGGCCAGCTTTTGCATCAGGTCGCGTTCCGTATAGAAACGCTGGCCGTGTTGAAAATCGTTCAGGATCTGTTCGCGCAGGATTTGGCGGACCTTGATATGCAACGGCTGCTTCAGGTCGTTCGCCGCCAGGGCCAGCTTGATATCGTGCGTCGCGACCATGGCCTGATGAGAGATTTGTCGCTCGATAAAGTCAAGCATGGCGAATCTTTCACTCACCCGGCAGGACGTTCACGTCATCGAGATAGACGGAGCCTTGGCCTTGGAATTGAAATTGCACGCGGAAGCCAACAATGGCGTCTCTCTTTTTCGGATCGAGCGAAAGGAACCGGCAGGTATCGGAAAATCGGTTCCAGGAAGAAGTGGTGGAGACCTGCTTCTCAATGACGATCTGCCTGGGGCCGGGCCGGTCGCGGGGATGATCCGGTCCCGGAGGGACGATCTGGGCGCCCCCGAGCTGGCAGACCAGGTCGCGGACGTCTCCATCCGTCCGGACCCAGAAATTCAGCTCGTAGGAAGTCTCCGCCTTCAGGTTGAAAGTCCGGGTGCATTGGATCGCGTGCGTATCTTCCTGGGGATAGAAGCGGTCCTTAAAGTGAGGATTGTCCGTGGGATAGAGGTAAAACTTCATGGCTGATTTTCCCTTATAATCCGGCGGTGGCGTGAAGCCCGGCTCGATCTCCGCATTGGTGCAGACGAGAAGTTCATTCGCCACGCCGAAGGGACTGACCAGGTGCCAGTCATACGGGCGAAGAATTTTGGGATAGGGATTTTTCCCCTTGATCATCACCGGAGCGGCGAAACTGGGATTGCCCCGCGTCCCGTTATTTTGGGCGTAACGAAAAGTATCGTCGCCGTTGGAGATCACCAGATTGGGAAGCTTGTTCCCGGTGAGGTCCGCCACCGCCACGGTGGAAAAGCCGCCGAGATTTTCCGTCCCGCCAAAAAGAACGTGTCGGCCCTCGTCGAATTGAGGGTGATCGGCATCCACACTGGTGTTGAGAAAAACGCTGATCGGGCCGGAGCGTTCTCCTGTGATGATATCGGGCTTGCCGTCACCATTCCAGTCGACCACCTGCGGCGTCAGATGTTCCCGACCCATGCCGGGAATGATTTTGACCTCATGATTCTCGTCGAAGCGCGGCTGGTCCCGGTTGCCCTGGTTCATGAAGAGAAAGATGCTGTTGGCGGCGTAACTGCCATCGCCCACGATGAGGTCCAGGTTGCCGCTGCCTTTCCAATCGTAAAGGAAGGGCGCGAGATAATTGCACCAGAGCTGCCCCTCGGTATGCGTATTGACCATGATCTGGTCCAACGTGGCGGGCATCTTGAAGGCGGGCGCCGTGCCCGTTCCCATGTTGTGCAAATAGAACAACTTTCCCTCGTAATTTCCCACCACCAGATCGAGCTTGCCCTGACCGGAAAGGTCCACCAGTTGAATGCGGGGAACGATGTTGTCGTAAGGCCCCACCGATTTCTCGGGGAGGCGGGGATTGCCGAACCAGACGGGCATCACTTCCCCGTGGGTGAACTTGGGCTGGGTCGCCGTGCCGCTGTTGGGGTAGTACCAGAAGAATCCATTGGCATCACCCACCACCAAGTCGGGTAGGCCATCCCCGTTCAGGTCGCCCACGGCCACGCTGGGTCCCATGCTGGTGTTCAGGACGGTGCCGGCATCGTCCACGGCGAGTTGTTTGCCGGGAATCACGTGCAGCAAATCCGCGCCATCGATCCCGGCCCAGGGATTATAATCCGAGAACGACCGCTCGAAATCGGAATGGAGCACGGACGCGGCCTTCGCCTCTGCTTCCAGCCGGGGACAAAAGCAAAGGGACAAGCCGAGAAGAAGGAATCCGGCGTAACTCGTGGGGAAAAACGTCCCCGCTCGACCATAAAAATCAGGCACAAAAATAAATCGGCTCGATGCCGGGATGGTGGGCCGATGGACTTCTCCCCGGACCATGTTCAGTTTGAAAAAAGGCGCCACCCGATCTCGCGGACCTAGCCGGATCCGCGAGATCATCAGGCACTTGCCCGGACGACTTAGGCCCGGGAATTGCGACGGCGCTGCAGAACGACCAGCAGCGCGCAACCGGAGAACAGCAACGCCCACGTGCTCGGCTCGGGAACAGCCGCGATATCGGTCAGCGTGATTTCATTGGGCGTCGTGCCGTAATTGATCTGGAAGATATTCGATCCCACCGTGATGTCGCTGCCGTTGGCAAGACCCGCAAACGTTCCGCTCAACGTGGTGTAGGACGCGATATCAAACACCGTACCCGACGAGAGCGTGGCTGAACCGAGATCGGTCAGCTGCAATTCGGCGCCGCTGTTCAACGTCAGGAGACCCGTGACGTTCAGGAGATCCGCATGGTTCAAGCTGCTGTTCAGATCGATCGAGAGCACGCCGTCCGCCTTGATCGTAACTGCTCCCGTGGACAACATGCCAATCGTGCCCATCGTTCCAGGGGCGAGGAACGCGGTGCCCGCAGCGTTGGTTCCATTACCAACGTTCACCACTCCTGTGGTGCTGCCCGTGCCTTCGAAGGTGGAATTCGTCACCGTAGTCGTGGCGCTCTTGCTGCTGCCGGTCAGGTTTAACACGCCCGCGTTGATGAGCGTTGTTCCCGTGTAGTTATTGGCGCCGGCAAGAACCAGCGTGCCCGCTCCCGCCTTGGTCAGGCCGTTGGTGGTCGTGGCGATCGCGCCGCCTTCCGTCAACGTACCGTTCGCTACCGTGATCGTAGGTGCGCCGCTCATCGTGATGGCTCCCGTTCCCATGTTCAGGTCGTGAGTTCCGGTGAAGGTGAATCCGGTGCTCCAGGTCTGGGCGGGATTGTTGGTTTCCGTCAGGTTCCCGCTGCTGGTATTGTCGAGGGTCGCGGAACTGCTGAGGATTACCAGGGCCCCTCCCAACGCCGTGCTGCTGTCGATATCCAACGTCCCGTTGTTGATTCCCACCCCACCCGTCGCAGCAGAATTATCGCCCGAAAGGATCAGGGTGCCGGCGTTAATCCCGTTGTTTGAGCCAATACCGGTTTGCCCGAGGTAAGTAATGTTCCCGGCGATCGCCAGAGTCCCTGCGCCAGCCTTGAGGATGAAGTTTGTGACGGTTCCCGGTAGGTTCCCTCCAATCGTTAACGTGCCCGCTAGAGTCGTTATCGTGCTATGCGAACTCACGTTGTAGGTGCCCGTGCCCAGATTCAGGTCGTTGGTGCCGGCGAAAACAAAGGAGCCCGCATTGATGGTGTTACCCGTGCTGATCGTGATCGCGCCGCCGCTCGTGTTGTCGAGGATGCCTCCTCCATTGGTGATGGTTAATGCTGTGGTATTTCCCAGGGCCTTCGCGTTATTGAGATCCAGCGTTCCCGAGCCCGAGAGCGAGACGGCAAAGGTTCCGCTGGTTCCCGTGTTATCTCCTGAAAGGACGAGAGTGCCACCGATGCCTTCGGTAAAACTCCCCGTCGTATAGGTGTTGTTGCCGGAAAGAATCGCCGTCGCGCCGGTTTGCGCGGTCAGACCCGCACTGGCCCCGCTATTGTTACCGGAGAGAATCAACGTGCCACCATCGACATTGGTGACGCCCGTATAGGTGTTGTTGCCGGAAAGGGTCAAGGTGCCCGCGCCACTTTTGGTGAGGGAACTGGCGCCGTTCGCGAGGACCGGAGTGTTGATGTTGAGGGTGTCACCAGCCAAATCCGTGCGGATCACCAATTCAGCTCCGCTAGCCCCCTGGATACCCGTACCGCCGCTGATGGTGCCGCCCGCCGTGTTGCCGGATTTGAGAATGCCGCTGGTCGTCAAGGTGGCGCCACTCGCCAGGATGAAGTTGGTGGAGTTGTTGAGATTCAGGGACGTGATGATCTGCGTGGTCTGTCCCGTGATGGCGCCGCTCCCCGTCACCTGTTCATACTGCTTACCGGCGGTGAAAGCCGCCTGGGAGCTCGCGATGCTCTCGGAATTTGTATCGACGCCATAGTTGATTCCGCGGACATAGCCTGCGGCGTCATTCCACGCATAGTTGCTGCCATTGAAAAAAACGTCCGTACCGATAAAGGTGTTCGCCGTTACGCCGGTCAAAACGATCTTGTTGGTGCTGCCGTTGACTCCACCCGAGACAATAAAATTACCCGTGGCCGCAGTCGAACCGCGACTGGCAAATGAGGAGAACGTCAGCGTGGTTGTTCCGCTCCCGCCATAAATCGATTCCACCGTGCCTTCCCCGCCCGCTCCGACAAAACCGAGCGCACCCATTCCCTGCGAGGAGCCCGCGGCTTCGTTAAAAATAGCGATGCCGGAATTACCCGCACCACCCAGGGTCAGGGCGGTTCCCGTCGTTCCGTTCAAACTATTGGTGATCTCCAAGGTGCCGGCATTAATTCGAGTTCCGCCCGTATAGGTATCGGCTCCCGATAAGATCCACGTTCCTGCGCCCGCCTTGGTAAGACTTTCCGTTCCCACCCCGTTCGAGATCACGCCGCTGATGATGTTGTTGCCTGTGTTGGCGCCGGCCAGGTTGATCGAGGAAGCTACAGCATTGGTGATATTGCCGGCGAAACTCAGGACATCGCTGGAATTCGCCACATTATTGGAAAACGTGTAGGCGTTTCCCTCTGCTGTCAACGGCGCATTGATCGTCTCCGTAATCCCTGTTCCCGTGAAGGTGGAAGCGATTTGGAGAGTTCCATTGAGACTCAGCAAGAGTGAGTTTCCCGCATTGGCGCCCGCGCTGCCAATCGTGAAGGGCCCGGCCAGCGTATCGAAAGTGATGTTCTGAATGTTACGACCAGAATCGATGGTGACGGCCGTCCCAGTGGTGGCGGTAGCGAAGGTCGCCGTATCGCTACTCGTCGTGCCGGTAGTCGCGCCCGGCGCGGCTGCTCCGGACCAGTTACCGCCAGCGCCTCCTTGGGACCATGACGTTCCGTCGCCGGTTCCGCTCCATGATGCGGTGGCAGCAAAAGCGGTGTTTCCGAGCAGGCCCAAAAGGGCGATTCCGAGAGGGAGCAATTTTTTCATAGGGTTACCGGGATCCGGGGGGATAGGTTCAACTGGTGACGGTTCGACGACAGAACATCTTGTACTTCGAAGCAGAGTACGCCAAGTGTATCATTTAAAGCAATAACTTTCTATTTATGAGGGGAATAAAATTGGTTCTTGCAACTTATGAGACTTTAGCCACTATAAATCTGCTTCCTAGCACAAAATAAGCATTCTTTGCCGGGAGAACCTCTTCTTAAGCCATTTATCGGTATTGCCCGCTTCCAGCCTTATGAAAAATAAAACATCGGTTGTCTGCCTGGTCAGTCTTCTACTTCTTGGGGGCGGTCTTGCCTCCGTTCGTGCGGACGAGACCCTTTGGAATCTCAACTTCAAGGATCTGCCCGCCGGACAGCCGCCGAAAGAAGTGCCCTTCACCGCTCCCTGCGCCGGGCCGCAAAAGGTGACGACCGATGCGGACAATACGCTGACGGGTAGCCCGGCTGTCGGGTCGCTCACGACGCCTCTGCTTTTCACCAAGGGCAGCAAAACGCATTACACGCCGTCACTCGCCTTGAGGGCAACCGCTCCTATTTCCAGCGGTGTCATCACCGTCAATTTCGACGTGCTCTTCGATAAGGTGACTCCGTCTGCCGACCACCCGGTCGAGACCGTGATGGCCTTTCCGTTCCTCGATGACCAGGGGGGCACACAGTTCCTCCTCGCGATTGTCTGTCAGGGGCCGGATAGCCTCCTATTGGGCGGCGTGGCCTTGGCCAAGGGCAAAGGATCCTCCGTTTTCAAGGCCGGCGAGCTGGCCCATATCAAGGCGGTGCTCGACTTGAACCAGCATACCTTCCAGGCCTTTCTCAACGACGTGCCCATGGCCGATCCCGAGCATGACGACAAGAAGTTCGCCTCCTTTCTCGGCTTTTCGATCCGCGACGGCACGGCGGTTGGAGGCAACAACGGCGCGACGTTCACGGCCGGAATCAACAACATCGTCATCACCCACGGGTAATCACCTGCTGGGACTGTGGCGTGGGCAGGTGTCTCGCGTCGCTGGATTTTCGTGGGCGCGCGGGCCGTTGTCTTAAAAAAACGTCATCCCCACGCGATGGAGGGAGATGGTCCGCTCTCCGTAGCCTCGTGAACTCCACTTCCTGTCTTCACTCGAGACAACGACATTAACCCTCCCACGGGCCAGATTCGATTTTACAGGCCAACTTCCGACCGGTAAACCAAGCGCTTCTTCCATGAACGAAAATCACATCAAAACCATCGCCGGGGAGTTGAGCATTCAGCCCCGCCAGGTTGTCGCCACGGCCAAGCTGTTCGCCGAAGGCGCCACCGTTCCCTTTATCGCCCGTTACCGCAAGGAAACCACCGGCTCCCTCGATGAGGTCGCCATCACCAGCATCCGCGATCGTCTCATCGGTCTGGCCGAATTGGACCAGCGCCGGGAATCGATTCTCAAGTCGCTGACGGAGCGCAATCTTCTCTCCGATCAGCTCAAGGCCAGCATCGGGGCGGCTATATCCGTGACGGCACTGGAAGATATTTACCAGCCCTTCCGTCCCAAGCGCCGCACTCGCGCCACCATCGCCAAGGAGCAGGGCCTGGAACCGCTGGCCGATCTTCTCTTCAAGCAGGAGGGGACAACCAATCCGCAGGCTGAAGCCAAGGCTTTCGTCAGCGCCGAGAAGGGCGTCGAGACAGTCGAAGCGGCCTTGGCCGGGGCGCGCGATATCCTGGCCGAGCGGGTGAGCGACGAACCGCAGGCCCGCGCGAAGTTGCGCGATCTTTTCCGCCGCACCGCCATCGTGAAATCGAAGGTCCTGCTGGGCAAGGAAGAGGCGGGCGCCAAGTTCAAGGATTACTTCGATTGGAGTGAATCCTTCGCCTCCATTCCCAGCCACCGTCTGCTGGCGATTCGTCGCGGCGAGACCGAGGGCTTTCTCATGATGCGCATCACCATCGAGGAGAGCGAAGCGCTCCCGTTGCTCGAACCGCTCTTCGTCACGGGCAAGGGTGCGGCGGCTGAACAGGTCCGCCTGGCCGTGCAGGATGGGTACAAGCGCCTGCTCGGCTCCGCCATCGAAGTGGAAATGCGGATCGAATCCAAGAAGCAGGCGGATGTCGAAGCCATCCGCGTCTTCGCGGAAAACCTGCGGGAACTCCTGCTCGCCGCGCCGCTGGGGCGCAAGAACGTCCTCGCCATTGACCCCGGTTTTCGCACCGGGTGCAAGGTCGTCAGCCTGGATCGCCAGGGCAAGCTGCTGCATCACGATGTGGTTTATCCCACCGCCTCCTCCCTTGGCGAAATGCGCGAGGCGGCGGAAGCGCTGCTGAGCATGATCAAGAAATACCAGATCGAGGCCATCGCGATTGGCAACGGCACGGCGGGACGCGAGACGGAGACATTCGTCAAGAAGCTCAAGCTGCCGCCCTCGATCCCGGTCGTCATGGTGAACGAAAGCGGCGCGTCGATCTACTCGGCCTCCACCATCGCGCGCGAGGAATTCCCGAATCACGATGTGACGGTGCGCGGCGCGGTTTCCATCGGTCGCCGCCTGATGGATCCACTCGCGGAATTGGTGAAGCTGGATCCCAAATCGATCGGCGTCGGCCAATATCAGCATGACGTGGATCAGACCGGCTTGAAGCGCAGCCTCGATGACGTGGTGGTGAGTTGCGTGAACGGCGTGGGCGTGGAGCTCAATACCGCGAGCAAGCAATTGCTTGGTTACATCTCCGGGCTCGGGCCGGTATTGGCCGGGGCCATCGTGGCGCATCGCGATGAAAAGGGGCCGTTCAAATCACGCGCGGAATTGAAGAGCGTCGCGCGTCTCGGCCCGAAGGCCTTTGAACAAGCGGCCGGATTTCTCCGCATTCGCGACGGCGAGCATCCGCTCGATGCCAGCGCGGTTCACCCGGAGAGCTACGCCATTGTCGATGCGATGGCGAAGGATCTCGCCTGCACCGTTTCGGACCTGATGCACGATTCCGCACGGCGCCAGAAAATCCAGCTCGCCAAATATGTGACGGAGACGGTCGGCCTGCCCACGCTCAACGATATCCTGGCCGAGCTGGCCAAGCCGGGCCGCGATCCGCGCCAGCAATTCGAGGTCTTCTCATTCCAGACCGGCGTCGAGAAAATGGAAGACTTAAAGCCGGGCATGAAACTCCCCGGCATCGTGACGAACGTGACCGCTTTCGGCGCATTCGTCGACATCGGCGTTCACCAGGACGGCTTGGTCCACGTCAGCCAATTGTCGGATCAATTCGTCAAGGATGCGTCCGAAGTGGTGAAGGTGGCGCAACGGGTCATGGTCACGGTGATGGAGGTTGATCTGCCGCGTAAACGCATTGCGCTTTCCATGAAGGCCGCTCCGCAACTGGGCGCAGTCAGCGGCGGTAAAACGTCGCCGGGTGCACCGCGCCCCGGCGGCCCGTCGCGCCTTCAAACCCAGAGCTCCGCGCCGAAAGCGACGGACTGGTTCACCGAAGCTTTGCAGAAGAGCAAGAACGGCTAGAGGCCGGCCTCCTGGAAGATTGTCACCAGCGCGCCCACCCGGTACGGTGTTGGGCGCGCCGGCTCGACCGGAGCGCTATTCCATGTTTATCCGAGTTCCCTTGCTGATCGCGCTTCTGGCGCTTCTCGTCTTTCCTTGCCCCGCGTGGGCCTACGACGCCCCGACCGTTCCCGCACCCGCGCCGCTCAAGTATCCCGACGATACCTACGCCTTCAAAAACGAGACGGTGTGGAATTATGTCGGCGGCAGCGTCCAACCGGAGCAGGACAAAAATCATGTGCGGGAGTACACGCGCCGCTGCTTTGTACTTAGCCGCTCGATCGTGCAGTTTTGGAAATTCGCGCGGTTTGAGCCGGATGCGAAACCGCTTCCCGCCGACGAGCTGGCCCGGCGCATCCGGCAGATTTGCGAACGTTCCGTCTGGTTGCCCGCGCTGGCCCCGAAAGATCGCATCGTCATTCCCGGCTATCACAATCTCCACGAGGCCAGCGACAAAATGCGCTACGTTTTCCAGGCGAATATCGGACGCGGCTGGCCGATTTATTTTCGCCCCGGCAACATGCCGATCGCCTTCTGGGTGACGCGCGCGTTGGAGGACAGGCTGAATGGCGAGATCTTCCACGACCTGCAGATGAACACGCCGACCATCCTATGGGTCTATCGATTTCCCAGCCTCAAGATGAATCACGTCGTCGTCGTTTATTCGGGGAGCCACGACAGCAGCGGCTATCACTACCACGTCTACGATCCCAATTATCGGGACCGATTCAGCCACCTCGATTACGATCCGAAAACGCGCACGTTTCGTTATCAGGAAGTCTACTTCTTCAAGGGCGGCCCCGTCACGGTGCGTTCGATTTACCGCGGTCTGCTGCAGTAAGGCGGTAGGGAGATTCAATCTCGTTTCTAGACCGTTTTTTTAATTAGAGGGTCACTCTTTTTTCTCTGTCATCCTGAGCTTGTCGAAGGATCAGTTTCGCCTCGGTAAAAGGCAACTGAACTGATCCTTCGATAAGCTCAGGATGGCCATTTAATGCGACTATTTTACTGAAAATCGCTCTAGCGAAGGCGTGACTTGCGGAAGGCGAGGGGAGTCGTTCCGGCAAATGAGGTGAAAGCTTTGGCGAAGGCGCTGGGGCTGTTGTAGCCGACGGAGTAGGCGATATCGAGGACACTGCGTTTGGTGGTGAGCAAGGCATCCATGGCCTGAAGCAGGCGCGCGTGCAAGGCGTACTGTTGCCAGGACAGGCCCGTCGCGGGAAGAAATCTTCGCCGCAGGGTACGCACCGATTGGGCTGCGGCTTCAGCCGCGCTTTCGATGTTGGCGGTATCGAGATTTTCGAGCAGGTGTTGAACGGCCTTTTCCACCGTGGCGTCCTGCGGCTCGGGCAGACGAAAGGGAAGTTCCTGCCGAATCCAATCGAGGCAGAGAAGGGAAAGCGTCTGAAAGTAGGATTTAGCCAGCCGTTCTTCCTTTCCGGCTAATCGCTTGGACGCGGGCCAGCGCGCGGAATAAAGCAGCATCTCCCGCAGCAGAGGATTGGCGCGGATGACGCGAATGTCCGTCACGGGAAAATCACGCGGGACGGATTTAAAAAACACGGAGACTGTTTCGGCCCGATCGAGAACGGTTTGATGTTTGATTCCCGCGGGAATCCAGGCCGCCTGCTGGGGAGGAAGCAGCCAGCGCGCCTGACGCGAGCAGAGGATGACTCTCCCCGAAAACGAGTAGAGAAGTTGATGGCGGCCATGGGCATGCCAGTCGTAACCCAGATGGGCAGCCTTCTCCCGCAGGGCGAAGCCAAAGCCGGAACTTCGTTCCAGGTGAAAGCCCTGGATCCTTTGCCGAGTTTCTTTTCCCGTCAAAAAAGGCATGGGAAAGCCTCCCATCCTGCAGTGGCCGTTAAAAGCTATAAATAGGCCGTAAGGCGTTAGAAGGCCAAACCGATTTTTGGTTGGATTGTCGTCATGAACAAGGCCCTCGAACACGATGCCGACATCCTCGACCAATTCACCAGGCAGGCGCTTCCCTTCGCCCAACGTCATGCATCGGACGGCGAGATGTTGCGATTGCTTGTGGAAGCCAGCGGAGTTGGGCCCGATGATCGGATTCTCGATATTGCCTGTGGACCCGGCTTGGTCTCCTGCGCTTTTGCCGCAAAGGTCCGGCAGGTGACGGGCCTGGACATGGTGCCCGCCATGCTGGAGCGCGCCCGGATCCTGCAGGGTGAGCAGGGACATGTGAATATTGACTGGCGCCAGGGGACAGCCACGGCTTTACCTTTTGCCGAGGGGATATTCGATGCCGTGATCACCCGTTTCTCCTTCCATCACTATCTGGATCCCGCTGCCGCGCTGAGGGAGATGAAGCGGGTCTGCAAGCCCTCTGGAACCCTTATGGTGGCGGATGTGACCCCCCGAGCCGATGCCCAGAAAGCCTACAACGAGGTGGAGAAATTACGCGACCCATCCCACACCCGGGCGTTAACCGAAGCGGAATTTGAGGCCTTGGGCCGGGTTTCCGGGATGAAGTTGCTCCGGAAGATCACCTATCGCTTGGAATCCGATCTGGAAGGTCTGCTGGAGGCTTCCTTCCCTCTTCCCGGCGACAGCGATAAAGTCCGGGACCAATTCCGAAATGACCTCGATAAGGGAACGGATCATCTTGGGGTCGAAGCGCATAGGCGAAATGGGCAAATTTACTTCTTCTTTCCTATTACCGCTTTTGTCTGGCAGATGCCGTAAATGGGGCCATTCGGGAGGCCACCGCATCTGGCATTTGGTATCAGGCTGTCAACTACTTAGGGGGTTAAGACTTGCTTTGAAAAGGCAGGTCTCTAGTCTGAAAATAGGGTGTCAAAAATTAATGTGCCTTTTATACGGCGATGGCTCTTTCCGATCCTGTCGAGCACGTTTCTTTTTAGCTTTCTGCTCTTTTTCTTCCCCTTCGATTCAGGCGATTCCGTTGCGCGGGTTCCTTTGGGGCAGGCCCTCTGGATCGTATGTACAGCGACCGGTCCAGGAACTCAGGATTATACCTACTGCTTTCTCGTTCCGATCATCGTTGTCTATCTGGTTTTCTTGAAGAGAAAAGAAATTGCACAGACCCCGATCAAGGGAAGTAATTGGGGAATATTGTGGATCGCGTTGGGCCTTTTCATCTTCTGGCTGGGCGCGCGTGCGGGAAAGCAATATGCAGGCTGCGGTGGGATCCAGATAATCATGCTGGGAGTAATCATTTTGTTCTTTGGGCGCGCCATGTTCCGGAAGCTTCTTTTTGCCTGGGCGTTTGTGGCCTTCGCGTGGCCTTTGACCATCATGGATACGGTCGTGGCCTTCCCCTTGCGAATGACCGTAAGCCAGTTGGCCTATACGGTCTTGAACCTCATTGGGATTCATTGCGTCCGAAGCGGTACCGCCATCATCTCAGCGGCCAACCCTTTGGCGGGTCTGGCTCCTGGAGCCCGGTTTCAAATTGATATTGCCGACCCTTGCAGCGGTATTCATTCCCTTCTGGCCCTCCTGATGGTCTCGGCTCTCTATAGCTATTTCTGTCTTCCCCGGCGGAGTCAGCAATGGACGGTATTTTTGAGCGCCATTCCCCTTTCGATTATTGGGAATGTCGCTCGAATTCTAATGTTGGTCATAGGATGCCTGCTATGGGGACCGGCCTTCGCCCTTGGAACCGATGAAAATCCTTCCTGGTTTCATGAAGGCTGCGGGCTGCTCGTTTTTGCGGTGACCTTGGGGCTGCAATCTCTTCTCGGCTCGGTATTGATCCATATGGAAAAGTGGCGGTCTCGTCGGTCGAATGCCCCTGCTTTGGCGCCGACGCAATCAGAGCCGATTGGAGCGGACCGCCCATTGCGGCCAACCGTGAGTGCCCTTCTTTGGCCCAGCGGAGTCGTCTTTGCGTTTTTTGCTACCATGGCTTTCATCGCCTGGATGGCTCCTCCGATTAACCTTACCCCACAGGCCGGAGTAATGATGAAGTTGCCAAGCGAACTCCTGGTCCCGGAGATAAGCGACAGTAAGTTCTATGGCCTTCCCGCTCCGGTGAGCGTTGCGGAGCACACTTTGCTGCCTAAAGATACGGAGTTTACCCGCAACAATTATGATGATTTTCGAGGCCACGAAGTCTTCTTCTCCATCGTCTTGAGCGGCATCCAGCAATATACCATCCATCCGCCTGAGGTTTGCCTGGTCGCTCAAGGCTGGAACATTGTCGGGTATCAGGATATTCTCATTCGCTTGAATTCCGGGCATGAGCTCACGGTGCGGAATCTCTCCATTCAACGCGATGATCCCGGGCCGAATCATGAACACCATTCGCGCCGCGCTTTTTATATGTTTTGGTACGTGGCGGACGGCATAACGACTTCTTCTCATTTAACCCGTAACGTCCTGACGAGCTGGGATCGAATTGTTCACAATCGAGATCATCGATGGGCGTATGTCACGGCCATGTCAACCATCACCGAATCAAGTCGAGTGGACGGTCTTAATTCGCAACAGACCGAAAAGCTGCTGAAGGACTTCATCTGCGCCATCGTTCCCTCCTTTCAATTGAGTGAAATGCCGGCCGTGGGTGACAAATCCTATAGCGTTCGATGATGAGATTGGACCTCTACGATAATTCGGACTTCGACCGGGGTGCGAGTCGCTTCAAGGAGGCCCTTTGGATTCTCTGCAAGGGGCTTTTCTTTCTGAATCCCTTCCCTTGGCCCTCCTCTCTTCGCGTCTTTTTTCTTCGTCTCTTTGGTGCGCAGATCGGCCAGGGGATGGTTATTCGCTCCGGAGCTCATATTTACTTTCCCTGGCGTTTCGTGGCAGGCGATCATATCTGGATCGGAGAAGATGTTTACCTTCTCAACCTGGCTCCGATCACCCTTGGCTCGCAAATTTGCATCTCGCAGAGGGCTTTTCTCTGTACCGGCTCTCATTCCTGGCGAAGCGAGGCCTTCGATCTCCAGACGTTCCCCATTGTGGTGGAGGATCAGGTCTGGATCGCCGCGCAGGCCTTCATTGGACCCGGCGTTCGGATGGGGCGGGGTTCCGTCATTGCGGCGGGAAGCGTTCTGATGAAAACCGTTCCCGAAAACTCTCTGGTAAAGGGTAACCCGGCCATCCTCTCGCTCAAAACGATCACAAGTTGAATAGAATGCACGGTCGGCGGGACATGGCTTTTCTGATCGAATCGGGGCGTCTCTCAGCTTGAACTTGAGGGAAAAGTCGTCTTGCATGACGTTTCATGGCTTCCGACTAACGATGGAAGCGCTATATATGGGGACTTTCTGAAAGGGAAATTCCCTTCCCGTTCGCTCCATGCTCCACTTAATCCACGACTATTGCATTGAGCGGTACTTTGGATTCTTCTCCCGTCGGGATTGGTTCCAGCTTTTGGCGCGATATCTCTTATTGGGATTTCTCTTTTATGCCCCCTGGGCCTATGGATCAACCCGTCCGGCACTGGTCGATATTCTCGACGATGGATTACTAATAGCCCTCTCTCTGCATCTCATAGGCTTAATCATCGAACAGCGGTTGCCCCGTTATCCTCTTTTACCCGCAATAGGATTTGGGTTTCTGCTTTTTCAGAGCCTTTGGATGTGCTTCAACGCCCGCTCTTACCACGATGATACTTATTGGGAGTTCGTTCCCCTGGCCCAGTGGTTCCCTCAATGGCCTGGCAGTTGGGACAAGGCCGCAAGTTTCATTGCCTTGAAGAATCTTGCCGCCATGGCCGGCGCTTTTTTTGTGGCTTCGGATTTGATCGCCGATCCGGTCTGGAAATCCCGGCTTTGGCGTACGGTGGGAATAGCAGGTTATTCCATCATTTTATACGGCCTGATGTTAAAGGGATTGGGTACGGACTCGGCGATTTCCATGTACCATGAAGGAAACATTTTCTTCGGGCCCTATCGGTATCATGCCAATGCCGGCGCTTATTTGAATTTGATCTGGCCCGTTTTACTAGGGCTTCTCGTGCAGAGCTGGAGCAAGCGTCAGGCATACGTCGCACGGGCTTTCTGGTCCTTTGGGCTGGCGATGGGAATCGTGGCCTGTTTCGTCAATACGTCCAAAGCTTCTGCGACCATCGCTCTCGGAATGTTGGTGATGGCGCTCTTTGGCTTTGGAAGTTACTTCCGGATGAAATTAAAGCGGATGAGCGGAATCTCACGGGGCCTGTGCGTGGTTCTCGTCATTGTCTTCCTCGGCATCGTAACTTACGGCGGAACGACCAGCCAGATTCAGACTCGTTGGTCCGATTTGGTGAACTCGCATGATATCGCTGACGCCGAAGGCCGTACCATAACTTCCCAAGCCTGCCTGCGGATGCTTCCTCAGGCTGGTTGGCTGGGATACGGGCCGGGGACCTTTTCCACCGTGTTTCCGTACCATACGCTCTATCTCGGGGACAAGATTCAGGGCTTCTGGCGCTATGCGCATGAAGACTATCTGCAAACCGTGATTGAATATGGGTTCCTGGGAGCCACGGTTTGGTCGATGGTCTTCTTTGGAGGCCTCTTTTTGGCGATCTCGCGGGGCTTAAAGCCCTCGTCTCAAAATGGCGACCGAATTATTTATCGGGCATCGAGCCTGGCCTTGGGAAGCGTGGCTCTTCATGGTTTGGTGGACTTTCCCCTGCAGGTTGCCTCCATTCAGCTCTACGTCACTGTCTTCCTTGCCTATGCTTGGAGTGTGCCGAGAGCTGACAGAGGTCCGAAAGAGGCGCCCGGAAAACTGATTTCGAAACGAATAGCCTAGCGCTTTTCTCCGTAAGCTTCCCCGTATTTGTATTGGCCGGATTGATAGCCATAATACTCATCAACACTCCATTTGGGAACGCAGTTAAAAACAATCCCCGCCGGCCTGACCTGAGCCATTTCCAAAAGACTAAGTGCGCGGCGAACCGCATGGCGGGAGGTGCTTTGTGCTTTAACCACGAGACAGACGGTGTGAACAAAAGGCGCAATCAGGCGCGTATCGCTGACCAGATTGATGGGGGGAGAGTCAACGACGATACGGTCATATTTTAGCAGGGCGCCATCGATGGTTTCAGCAAAGCCGGTGCCTCCCAGAAACTCGGCCGGATTGGGACACCGGCCGCCTGCGAGCATGAGATCGAGATTTTCGATAACGTTGGCATGGACGGTCTGTTCCAGATCCATGCCCAGGGCGACGTGTTCGGTCAGGCCCGGACGATTGTTCTCCAAGTGAAAGCGGGTATGAACGCCGGGGCGTCGTAAATCGGCATCAATCAACAGGGTTCTGGCTCCCCGCTGCGCCAAAGAGACCGCGAAGTTACAACTTGTGAAGGTTTTGCCTTCGCTGGGCAGGGCGCTGCTAAAGAGCGTCGTCCGATGATCCTCTTCCTTGCCAATCAGGTCCAAGGCCGCCCGGAAGCTGCGGATATTCTCCGCGGCAATGCCGGCGGGATCGCTGATCAGCAGAATATCCTGATAGCGCTGATCATCAGGGGGAATCTCATGAGTCGTCGTGCTTTTACGACGGGAACGTCCTAAGGCCGTCCTTGCGGAAAGCAAAGGTATCGTGCCTAAAACTGGCAGGCCGGTAACTTGTTCGAGTTCTTCGGCGGTATGGAGAGATGAATCAAGATTTTGCAAAAGGAATACGATGCCAATTCCTGAAACCAGGCCGCCAAGAATGCCCACGATGAGGACCAATGGCTTGTTGGGTTTAACCGGAACTCTCGATACATGCGCGGCATTAACCACATGAACTTCCACGGGAGCCGATTCTGTTTTTACGTCCGCATCCCGCATTTGCTTAAGCAGACTCTCAAACAGGGCGGATTCTGTATCGACTTCGCGTTGGAAGACATTCGCACGTGCCTCGACCATCTTGAGTTCCGAACTGAAGATGTCGTCCGGGGTGGGGGACGTGAGCGTGCTTTGGCTTTGAGCCCAATAGGTCGCCTCTGTCGGCGAACTGGCGATGATCTTTTTTATTTCGGCATCAACCCCGCGTTCGAGGTCGGATAACAGGGAACGCGCCTCAATCATTTTCGGGTGCGCATCCAGGTAACGTTGCGATAAGGCGTCCACAACCTTTTGCTGGTCATCCACCCGTTGCTTTTGCCGGAGCGCCTCGCGATAAATTTGTAAGCCATCCTCCGCTTTTTGCAGGCTGATTTTAGTCCGGCCCACATCTTCGAGGAGAAACTGCGTGCGAGCATGGGAGGTGCTGATATCGCTTTCGGATCCGGCCGCGATGAACTGATTGACGATGGTCGTGGCCAGCTTTTGCGCGGCTTCCGGTACTGGATAGTCGACACTGACAAAAATCAGGCGCGTGCCGTGCTGAAGGCTGACGGCAGTATTTTCCATCAGTTGTCCGACCAACCGGCCCCGGACGGACGGATCCTTGGCCGCCTCCGCCGAAGGAACAATGTCGGGATCTTCGAGGATGGAGGGATCATTAGCCACCCGGTCATAGACGCTCTGCAGCTTCAAAGTTTGGGTGATGGTATTGAGGATGTCATCGCCCTTTAGGTTGTCTTCATTGTTGCTTGAGCCAGCGACGTCGTAAACTCGTTGCTGTTGCTGGGCCACCTGCAAGACGATGGTCGATCGGTAGAGGGGAATGGACGTCAGGATATAACCAATCGCCAAAAGAAGCCCCGCCAGGAGACAAAGCCCGACAATCCAAAGATGTTTGAGAAAGAATCGAAATTGAGAAACCAGGCTGCGGTGCTGGGGAGTTGCTCCGCTTTCGATAGGTTCCTCTTCCGGTTCGACTGCGCTTTTTTTATCCATGGCAATTAAAAAGGGCTTGGGGCCACGCAGATGGTGCCGTGCGGCTGCGCGTCAGGAAGAGGCGACGCAGGGGAGGGGAGGATGGCGGGGAATTGTCCGATCATCCTTTTGCTCCGGGTTTGGCGGACATCTTTCAAGCGGCAAGTTCTTTCATTCTGTTCCGTGCTTTGATTAGGGTTTTATGGACTTTCGCTTTCTTCCTCGGCGATTTAAACGGACAAACAAAAACAGTGCCGGATGTTACTCCAACACTGTTTTCGGGGCAATTCTTGAAGAACGACCAGAAAATTACACGCTTGCCGAGGAGGCGTTACTGATTGCCGGAAACGGTGGGCTGAGCGGAAATATTGGCAGGATTCGAAGATTGTCCGTTGTTGTTGTAAGTCCCGGCGCCATTGGATCCCTGGGTCGTCCCATTCGCCGGGGAAAATCCCGCCGCTTCAATCGTGGAAATGATCGAATTGACCTGGTCCTGACTCAGATTCCCGGTCACCGTTGTTTTCCCATCGGCTGAAGTGGTGATCTTGCCGCCGGGAATGATGATCTTTGCGCCGCCGGGCAGGGTAAGCGTCACGGTGCCGTCAGTACAGGATACCGAAAGACCGGCGCCTGTAGAGTAGCTGACTTCCCAATCCGTACCGCGCGCTGCGGCGACGCCGCCCGGGGTGGTGATGCGGAAGTCCGACTTGCCATCATGTTTGGCCAAGCTGGAAAAGAGCGATCCCTTTTGGAGGGCGATCTGGATTTTTCGGGTCTTATCGCCACCCGATTGAGAGTAATCGAGGGTCGAAAGCTTCAAATCAGTGTTGGGTGCGACTACCGTGGTGGCGCCGGGAACCAATTTCAAGCCGACCGTGCTATCCGCATCCGTGTGGATGGAGCTTCCCGCGGGAATCTCCGAGCCTTCCGTGATTTTCGTCGACTTGCCGGATGGGCTGATCACATAAGCGTTGCCAGTTACTTTGCTGGCGGTTGCAACCACGGATTCTGCCTGGACCTGCGAGTGGGAAGCAATAAGAACAAGAAAGAAGCCTAAGAGGCTCTGGGAAACCTTCATTTTCATAGAATTATTAGGTGTTATTTTTAGCTGATCCAGCGAAACCAAATTCTTACTGTTGGCCCCCACACGCTAGCCTTTTATATCATTTTGTCGATGGAAACCTTAATGCTATGCAAAGAGTTCATTGTCGAAGCGATTTGTTCTTTTAGAACATCCTTTGGGGAACCGTAATGTTGTCCCCGGGCTGAACCATGAAGGCCCCCACGGCCGTATTTCGGGACAGCTCCTTTGCATTGACGTGAAGAAGGACATCTTTGCCGTTGGTGCTGCGACGAATGGCAATGTGAGCGGTATCCGCCTCCGGCGAGAAGCCTCCGGCGAAAGCGACGGCACCCAATAAATCCAAGCCGCCTTCAGGCGGGATTTTGACTTTCCCCGGCCTTTGCACTTCACCGAGAACTGTGATCCAGGCGGTGGCATACTTGACCGTAATCGTGTCGCCCGGTTGAACGATGAAGGGCTTGACCGAGGAATCTCTCGCCAATTGCGTGCCGTTGACCTGGATGATGCTGTCTACTCCATTAATGGTGCGGCGAACGTCAATATTATCAGGATCGGCGTCCGTGGTATAACCGCTGGCAAGAGCGATCGCCCCCAGTAAATCCAAGCCACCTTCCGAAGGGAGATTGACCTTGCCTGGATTTCTGACTTCGCCGAGAACAGTGACCCACTTTTTGACGTAAGGAACGGTGATGGCGTCCCCCGGCTGGACCATAAATGGCTTGGCGTTGGGATCCCGGGCGAGATCCGTTGCGTTTACACTTAAAATAACTTCGTGACCATTGACCGCCCTGCGGATATTCACATGGACGGCATCCGCGTCCGCCGTATAACCGCTGGCCAAGGCGATCGTCCCAAGCAAATCCAGGCCGCCATCGGGAGGGAATTCGACATTTCCCGGCCTTTGTACTTCGCCTAGCACGGTTACCCAGAGTTTGGAATATTCCAGAACGGTGACCGTCACGTGCGGATTGACGATATACTTTTTCGCCAGGAGCGAGCGGATCTCTTCCTGAGTATCCGCGACGGTCTTATTTTCCAGCGAAATAGCGCCCAGGAGGGGATACATGATGGTGCCGCTTTTGGGAATCCGCGTTTCCACCGTCATGTCATCTTCCTGGAAGACGGATATCCGAATCAAGTCGTTGACGTGAAGCAGGTAGTTTGGAGCTGTTTCCGTGGAAGCGGCACTTGGAGTCGCCGGGCTGGAATCGGTCGGAGCTGGGGCCGCGACGTCAGGAGCTGCCTTTTCCTGACCGTATCCATTCAGAATGAAGGCGAAGGCAATCAGCGCAGGAGCCAGAACCTTAAGATGATATCGAGCCAGATAAGAAAAGACCATTGGAAGAAGGCGCAACGCCTCTAGTAAGACACGGTCGCTGAGATTCCCACCTGGTTATCGTTGAAAGCGAAGCCACCGAAACTGGACTGATCATTCTGATACTTGTAATAAACCGAAGCCGTCAGCCAATTATTAGGCGTCCAATCGACCCCTGTGTTGGCGTAGAAGTAGTTATCTTCACGGGTGGGACCGGTTAAACCCGCACTGGCAAACTCGTAGTCATCGTTTTCATATCCGAAACCCAGATTGAAGTAGAATTTCTGGAGAAACCGTTGACGTCCAGTGAGAGAGATACGGGTGGCGATGTAATCCTGTCCAATAAGATTGTAGGAGGGATTGTATCCGCGGGATCCAAGGGCCGTTATCGTTGTGGAAGTGAAAGGCGTGTACGTTCCAGAAAGGGTGAAAACGGGCGTAAGCTGATCGCCAGGCACGCCACCTTGAAATTGCCGGTATTCGACGCCGCCGGACACATCAAAGCTTAATTTTTGGCTATATCGATAATCGAGATGCCCCAGCAACTCCTGATAAGTTTGATTGGGGGCTTCCTGAATGTCGAGAAAGCCGAATTCTGGCCCAAGCCCAATGCTGAGCTTCGAGTCAAGATGGTAGAGAAAATAAAGATCGCCCACCCATTCGTTACTGGAGGTATAACCCGGATTGGTATAATCAACAATGTCTTGCGTGAAAGTAGCATCCAGATCCAACTTGTCGGAATAGGCGTAATCGGCTTTGGCCGTCGTAAGGTAAACGTCGCTGGTGACCAGATTACCCAATGCGGCGGCGGTTTGCTGTTGCTTGACGTAACTTTGTTCCACGCTGAGGGTCAGCCGACTGAAGCGATGCTGGTAAAAAAGATCGGCGTTCTGATTAAAAGCGTCCAACGAAGAATGCTTGGCATATAAATCGAATGAGGGCGCATAATAGATGTCCAGAAAATTGCCGTCCGATACCGTGGGGTCGCCAAATCGGTATTCACCCTTCAGGCTGAATTGGGTGATGTAATCCGAAACTTTGTGCGGTTGAACGAAGATGTTGTCATCATAAACCTCGCTGACGGAAGCCGTAATGAGAAAGGGGAGCTTGCCTCCCTGCCAAACGGGCGCGCTTCCACCCACCTCGGTCGCGCCGGGCGCGGTTGCCGGAGGGGCTGAGGCGTTCGTGTAAGTCCCTGAGGAGGTACTGATTGCTGAAGGTCCTGAATAGGTCCCAGGTGGGGGAGCCAGACTGCTCATAACCTGAGCTTCAGCCGAAAGCGAAAAACCGACGCCGAGAAGCAAATTAATCCAAAGGATGGCGCCCTTTACAGAAAGTAAAGAAGGTGTGACACAGATTCCCTGTTTTGGCTCATTCATTTGCTTCATCCTTGGTAAACTGCACAATCGCGGGGAGACTATCACCGGAAAGCCAATTACAGCAATTAATTTTTCTCTTATAAAAACAAGTGCAATCAAAGCCCCTTTTTTTCGGGCTTTTCGGTCAAAAGGACATTTTTCTCGTTCGGTGCGCGGCCGAGGTCGATTTCTTTAGTAGAATGGAGTCTGGGGGAAAGAGGCCGGAAGTTGCGCTTAGGCGGAGAGTAGAGGCGTATATATCTTTTGGGAGCCGACTTCTCAGACGGCATGGCCTTTGATCCGAATTGCAACGGGGTCTGATTCATGACCTGCCATCGTTGGGCCGCCTTGTACCAGGCTTCGGCGGCGAGATCTCCCAAGAGGCTGAAGAGGACATTGGACATGACTTCTTTTTCCGCCGCCAGCGCGACGACCGTGCCGTGGCCTATTTCATGACGGCTGTGCCGCAAATCATTGGTTTGCTCATTAAAATTTTCAACCCGCCAGGTCTTGGTTCCGTCCGGAAGCGCAAGTTCGAGGAAAGAAAATCCAAGCTTTTTGACGACAAATTGATAGTCCTGCCACAGCTCGTCCACCGACTGATGCCTTTCCACTTCCATCACGAGCCATTGACTCAAGGTAAGCGCGTAGCGGGTTTCTTTCCGCAAGGCCAATGACTTGCCAAGCTGGCTGCCAATCGTCGACCAGTCCTTGGTAAAGCCGGAGGTGTGGCCGGCGATGAGGAGAACCAGAAAAAGAAGACCAATAAAGAGCGGCAACATGCGCCCCTGCAGGAAGAAAACACCGAAGGCCAGCACCAGGCAAAGCAGGGAAACCATGTAGAGGGCCAGAACCGTTCGTTCCCGGGAAAAACCGAGCGTGATGAGATGGTGGTGAATGTGCTTTTGATCGGGCCGAAAAACGGGCAGGCCGCGAAGGGCCCGCCTAAAAATGGCCAGCCCCACATCGACAATCGGCAGTGCCAGTGCGAAAGCAGGAGCGATAAGCGCCGCGGCCACGGCGCCTTTGTTCGAATCGACAATGGAGAGAATCCCAATGAGAAATCCCAAAAAGTAGGCGCCGCCATCCCCCATATAGATTTTTGCGGGCGGATAGTTGAAGCGAAGAAACCCCAGCAATGCTCCCGCCACGCCGACCGCGATTAACGTGGAGAACCCCGTATCCCCCCCCAACCCAAAGCTGGCCAGCAAGCTCATCAGCATGAGGGAGATTCCGCCCGCCAAACCATCAATTCCATCGATGAGATTGATGAGATTCGTCAGAGCCACGAGCCATAGAACCGTGGCGCCAAAGCTGAGTAATCCCCCCAAGGCGAGGTCCGTGTCCGTCAGGGGGTTTTTAAAAAGTTCGATGCGGATGTCACTGAGGTAAACCGCAACTGCGATAGCGATTTGAATGATAAACTTCCATTTCGCTCCCACGCGATAGAGATCATCCCACAGGCCCAGCGTAAACATGGCCAGCGAGCTCCCGATGATAATCCCAAGCACGTCTCTCTGACTGGTGGATAAGGCGCCCGAAGCATCGATGGCGAGGGCAATCCAGGCAAAAGCGATGACTAAGGCCACGCCTCCCAACCTGGATATCGGGGGCTTGGCACCATGATGAAAATCCCCACCGCGCTCTCCAGCGCGTCGACCACACTCCCACCGCAGGATGAGTTTAATGAGTGCCCAGCAGGATACGAAACCCAGTGCTGCGCAAAATAAGGCCTTTAGCCAATCAGTGAGGTGAGGCGTTTGCATTCCATCTCCCGGCAACTCAACAAGTAAAGGGTTTTTATATTTTTACGCGGATAAAGCAAGTGACAATGGAGTAAAGGTTTGGTGTTAGGGAAGTTGTAGTCTTAAAGCTGGGAGCGTCATTCCATCAACCGGGTAGAAATTTAGCAAACGGAGGTTCCGTTGAGAAGGACTATAAAGGCTGGAGCCACGTTTGAAGGTGACCTTGGTTCGCCGTTTGGCCCAGTCCTACAGAATTTCCACGCAGTCGGGGGGTGATGCCCGTCCCTCGATTATCCAGGAATAAACGGCCGTCATGTCTGAAGCGATTTTGTTCCAGGAAAAACAAGCTTTCGCCAAATATAAGCCGTTTTGCCCCAATGTCTTGCGATCTTCGTCGGGTAGGTCGAAAAGTTTGTGCAGGCCTCTCGCTATCGAATCAATTGCGGGATCGATGCTCAAAGCCGCGTGGTGATCAAATCCCTCGGGGACGTTGCATTGCGGAGTCATGAGAACAGGCTTTGCATAAGACCACGCTTCCAGAATCGCCATGGGCAAGCCCTCGCTGAAGGAGGGCAAAATAAAAGCATCGCAGGCCCGATAGCAGGCCGCCTTATTCTCTCCGAATTGGGGACCGAGAAAGAAGAGAGAGGTGTCGTGCGAGCCCGGAAATAGGGCGTCACCCCACGGAATGCCGAGTTTCGTTGCCTGCCTTTTCAGCTCGGATTCGTGCCCGTTCTGGTCCCAACCCGCCAAGGCGAGTATCCAGTCTGGATGTTTCACGGAAGCCCAAGCATGGATCAGATTGGCCAGGCCCTTCTTGGGATGCAGGCGCCCGAGGAAAAGCAATACCTTCCGGTCGCCGAAGGAGGGAGGGTAGGCGTTCGCGCTTCCCGCCTCGGTGGCTGCGGGCGGAAGATCGATGCCATTGGGGATGACGCAGATGGGATTTTTCAGGCCATAGGCGCGAATCGAGCGAGCTTCGGCTGAGCAAAGTGCGCGGATGCAGGAAGCCTTCCGAAGCTGAGAATTTTGAAAGAACCATCCGGCCAGGCGCTTTTTGGCACTGGAATTTTGTAACGCCCAGTCGTCCAGCATCCCATGGGGAGCGACGATGAAAGGCTTGCCGGTCGCGCGCCCCCAGCGAAGCCCGGCGAGCGAAGGATATTTCCACAGCCCGACAAAGTAGCCCAAGTCAGCTTCGGACTTGATGAGATAATCGGCGAGATCAGGAGCAAAACCAAACGAGCGAGGCCCTCGAACCGCGCAAGTGAAGGGAACCAGGGGCTGCCACTCTTCCAGGTCCGATTCTGTATGAGGTTCTCGCAGGCCGACGACTTGAACATCGACTTTCATTTGCGTGAAGAGGGCCTGCTGAAGTCTTTTTTCAGCCTCGAAAATTCCCCCGTTGGCGCGGGAGACGGAGTCCATGACACATAAAGTTTTCACCGGTGAATCAAAAGCCAGAGGATGGTTCGATCAAGCCATCCTAGACGAGGAAGTGGAGCAGATAAAGCGGAGTCAATCGCTTCTTTCAATCCCTCCGCGAACCGGAGCGGCGACCATTTCGAAATCATTCGCCGGCTCGCATCCCCCCACTTGGAAAGTTCGACGGATGGAGTGGTCAATTGGAGCATCTTAGAGGCGATCTCCTCTACCCTGTAGGGATTTACGATGAAGCCGTTGATTTCTTCCTCCACCAGATCCACACAGCCGCAACGATCGGAAACCAACACGGGCAGGGCGCTGGCCATTGCTTCGTTTACCACCAGTCCCCAGGGCTCCACCGTGCTAATATGAATAAATGCGCTGGCGAGCCCATAGTAAATCGGGAGCTCTTCATATTGCTTGAACCCGGGCATCTTTACGTGATCGTCGAGTTTTAATTCTAGCAGTTGAGCCTGCAGGTCTGCCCGCAAGGGACCATCCCCAAGCAAGACGAGGGACCAGATTTGATTTCTATCTCCGGACTTTTGGGCCGCCTGGAAATACTTCGCATAAGCTTGAAGAAGCCCTGGCAAATTCTTCTTTTGAATAAAACGCGCGGAGGCCAGGAAATAATGGGGCGGCAGTTGGAATTGCTGCCTGATTTGAGTATCCTGATTCCTAACCTTTGTCGCGCCAACTGCGAAGTAATCGTTATCAACGACGTCATAGCCTAAAAAGATTCGTTCGAACCGAAGGCCGAGCTTGATCAAATAGTCCCGATGGGCCTGGCCACCGACGAAGCCGGAGGAATAAAGTTTCACCACGCGGTGTTTCAACCATTCTTTCCACCATTTCCTCGTTTCATCCCACGCCGTGGTTTCGGACATGACTACCGCGTGAATGCCGTGAGTCAGGCACCACTGAAGTGCGACCAGACTCTCCACATCCGCCCAGCCTGGTATGACGACCACCGTCGGCTGATACTCCTCCAGTGCAGCCCGCATCCGTCTGTGAATCTCAGGTAGAGGTTGAGTCTTGGAATCTGCCTGCGGAAACAATGTGACCCTTTGAAAACGATCGGCGCCCTCTATTTTTTCCCAGGCATAAGTATGATCGACTCCAGAGAATTCTATAGCTAGGACGTTCTGAAGCGCCTCCGCCGCGGCCCGAAGCCGAGCGAAATGGTAGGGCCCCAGTCGATGAAATAGTACGGCTACCCGATTTTCCATTAGAGTAGATGGCGTTCGCGAAGGACTGATAGTAATCGCTCGCTGTATTTCTCTAAAGTATAGTCAGAGCTTCGCGCGATTGCGTTTTTGGACATATCCGTCAAAAGCTTGGGGTTGCCTGCCAATTCGGCAAGCCTTTCGATGATGGCTTGCCCATCTCGAACCGGAACGATGAACCCATCTACCCCATTTCGAACCACGCTTCCGGTATTGGATGTGCAGATGACCGGCAAGCCTTTGAATAAGGCTTCATAGGTTGCGGTCGAGGAACCTTCACAAAGCGAAGGTAGTAAAAAGACATCCGCCCATTGATATTGGTTTTGCATTTCCGAACGGGAAACAACTCCAACCAGTTCAATGTGCTCCCGCAATTGGGTTTCCGCCTCTGATAGAACTTGGATCTCTCCCACCATTCGAAATTCGGCATGGCTCGCCAGTCCCTTCGCGGCGGCGAGAACATAGGGCGCTCCTTTGCGCAGCCCAACAGCTCCCACGGTGAGGACCCGCAGTGGTCCAGGGAGCCGTGTTGGCTTTTCCGAGATCGCTGCATGGTCGATCCCATAAGGCACCACCGCACTACGCTCTGCCGATCCGCCACATGCCAGGATTCCGTCCCTCACGAATTCAGACGCGCAGAGGATCAGATCCGCTGCCGCCCATTCGGCCGCTTCACGGGCGCAATACTCTTGCGTTAATCCCTCCCCGGTTGGCGCTTCCCAGTCGGGAAAGCTGGCCTGCTCTTGCGTGAGTAAGGACCATTCTATTGCCCGTGGCGCGATGGTCTGCTCCACAATCCCCTTCAAACCGCGCCGACGGGCTTCTTGAAGAAGCTCCAGGCCGGCCGAATTGTAGACATATACCGTTTGCGCCTTGCCAAAGCCCCTCGCAAGGATCCGTCGGTTAAATTCCTGCCCCGACCAGAGAAAGGCGCCGTTCCGTTCGTTGGCGGTTTTGGATTGAGCAATTCTTCGTGAATATCTAAAACCAAAATCGGTAAAGGCCGTGATTTGATTAGTCGGAATTCCTTTGGGAATTCGAGCCATCAATCGCTGTAATTGGCGGGGCATGAGGATTCTTGGCAAAATGCGAAGAAGTCGCGGCCATCCTTTAACCGCACATGCATCCGTGAACAAACATTCCAGAAGGCCAGCGCGGCTGAAAATCCGGGGAACGGCATAATGCATCCTCGCTCCAAGCTGGGCGACGATAACGCTCATTTTAGGAAGAGTTCCTTTGCATAAAGGCTGTATTCATTTACTTGGCAGGCAGTTTTAACCAGCGTCTATAGGCAGACCAAGGAAGTGGGCTGCGTTTCTTTAGGCAGAAAGGAATGCCTTTTAGGGCTTTCCACCACCAAATTGGCTCGCGAATTACCCAGCTCAATCCTCGAGTCGAGGCGTAGCGAAATTGAGAGAGGGCCTGATAAATTGAAAGCAGGAAAAAATAGGGAAATGGACAGCGCATAAGAGCGCTCCAAAATTCGTTTCGTGCATGCAGATGATGTGTTCGCATTTCGTTGCGAAATTCTCTCACGTAGTGGTGCCGAATACTGAGAGTGGGAATAAAAAGAGTTTTATAACCGGCGGCCACGCATCTCACCGTATAATCAGGTTCTTCATAGGCATGAAAAAACAAACGTTCGTAACCCCCAAGCTCGAGATAACGGGAGCGACGCAAAACTGCTCCACAGTCTGAATAGGACTTGGTGAGGTGAGCAGATCCAAAATCCTTCTGTGAAATCGTCTCCGGGTACTCATCCGTACGCTGGGGGAAATGAATCACGGCCAAGGCAGGCGTTTGCTCAAATATGGGAATGAGATGGGCAATAAAATCGGGTTGCTCGGGATAACTATCGTCGTCCAATAGGAGAAAAAATTCACCATCGGCCTCGCGTATCATTCGATCTCGTGAGGCCACGGAACCAATACTGATTTCATTAACCCAAAGACGAGCATGCGAGAGCTCTGATTTTATAAAATCAACGGTGGCATCGGTACACCCGTCCGCTGTGATGAGAACCTGCGACGGGGGAGGAGAAAGCTTTTGCAGAGCCCGACATGTGCGCTTCAAAGCATCAAGACGATTCTTGGTTGTGATGACGATCGAGACTTGAGGAGGCATCTGTATTAATAACTAGCCCGCCCTATTCGGCAAGCAGGTCTAAGTAGCGTTGCAGAATGGAGGAATAATCGAATTCTTTAGCAAAAGCGTTTTGAATCGATTGCGGTGTGGTATACCCATTTCGTATCTGGTGAGCTACTTCCGCTACAATCGAGGCAAATGCTGCTGGATTGCCTAACGGTGCAAGCCTGCCTAGTTCCAACATGAGAAGCTCCTCTCGTTTTTTCATAGCGCTCGTCGGCTGAGAATTCTGGCGGGGGTTCGCGTGCGGGTGACTTTCGACTTGAGTTCCTTCGTCTTTAGCAAGCCGCCGAACGCAGTGAAGACCAGAAATGGAATGGCTTGGAAGCACATTCCTGGGACAAATGCGGCCGCAAAGCTTTGACTTACCAGCCAATGGCTGGCGCACATGAAGCCTACGTAACAAAAAAGCCAACGGGGATCGTCCTGATGGTGAATTCTTGCGTAGACCTTTCCAAATGCCCAGCTTAATCCAAACCAAAAAAATGGACAAAGAAATCCATATTGCAGAAAACTAGTAGCTACTCCACCGGTTGCCGCGCCGTGTCCCAAGAGTCGATCTCCGGTGTCTTCCGCGATATCCCCGAACAACTCCTCATCAGAGTAATATCCCTCGCCAAGGTTCGGCTTTGAGGGCCACATGGATCTGGGAATCCAATGAAGAAACAACCCCAAGTCGCCGGTGCCATATTGATATTTTCCATTATGAAAAATCGTTGAAATCACCTCGCAGTTGTTAATGTACTCGTTGTCATCAGGTTGATCTCCTTGTTCCTTCAGAATGTCGCCTAAATCGATGGCGGCTATGGTGTCACTCCAAGAACCTCCACGATAAAGGGTATTCCGAGCCTGAACAAATAAGAGCATAGCCATGGCAACGATCGCCAATCCTCCGCAAAAAATGATGGGATTGGGAGGCTTTCTTCTCGTTAAGGGCGGAGTTAGCAAAAGTATGATTACCGCAGAAAATAGAGGGCCACGTCTTACCGTAAATACTTGTGGAAACATAAAAATTAACAATTCCAAAGCCAAAATTATCCATAAGATCAATCGCAGCGGAATCGGTGGCTTTTTTAGTAGAGACCAGAGCGCAATTGTCAGCCCTGGGAAGCCGACATAAAAGAGGAGATACCAATAGGCGCTCGCCTCCTCAGGATGCAGTGATCCCGAAGCGACAACTCTCATAACGGAAAAATTGCCCCAAGCGCCAATGAGGAGGAGAGCCGAGCCGATAAGCCAGGCTATAAATCCGGAATACTTGGAGGGAGTCGGATGATAGGACTTTTTGGATTGTTTTGCATATCTCCATCCCAAAAGAATGGCAATTAAACATTGTAGAGGGATAAATTGCCCCAGTATCTCTGAGCCGTGCGTCAAGTAATCATTCAAAAATAGTTTCGCAGCGAAGGCCTTATATCCGTAAAAGTAAGACCACATGGCGCAGGCAAGGAAAGGCCATTCCAAAATTAACTTGGGGCGGAGGAAACCTTCCGCCATTTTCCACACGCAAATTCCAGCTGTAGCGGACCAAAGAAGCCAAAAAAATGTACTTTCCATCGTCAATTCATTCCTCTTGTTAAAAGTCTAAAGAACCTCCAGAACATTACAACATGCTTCGACCGCGTTTTCAATTCGTAGCGCCAACTTTAAATTAAAGGCGAGAAAGAAGAGTATCGCGCTTATATCTCTTGGTGATTAAATCCTCCTGCTTGTCGCCTTAACTTTGAAAACCGACTCATGGCTGAGATGTCGTTGATCTGAGGAGAAATCTTAGCCGCCAGTTCTTTGAGCCTTTGGAGATGAATCAGGGAGACAAGTCAGTTTTCCTTAACCTTAAGAATGATAAAACGAATTTTATTTGGGAGCGCCGCCAGTTGGATGGGGCGAGTGGTTTCGATGATCCTGGGGTTGTGGCTCTTGCCCATTTTGTTTCACCATCTTTCCAAGGAAAAGTTGGGCATTTGGTTATTACTGGGACAAAGTTGGGCGGCTTTAGGGATATTCGACTTTGGCTTTGGCGTGACGCTAACCCGTCGAATCGCCTTCGCTAGAGGCCGGAGTGGGAGCGATCCCGACGCTGTTTTGACCCAAGGGACGTTGAGGGAAATTGCGGATTTGGTCATGACGGGAAAGTTGGTCTACCGCGCTTTAGCCATCTTCGCCTTTATTTTTTCCTTTGCAGTGGGGGCCCTTTATATTCGGTCACTACATCCTGCAACTGTGCCCCTCGCTCAAATATGGGTTGCGTGGGGCATACTTTGCCTGAGTCAGGCGATTGGAGTATGGGCAGGAGTCTGGGATTCGGTTCTAACAGGCATTGGTTACGTAGGTTGGGAATCAGTTTTGGGATCGTTCGTTGCCGTCTTGACATCAATCTGCCAAATAGTGGCGGTCCTCTTAGGCGGAGGACTGATATCATTGGCGCTGGTGGCGGCAACGGGTGCCCTAATGAATCGCTTTTTGCTGCTCGGTTTCGCCAAGAGGAGGAGGCCGGAAATATTTTCTATCAAGGGGCTGGTGAATTTTGACCTCGTAAAAAACATGGTGCCGCTAGCTTTACGCGCATGGATTACATCATTAGGAGGCGCGGTGGTACTCTGCAGCGACCAATTTCTCATCGCCTCAATGTGGGGCGTTGCTGCCGTTCCGGCTTATCGGGCCGCATTTATTATTGTTCACAATTTGAATACTATTGCAATGACGCTTCCGCTGGCGTCCCAGGTGTTTATTAGTCATTTATGGCAAACAAACGAGTTGGGACGGATTCACAAAATAATTCAAAATAACATCTGTGTTTGTTGGTTGGTAATGCTGTCCGGAACAGCCTATTTAATGATCGCTGGGGAATCTTTTTTTGGATTATGGTTGGGTGCGGGAAATTTCATAGGGTACGCAATACTTGGGCTCCTTCTCATAAGTGAAACCCTAGAGGCGCAAAGCTACACCGTTGCAACTCTTTCACGGGCCACTGAAGATGAAGCATTCTCAATTTCCGTCTTTACCGGTGCGCTCTTGAAACTATTGTTGGCATGGACCTTCGGAAGGTATCTCGGTATTTTAGGAATAGCACTAGGAACGGTAGTCGGGCTGTTTTTGGGCAATCAATGGTACATGCTTTATCGCGGGCTAAATCGACTTTGCTTCTCGATAACGGCTTATGCAAAAATTACGGCGTTACTATGCGGATTATGGTTTCCGGTAAATTTATTAATACTGTCAATTGCTTGGCGAGCTTTGGTGGAAGCGTCTGCGCGTTTTCAGATTCTCGGGGCGACCGTAATAGAGGGAATTTTAGTCGTGATAGGGTGTTGGTGTTTAATATTAAACTCTAAAGATCGCTTGACTCTTCAGAATATTTTATCCGAAAGGGTAGGCGATCTGAGCAAATGGACTTTTCGCAAATGACGCAATTTGCGTTAGAGGCCATTACCTTGCCAAAGGTCAGGAAATATTCACGTGACCTCGTTAAAAATTAAAATTCCAGTCGAATTAGTTGGAGGAATCGGAGATATTCTTCGAAATCTTTCCCTCTTGCCATTAAATGCTATAAAGTTTCTTCCGATTCATATTGACCTGAGGGTGAATTCCGACAAAGAGAAGTATGGAGGAGAGATCCATGAAAAGGTGCTTAATGAGATATCCTTGGTAACGGATGCCTTAAGCGGGGTGAGTGTATCGAGAGAGAATGGCGGCGTATTTGGTCGATTCAATGCAAGAATTTTGAGGTTTTTAGGATTCTCGAAATTGAAAAGACTTAAGCTAAAAAAAGCAAATCATAGCATATTCGGAGGCGAAGCAACACGAAGCAAATACAACGTTCTTTTACAACCCCATATTACTGGCGTTGAATATAAACGATGGTCCGTAGAAAGTTGGAGCGAGGTTTTGAGATCTCTGGACAGAGATGAGATACATTGGTGGATCGTCGAGCAAGATGCAGCCTCTGCTCAGATATTGGCCAACTGTGTCAGATCATCTACTGTGCTAAGCGGGGCGAGAGTTATTGATATAATTTATCTGGCTGAGAGAATGGATTTTGTCGTAAGCGTTGACTCTTGGATGAAATATGTGGCGCGATGGAATAAGATTCCCCAGTTGATTTTATTCCCTGATCCGAAAATGTTCGTGGGCGATCTTGCGACTGAAAAGGTTATTTCTATATTTTTACCGGATTTATGGCGAAAACCAGGAGTGACAATTCTGGGCATAGAAGCTGACGCTGATCGCCTATTCTTTACTAAGAAGAGTATGCTAGACTTTGTTCCTCAGGAACTATGCTCTACATTGGAGGCGGTTATGAAAAAACCGCAAAGCAGCAGAGATATTAAAAGTAATAGGCAGCCATTTTGACGATCGGCAGAGTAGTCGGGTGCGGGGGCTGAAGATAGCGGAGAGAATTAGCTTCAGCGCGCCGGCGCCGAGAGCCCGAACGGCACGTTTTTTGCGGAAAGTTTTAGGCAGATATGTTCACTGAATGCCGGTATACGGAATCAACAGAATGGGTGTCGGTGCGCGACGGTGTTGAATCGGCCTTTCGTCTGCCACCATAGGCTCCGTGCCTGTCCCCTTTCCCTAGACGCGAAGATAGAACACGTGGTATTCATCAAAACGAGTCATGAAAAGTAAACCCGCCGCGACTGCTGACACCGATCCGCTCGCGAATCATTTGATTCCGCCACCGGGAATGTGGGCGAAGTTGGAATATTATGGTGCCCGCTATGGGTATCTTCATGCGCTCTGTAGTTATGTCGGTAGACAGAATCTTCAATTCTGGCTGTGGGTGGGACCGCTGGTGACTCGCCGTTATCTCCAGAAGTGGCTGGCATCGCCAGGCGTCCATGTCCTCAATCTTGGCGGCGGTGGAGTGCTTTCAAGCCAATGGCTCACGGCGGACGTAGACCCGCGTGCGGATGTCTTCATGAACGTGACCAAACCGCTGCCCCTACCAGACGCGAGCATGGATGCGATTTATTCAGAGGAAGTCATTGAGCACATCGACCGGCAGGCAGGACGCCGAATGCTCGCGGAGTGCCTTCGGGTTTTGAAACCCGGCGGTACGCTCCGACTGAACACTCCCAGTTTGGACTACTTTGCCGGGCGAGCGCTTTCCACGCCCTCCGCCATTCAGGAAATAAATGATATTTTTTACTGTCATGCCCATCGGTTCATTTATTCGGAGGAAGCGATGCGCCAGGCCCTAAGCGAAATAGGTTTTGTCAATATCCGGCAATCCAGCTATCGGGACGCGAACGCCAAATATGGCTCATTCGATTCTCATCCGGCGCGCTTTGACTTTGCCCCGCCGGAATGGTCCCAATATTGGGAGGCAGAGAAGTTATCGAAACTGGCCTAAAGGGTGGATAACTAACGGTCATTCACCTGTGAACATCCAATCGGACAGAGCGGTTCGGAAGCTTTTTGTGGTGGATACTGAAGCTCCGTGGATCCGGTCGATGCTCCATGCCATGCCAGCGGATGTCCGCATTCATGGCTTTCGGGTGCGCAATGCCTTTTCGTTTCCCGGCGGACTGGCCGCACAGTTGCGGAAAGTGGGGCGAAGCGAAAAGGTGTCCGATTCGTGGGATGATACCTGGGTATCAATTCCCAGTTGGCACAGGGCCTTCGGCTTTTCATCCTGGCTGGTGACCCGGCAGATCAGAAAGGCCATCCGCCGCTTCGGCCAGCCGGATGTAATCCTTTTTACCTTGCCGTGGTATGCTGGCGTTGTCGGCAATTTCCCTGGGGTGACCAAGGCTTATTATGCATATGACCCCTATCGGTTCTACGAATGGAATAGCGCCAAAATCATTCCCTTGGAAAAAAGGATTCTGGATGGCTGCGATGTCGGTTTTGGCGTGGCCAAGCTTCTTGTGGAAGATTTGCAGGCAGTGACCAAAACCCCGGTCCATTATCTGCCCAATGCCGCCCAGCGCCAACTGGAAATTACAAATGAAGAGGCCGTCGCGGCAGCCGCCAAGGATTTCGAATCTGTCCCCGATCCCCGCGTGGGTTGTGTCGGACAGATCAACAGCAGTGTTTATGATTGGGATTTGGTTGAGCAACTCAGTGCGGGCTTTCCAGAGGTGCAGTTCATATTTATTGGCCCGAAATTCGATGAACGACCAAGTCCCGCCACAGAACGAATGCAGACGTTCTTCAGCCGCCCCAACGTCCATTGGCTTGGCCCTAAACCGCATGCCCATTTGCCGGCCTATTTAAGCCAGTGCAAAATCTTGATCAGTCCCCTATTGGTCAACGACCATAATAACCGGCGTTCTTTGCTCCGCCTTTTCGATTATCTGACGACCGACCGTCTTATTATCAGCACAGGTATCGCCGAGGCGTTTAATCATGTGCCCTACATCTTCGTTGCCAAAGATAATGAGGATTTCTTTCGATTACTGGGCGAGGCGCTTGAAATGCCGAGTGCCCCGGATCAGGAGGGACGCCGGAATTACATCGAAGCAAATACATGGCAAGCCCGAGCAGAAGAGTTTTGGCGAAGGATTGACCGCGAGATCGTTCGCGGTACTGGAAAGTCTGACCCACAATGAACTTGATGTTTAAGATCCGTTCCGTCGCATCAAATCCTGCGATGATGATCGCCTACTCTCGCTGGATTGGAGCCAAACTTTTCTTCGGCAAACCGCCGAAGCTTACTTTAACCGGCGCGCGCGCGCGTATTGGGGGGTGGCTGTCGTTTTCCGAATATTGGAGCTTTCAGCACATTGTGCCGGAGCCGGAAAGGTTATTCATGGAGCGATGCTTGACATCGAAAGGGGCGAGGGTGGCATTTGACATTGGGGCGAACCTGGGAGTTTTCACTTGTCTGATGGCCGAGCTGGGGATCGAGGTGCATGCTTTTGAGCCGATTCCAGAAACATTTTACCGGCTCAAGAATAACGTAAAGTTCAACAGGCTACTTGATCGGTGCCGGCTTAATTGTCTAGCGGTGGGACGTGAGCGTGATTTGGTGACGTTTTATGTCCAGGAAGCTTCCGCTGCCACCAATCGTATGGCTATGCCAGGAGAAAAGCGCGGTGACGAAGCATTGAGCACCCAGGTTGTCGCTGTGATTGATCTCGACGGATATTGTAAATCGCAAGGTATTGAATTCATTGATTTTCTCAAAATAGACGTCGAGGGTATGGAGCCATACGTATTGCAAGGGGCAAATCGGCTCTTAAGAGAACGAAAGATAGCGGCGGTTTTGATCGAAATTTGCCCCGCAAACTTGTACGCTGTTGGTCTTTCACCCGCTGATCTCTTCCGCGAGTTTGAAACCGCTCGCTACTCCCCTTATGTCCTAAGTGACAATGGTAAGATTGGCGCAAAATTTTCGCTCGCTGAAATCGAGGTAATGCCATTAGCTAACGTAGTCTTGCTTCCCGATGTCTGATCCAAATCAAACGCAAAGACCTTTTCGAATTAGCTCCGTCATCGCCTCACTCACGGCCGGTGGGATTGGTCCGGTGTGCCTCTACGCGGCGAAAGGGATGAGAAAGCTGACGGATTGGCAGGTGACCTTGGTAAGCCTGCACGATCCTGTCGGTGAGTTCATAGACGAGGACTGCGGATTGCGAATGGTTTCCCTGGGACTGGACAAGGATTGTGCGCGGTTGTTTCTGAAGTGGCTTTCCGCTAATCCGCAGGACTTGGTCATCACCAGCGATGTTTCCCATATCGAGCCAGCCTATCCTTTTATATCGGCGACCACCCGTCATGTGATGCAAATTCATGATTCGGGGCGCCGGTATCGGGATGTGGCGGTGCGCCATGCCGCGTGGATTGATGGTGTGACCTGCGTTGGTCAGCATATTGAGGCCCCTCTGCGGACAGGTCTCGATGCCATGGGTTTCCAAGGACCCCTGCGCACCGTCCATAACGGGGCAAATTTTCCACCCTTAACTCCGCGGGAACCTTATCCGGGACCGCTTCGTTTGTTGTTCATGGGCCGGGTGGAGGCACTCAAGGGCGTGTTTGATTTTGTACCGTTACTCCACAAGCTCAAGCGTTGGCGAGTACCCGTCACGCTCAATATTGTCGGGGGAGAAAATGAGGTTCTACGTCGCCGGTTGCAACGCAAAGGCTTGGACAGTTGCGTCAAATGGACCGGCCGCGTGCCGCACGAGAAATGTTATGAGATTGCCGCCGAATCGGACGTACTTCTCATGACCAGTCGGAAAGAGCCGTTCGGCATGGTGACGATTGAAGCCATGAGTATGGGTTGCGTTCCGATTGCCTATGATATTCCCTCAGGCAGCACGGAAATCATCGAACATGGCAAAAGCGGTCTGTTGGCCCCACTGGGTGACATCTCCGCCTGGGCAGAACATATCCGAAGCTTGCACCAGAACCGTCAACGACTCGCCGAACTTTCCAGCGGAGCTATCCAGCGCGCCCGTGGCACTTTTTCAGCGGAAGCCATGGCCCGTAATTTGATCGCCTTTCTGGACACCGTAATGACATTTTCAGGAAGCCGCCTGGCCCAACGCCAATCCGGCCTGCCGCCAGAAACACCGGCAATCCATCAACGAGCCCCGCGCGGCTACCAGCGGCTGCCGGAAGGAATGCGTGAATGGATTCGCAATCAGGTGGGTTCTAATCCGAAGCTTTCCTATTGGCTGCTAAACCGATGAATCGGCCGCGGCGATTACCTTTCAGATAAGGAGAAATAATGCAAAATGTTGGGATTCCATCCGATCCATTTAAGTACAAGAGTCTGTCCAAATGGCATCCTCAAAGAGTCGCCTTTACGATCGCGGCACGATTTCAGGAGCGTTCAGCTCGAGACAACTTCTCCAACTACACGCTTCCACTCATTTCTTTCGAGGAGCCCGTAACGCCCCCCGTTTTTGATTCATCCGACACTTCAGTTACCCCCGTGCAAATGAGCCAGCTCCTCACGGCACTTCAGCAAACCGAAAGTTTGGGAGGACCCCTGGTTGAAATCGGAAGTTACCGGGGAATAACGACCACACAGTTGGCGGCGAAGACCAAACGGCAGGTTATCGCGGTGGATCCCTATATTGGCTACGGAGCAGGGGAGACAGATTACGCAATCTTTCAAAAACGCGTTGCTGCGTTTGCCAACATCGAACACTGGAGAATGACTTCCGGGCAAGGAATGCGTAAAATCCGGGAGAACGGCGCCAAACTCTCTTTCGTTTTTGTAGATGCCGTGCATGACTACGTGAATACCCTTTTTGATGGTCGGACCTATGGGGAGCTCTTGGCGCCTCAAGGCTCTATCGCCTTTCATGATACAGATGATCCGGCGTTTCCTGGGACCCGAAGAGCCGTGTGGGAATTTTCGCAGATGGGTGGCTTTGAGATCATCTGCCATGTTCAAGGCTTATGCGTCTTCCAGAAGCGGGGCCGATAGGCTCAGCGTGTTTGATCGCGACGGGTAAAGTCCGTTTGCCTCCGTCATAGGCTTTCATCTCCTGCTGATGCAAATCCAATGATAAGCTTGCATTCATCGACCCTGCCAAAAAAAACCAGTTCTAGTGAGGGAAACAAGCCTCAGCGTCAGACTTCTGTTCATTGCTTGTTGACCACCTTGTTCCCTCTGCTACGCCTGTGAGTGTGGCCACGAAAACGCTTCTTGTGACCGGTTCATCGGGCCTTATCGGTTCCGAGGTTTGCGGCTATTTTGCGCGGGAGGCGGGTTATCAAATTCACGGTGTGGACAACAATCAGCGAGCGGTGTTTTTTGGACCGCAGGGGGACACGCGCTGGAATCAACAACGGCTTTCAAAAGATATTCCCCATTTTGTTCATCACGAAATGGATGTGCGGGACCGGGAGGGGGTTCTGAGACTTCTTCGGGAGTTGCGGCCTTCAGCCATTGTCCATGCGGCGGCACAGCCGAGCCATGACCGGGCCGCCGCGATTCCTTTCGACGATTTCGATACGAATGCCGTCGGAACATTAAATCTTCTGGAAGCGGCGCGCCAAGCTTGCCCGGAGGCGCCGTTTGTCCATATGTCGACGAATAAGGTTTATGGAGACGCCCCCAATCGAATTCCGCTGCAGGAACTGCCGACGCGATGGGATTACGCCGACCTGGCCTACGAAAACGGAATTCCGGAAACCTTCACCATTGACCAATCGAAGCACTCACTCTTTGGCGCATCCAAGGCCGCGGCGGACCTCATGGTGCAGGAATATGGCCGTTACTTCAACATGCCGACCTGTTGCCTGCGCGGAGGCTGCCTGACCGGGCCGAATCATTCCGGAGTGGAGCTGCACGGCTTTCTTTCCTATCTGGTAAAATGTAATCTGGAAGGTCGCGAGTACAAGGTTTTCGGCTACAAGGGAAAGCAGGTCCGCGACAATATCCATTCCGAGGATGTTTCCCGCTTTATCCATGCTTTCGTCAATTCGCCCCGCGTCGGCGAAGTCTATAACCTTGGCGGAAGCAAAGCTAATTCGTGCTCGATTCTCGAAGCCTTTCAGATCGCAGAAAAATTCAGTGGGAAGGCGATGCAGTATTCCTATCAAGAGGAAAATCGTATCGGAGACCACATCTGCTACTACAGCGATCTTCGCAAGATAAAGACTCACTATCCGGGCTGGGACATTACCAAATCACTTGATCAAACGATCATGGAGATCGTACAGGCGTGGAGCAAACGCCTCGGAAATCCCTGAGTTGTGATTACGGGTGCATGTAGATCCGCGGGAAGTTCTCTGACCCGGCGGCTGGAGAATAATTCGGATTAGCGAATTTCTGGCATCGGCCAGCAACGCACGAAGAGTGGAAAAGGTCCGTCACCTCGAATTCACTTGTTAATCTGTCTTATTAATGTGAATACTCGTGCTCTTTTGATACATCATCTTTTGTAATAAGAGTAGGTATTAGACCACTACCTCTAGGAAAAAATGAACAATACAAGAAAGTTTGGATTCTACTTTGCCGCGACTTGGGTTTGTTCCGTTGGCGCGATCACCCAAGTGGAAGCGGTGCCTGTTTCCACCGCTCCGTTTGTGCTTCAGGGGAACACGGTCACCACGCCCAATGCGGCGGGCCCCTATGCCAATGCGACCTTTCAGGATGCCGCCAACCCTTACAATGTCACCATCAGCCCGGCCACCGGTCAGTCCGTGACGCTGAGCAACAGCGACACGATCATCAATATCGGTACTGGCAGCACGCTCGCCATTGACGCGAACAGCACGCTGAGTGAGACCACCATTTTCTCCAATGTCGTGGACTTGGGCAGCGGCACCGTCACCAACGCCGGTACGGTGTCGAGCGGCCAGGATGGCATTCTCATCTCAGGCGATGGCACGGTCATCAACTCCGGTTCCATTACCGGCAGCAACAGCAACGGCATTGAAATCGACGGCGCGGGAACCGTGACCAACACGAGCACGGGCTCGATCTCAACCAATACCCGGGGCATCGATATCTTTGGAGACGGCACGGTCACCAATGACGGTTCCATTCTGGCGGGCCGAACCGGCGTTCAGATCGGCGGCGCGGGTAATGTTACCAATTCGGGCTCTGTCACGGGCACCACCGGCAATGGGCTTGAGCTCGACGGTACGGGCGCCAGCACCGTTACCAATACCGTCACGGGCACAATCTCAGGCCAGGGCGGCAACGGCATCAATCTCAATAACGATATCAATCCGAACGACACGGCCACCGTCGTCAACGCCGGTTCGGTGACGGGCGCTTTCGATGGCGTCAACAGCAACGGCAATGCGGTGCTAACCAATTCCGGCACGATCACCGGCCAGGGCAACTTCGGTCAGGATGCGGGCGTCGTGATTTCCAATACGGGTACGGTCACCAACACTGGCACCATCAGCGATACTGCCGTGCAGGGCGTGGGTCTTCTGATTAATGGCGTCGGCACGGTTAGCAATGCGACCAGCGGCAATATCACGGGTGGCGAGAACGGCATCCAGATCGGCACCACGGGAACGATCGCCAACGCGGGAACGATCACCGGCACTACCAATGACGGCATCTTCCTGGGTGAAACGGGCACGGTCAACAACACCGGTTCGATCAACGGAGTTAACGGCATCGCCATCGCTTTTTCGGGCACGGTCAACAACGCGCTCGGTGGAACCATCACCGGCAGCATCTATGGTATCCGCCTCGGCGATATTGGCACGGTCACCAACTCCGGTTCCATCACCGGCACGGGCGATGACGGCATCTACATCGGCGGCGGCGGCGATGTCACGCTGGTTAACGGTTCGGTCAGCGGTGGCGTCAACGCGGTGGAAACAAATGCCGGCACGGGTTCCCCCGTCAGCACGGTCACCGTTATCGGACGTACTTCTCTGAACGGCGGTCTGGTGGAAGATTACGGCACTGGCACGGTCGTCCTGGATCTTGCCGGCCTGACTCCGGGAGAGGCGGCCGCCCTGCGGGCGCAGGCTGGCGACACCAGCGGTTCGATCACGGTGGGAAACAACACCTACTCGTGGACCAACCTGACGTTGATCGACAACTCCGTCTCCCTGGAGGAATCGGTTGATCGCGGGCTGCGTGACATCGCCACGAAGATCGACAACAACGGACAGGCGCTCTCCTCCGCGTTCGATCCCTTTTATGTCGCGGCGGCCAGCAATCCCGAGAATGCCCTCAACTCCCTGGTCGGCCGACAGTTCGACGATGCCTTTCTGCAAATCGGTCTGAGCAACGCCACGGCGTTTTCGGAACTGGCCGACAATCGGGCCTTCAATCTCCGGCAGGGCGCCAGCGGGCTGGATTTCTCGGGCTTGAGCGTCAGCCCCAGCACGATGATCGCCAGTCTCGGCGATACGCAGAATATCCTGGGCCACCTCGGCTCATCGGTTTTTGGCGGAACGACGATGAACGATTCAAAGGAAGCGCAAACCTCGGTTGCCACGGCCAACAGCCCTCGTTGGGGCGCATGGGCGTCCGGCACGGTCACCTTCGCGGATGAATCGGGCACCGCCACCAACCCCGGCTACAATGCGACCAGCGGAAGTCCGACCATTGGTATCGACTATCGCATCTGCCCGGATCTCGTTTTGGGAGCCCTCTTCAATTACACGACTGGGAATGTGAACTTTGGCGACGGCAGCAACCTGGACACCGATACCTACCTGGGCGGCCTCTACGCCGACTGGGCGCACGGTCCCTGGTTCATCAATGCCTTGGCCGCCTACGGCCAGAGCAGCTACGACCAGACCCGGACCACCCTTATCGGGTCCCAGGCGACCGCCTCCCCCGGCGGCGATGAAGAACTGGCCACTCTCTCCGGCGGTTACGATTTCAAGATCAACGGCTGGGTGATCAGTCCGGAAATTGGCCTCCAGTACACGCATCTCTCGAAGGACGCTTACAGCGAAACCGGTGCGGGCGCCTTCAACCTGAACGTCGGCGATCAGGACGTGAATTCACTTCGGACCAAGCTCGGATTCCACGCCGCGCATTCCTTCACCTGGAGCAGCATCAAGTTCACTCCCGAAATGAACGCCACCTGGTACCACGAGTGCCTGGATAACACCGAGGGAGTCAGCAACAGTCTTCCCGGCGCGCCTGCCTTGGGTTCATTCGTGGTCGATACGAATCCGCAAGGCCGCGATTTTGCCGTGGTGGGCGCGGGTCTCAGCGCCGCTCCGTCGGACTGGCATGGCAATGTCAGCTTCTTCGTGAATTACGATGCCCAGGTCGGCCAGTCTGAGTTCCTGGCCCATACGGTTGACGGCGGCGTGCGCATCGGGTTCTGAAGCCCATCGACGAGAAATGGAATCGGAGGTCAATGGGCGAAAAGGGGTGCTTCTGATTCGATCTTCGATGCGCGGGAGCTTGGTGGCATGGGCTCATCGCGTCCTTTTACCGGGATTTTACCTCAGCAAGCAAATCATCGAGATCGAGCGGGCGGCTGAACATTTTCAATGAACCCTCGGCAGTCCGTGGCCAGTTTTCGGGCGGGCGATCCCAGTACAATTCCACCCCATTTTCATCAGGATCGCGTAAGTAGAGGGCCTCACTCACCCCATGATCCGATGCCCCGTCGAGCGAAATATCCGCCTTTATCAACCGCAGCAATGCGTCAGCCAACTTAACCCGTGAAGGATAAAGAATTGCCACATGGTAGAGGCCGGTGCATCCACGCGGTGGAGGCGAGCCGCCAAGACTTTCCCACGTATTGAGCCCGATGTGGTGATGATATCCGCCAGCTGAGACAAAAGCGGCGTCCCGACCGAATCGCTGCATCAATTGGAAGCCAAGCACGCCACAGTAAAAGGAGAGCGCCCGCTCCAAGTCAGCCACCTTAAGATGCACGTGCCCGATTCGCACGCCGGGATCAATCGAATTTTCGTCAGGCATGGGCAAACCCTCATTTAGACAGGAGCCTATGTCAAGATGAGGGGGCAATACTCACCCGATGCCGCGGTTCCTTTCAAAGCGCAACCGACCGCTAAAAAATGACAATCTTCCGGGAGCGCATCGAGGCTGATCTCATTTAGAGTGTCAGGATGCCTCTGGTCTCAAATGACGCGCGTCACAAAAATCAGCTAGCGAGTGACTGGATGCACCGGGGCATCGATTTGTTGAACGAGAATTCCGCGTCCACGCTCGAACGGGCCCTCCGATGCTTTGATGAGGCCATTGCGCTGCGACAGACGCTGCCCGTAAATGAGAATCATCATTATCGTTACGGCTTAAGCGCGGGGTGGATCAACCGGGGAGATGCGCTGGCTCGCCTGGGAGGAACTGAATTACTGGCCGAGGCAGTAAAATCGTACGACGAGGCCTTGGTGCTCCTGGAAAGTTTGCCTCTGGAAGAGAACGTCCTTTATCCCCGGCGCTTCGCCATAACTTGGATTAATCGGGGAATGGCGCTGCAAAAACAAAAGGGTTCCGGCGACATGTGGGAAGCCTTGGAATGTTTTCGCGAAGCCGTCGACGTTCTGGTCCACCCTTCGGCCTTGGCCGAGGAGGCGACCGACCGGATTTTGAAGGGGCATTTCGGGGAGGCCATGTCGTTCCGGCAGGCCCAGCACATGATTGCGTCGGATTACATGACGCAGCTTAAGGGCGCTCCCTTCGATCCGAAGGATGCCGCCCTCGTCCCCGACGCTGGCCCCTGCGCCGCCTGCCCGAAGCGCAGCGGCAACCAGAAGGAGCTTTTCGCCGACGTGGGACGTGCAGACGTTTGCACCGACCCGGTTTGCTTCCGGCTCAAGTGCGATGCTGTCCGCGCCCGGTTGCTGGCCCAAGCCGAAAGTGAGGGCAAGATGGTTCTCTCCTCCGAGGATGCGCAGAGCCTCTATCCCCACGGCAATTACCTGAGCCACGACGCCCCGGTGATCGAACTGGCCAAGCCGTGCCCGTTCGCCTCGGGCAAGACGTGGCACGAGGTGATGGCCGACTTGCCCGAGGCCGAGCGCCCCAGCGTAATTGTCGCGGTTGACCGCAACGGCGACCTGCACGAACTCGTCGGCAAGAAGGAGGCCGGGGAAGTCGCCCGCGCCCTCGATCTGGCCACGCCGGGAGAAACGCGCGGCGACCTGTCTCCCGCCGCCGTTCAGCAGCGCCAGCAGAACAAGGATGCCCGCGAGAAGCACGAGCGCACCACCCGCACGGTGAACCTCGTCATCGATGCCATCCTCGCCAAGCAGGAGAAGGCGAAGGACCTCAAGGCCCTTTCCCGCCTCCTCCTCATGGTGGCGCTGCACGAAGCCCACTTCGATACGTGCCGGCGCGTCAATGTCCGCCACGGCTTCACCACGGTGAAGAAGGACGGCGAGCCGAGACGGTTCTACGACAAGCTCGCCAAGGCAGCCGACAAGAACCCGCTCGCCTTCGCCCTCGAATCGCTCCTCTGGGAAGGCGCGATGTTCTCCAATGACCTCCCGAAAACCATCGTGGAGGCGGCGAAAATCTACGGGCTCGATCTTTCCAAGATCAAGGCCGAGGCGAAGACAAAACCCGCGCCCGCCCCGAAGTCCGAGGAGGCCGCGCCCAAGAAATAACCCCGCGCCGGGCAGGTCCGACCCCTCCCGCGCAACTCTTCCTTCCTGACCATGAACACCCAAACCTTCATCGCCGATATTGCCCGCGACCTCGCCGTCCGCGCCCACACCGGGACTTCCTTCGATCCTGACAAGCGGGGCGATATGGAAGTCAACGAATACGCCTCCACCCTGGCCACCGATTACGAGACGCTTTCCGACCACGCTCCGACCGGCGAAAAGCGGGCCGTCCTCGACGCGGAATTTGCCCGCTACCGCGAAGGCTACAAGACCCGCACGCTGGCCTATCTCCACAGCAAGGCCCGCTGCCTCTCGCCCATGATTACCGGCCCGAGCAACTTCCCGGTCCGGCGCAACCAGAAGCGCAACGAGGTTGTCCGCCGCCGTCTTGGGGAACTGGTCGAGTTTCGCCAGCGGGCGCTGGAGGCGATCCGCAAGGCGCTCCATCCCGAATGGCGGCCCATCATCGCGGGCGATGACGACGCGCTGGACCGACTGCGCAAGAAAATCGCGGATCGTGAAAAGCGCGTGGCCGTGATGAAGGCCGCCAATGCCGCCGTTCGCCGCAACGCCAAGAACGGCAGGGAGGCGCAGATCGCCGCGATTCTCGCGGTTGATCCCATGCTAACCCCGGAGACCGCCGCCGACTTGCTGGAACCCGATTACATGGGACGCGTCGGCTTTGCGGGCTTTCTCTTCCAGAACAACGGCGCGGAAATTCGCCGCTTGCGGGCCCGGCTCGCCGCGCTCGAACGGGACAAGGCCGCGCCCGAGACGATCCTCGAAGGGGACAACGCCGTCCGGCTGGAAGATTCTCCGGGCGATAACCGCGTGCGGCTCTTCTTCCCCGGCAAGCCCGATTCCTCCGTCCGAACCCGCCTCAAGTCGAACGGCTTTCGCTGGGCGCCGTCCCTCGGCTGCTGGCAGGCGTACCGCAATCCGCGGTCGCTGGAACTGGCCAAGCACTTTGTCGCGCCCCCGGAGCAGGCCAACCCGGCCTCGGAGCTTCCCACCACCTGACGCCATGAACGCCACCCAACGTCATTTGCAGGAATCGCACGAACGCCAGTTTCACGGCGAGGACTGGCAGGCCGTCGCGCAGGACATCTGCGACGGCCTGCCCGAAGCGACCGAGGAGAATTTTCTCTTCCTCAGTTCGTCCCCCGATCCCGGCTGCGACTGCGGCTTTTGCGCCGCCGCCGATTGGCCGCCCTCAATCCCCATCTAGGAAATTCAAAATGAAAAAACCAACAAGCACCGCCCTTCGTTTTCAGATCAGCGCCTTGTCGATCTTTGGCGACCGGGAAAACGGTCGGCAAAGTACGCGCGGCATCTTCACCCTCCACGGCGAGCTGTTTCAATCGCTGGAGCCGGTCTCCCGCCAGCACGCCACCGAAATCAACCACGAGATGACGGCGCTCCGCGAGGAGTTGAACGCCTCGCGCCGGACCACCGCCCGGAGAAAGGCCTAGCCATGGACTTGATTCATTTTCAGGACAACGCCTACGGCAGGCCGTACACCGTTTCCGCCCGCGACCTGGTTCGGGCCTTCGAGTTGAACAAGCGGTTCGTGCCTCTCCGTCACCCCGACGGGACGAAGTTTTCCGACGACGGGCAATCGCTGGCCGAGGGCCGCGCCACCTGCCTCGATCTCAGCTACGTTCCCCCCTCCGCGCGGAAGGAGGCCGAAGCCATCGTGCATGACGTCTGGCCGGAAATGTGCGTCGCCGTCCTGCAGCCCGGCGATGTCCTGATCGGCATCCGGCGCGAGCAGCGTGGCTACTTTCAGATGTACGACGGCACCGTCACCGGCGAGGCCGCCCGGCGCGTGGCCGACCGGATGAACAAGGCCCTCCAGGTCTCGCCCCGCCAGCGCGAGGCCATGCTGATCGGCAGCATGATGGGATGGGATTGCCCGGCGGTCCGGCCTTCCTGCGACCTTCACGCCAACGCCCGGCCCTACGGCGAGGAGGAGACCACGCCATGATATAAGAGCGCCCCTCCGCTTCGCTGTTCGCCAAGACCTCGCCCGAAAGCGTGGGAACGATTCTACTCCGACGGCCAATTGTTTAAGTTCAAGTGGCTCAAGTCGATCTGCTGAATCGGCTTTCCCGGCACGGGGTCCATATACCTCTCACTTGGTCTAAATACGACCGGGGCCGACACGGATATGATCCGCATGGAAAAGCAATTCCAACCCACCGTAATGGCGGGCTTTGGACCACTTAGAAATCGCCAATATTTTTGCATCATCCTCGATTCGTCTGGAGAGACGATCCCCTTCTGCTCGTAGGCCGCGAGGGACAGCGGCGTTTCATAGCCGGTTGAGGCGTAGTGAAACATCATCTTGTAATAGGCTGATTGAATCATCTTCTGGTCATCGTCCGGGAAGTCGCCCACGACGCCGGAGAACGCGATATCGTTCATTTGGGGATCGAGTTTTATCGTCAGGTCGCGGACATCTCGCTTGAGATTTTGTTCGACGTTGCCGGAAAGCCGGCGGTCTTGGGAGGTGACCAGGAGCCATGTCGCGTAGCCGTGTGGGACCGTTAAACGAAACCGTCCGCTTCTATCGGAAACCACGCTGGCAGCGACCTGATCAGCTGACTCCGACGTTTGCCATAATCTGAAGTGGTCGAAGAAACCCGGTTTCACGCCCGGACGAATCGCGTACACCGTTGCCTTCGGCTCACCCTTGTTGAGTGGTTCGTTAAGCACAACTCCCGTATAGGTCGTCGCTGGTGCATCCTTGGGCCAGGGTGACTCGCTTTTCGCCCAACCGGTGAGGCCTGCCCATATCACGGCCGCACGGACCGCAGCTTTCATGAACTGTGTCTTCATCCCCCCGCGCCCGCTTCCTTGATCCTGCGCCGCACCACTTGGACGAAGGCGGCATCGTGCCCGGTTGGATGATCGACGGCGTGAAAGAAAGCCTTGAATTGTCCCTGGATGACTTCGTCCCGGCTGCGGCCGGTTTCATCCATGATCCTCTGAATCTTGGCCTCCACCTCGGGAGGAAGATCGGCCGGAACATCCGCGGATTCACTCATGTCGTCTGGCAGCTTATCGCCATCCTTCGCCGGGGACAACCGGCTTGCCGTCCTCCACCCCGTCCCACTATAAACGGAACCAGACCGCACGATGACCACTCCAAAACCGAGCGACGAAGTACGTCATTTTCTAGCCACCGCCGGCGCCAGAGGAGGCAAGGCGGTGACGCCCAAGAAACTTGCCCACCTGAGTGAGATTTCCAAGGGTGGGCTGCCGCTCGTTCCCAAGCGGCTGCGTCCGGCCCGCAACGTGCCCGATAAACCCGTGGCGACCGAGGCAGTGCAGAAATTCATGGCCGCTGCCGGCGCCCTGGGAGGCAAGACGGTGACACCCAAAAAGCGCGCCCACCTGAGTGAGATTTCCTCCAAGGGAGGAAAATCACTCTCCCCGAAGAAGCTCGCCCAGCTTCAGGCGATGCGAGAGAAAAGATGGGCCAAGCAACGCGCCGACCGCGAAACCAAGTAGCTTTCGGGAAGCCCTCCCGCTTTTCCTAGAGATGGTAGATGCCGGACCGTTTGCCTTTTCCTTTGATGCCGGCTTTCTCACCCAAAAGAAACGGCCTTCTTCCGACAACAGCCAGTCCCTTATGAGCTGTTTTGGTATGCGCCCCGCGCAAAGTGCAGGCCGCCGGGTGCACCAACATGTGACCCCGCCCGCCAGGGCTGGCCGGATTATTTACTCGCAGAAGGCGAAGTGGCGTCCGGCTCCGGAGGCTTGGGCGGATAGCCCAGATTCGAAAGAGAGGAGATGTACTCGGCGGTTTTCTGCCGGGTATAGATATGAACCGCGGAAGCCAGCCAGCTTTTCGCGTCGTCAGGTTTCTGATGGAATAACGACCAAGCCGCGTTTGCGAAATAATAGGACGCGTTAGCCCCCACTTGGTCGAAAGCGTTCAATTCCTTTTGCGCCGCGTCCTCATGATTGCCAAACAGATCGCATATGAAGACGCGATAGGCGGACAGATCGCCATGGTCAGGGTCTCGCTCCAGAAGCAAGTAGTTCGCCCGCGCGTCATCGTATCTCTTTTCTGCGAACTGCGCCTCCGCCAGGTTGAATCTCGCCGGCGAGCTGGCCGGATCAATCTGCAAAGCCGTCGCATAATCCTTTTCCGCTTCCGGCCAAAGCTTCTTATGGGCATAAACGTTCCCACGTATCAGATACGCGTCCCGGTTTCGCGGATCGGTCTGCAACGAGAGATTCACTGCCGCCAGCGCCTCGTCGAGCTTTCCCTGCCGCAGAAGAAAGAAGGCCTGCTGTAAATTACTGTCGATCGGAGCCGCACCGGCGGGCCTTGAGCCGGTCTCGCCCTCCGGCGACGACGAGGCGGTAGCTGCCGCGGTCTCCGCGGGCGCCGCGTTCAGGGAAGCGGCGGCGGCCGGAGCGGCGTTCGTGTCCGGTGCAGGCTGGGCTGCAAGATTTCCCGCCAAAAGAAGGGTCCAGGCAGCCCCCCATATGCTTAATCTGGTAAAATAATGGGGCAGGGCGCTCATAAGGAAAGCCGGACGAGCATGAAGGCAAAGTCATCCTTAAGCAATCGCTTTGATCATTTACCTTCACTACCTTGGTTGAAAGAATTCTCGTTTTTCATCGTGAACTCAGACAGAATCAGTGACTTATCGCACCTGAGTTAGAGGAGAATCGAAATGATGTCTATGAACAGCATGCTGGAATCAAGCCTTGGCCCTTTCATGGGAAATGGATGCCTCTCTCGCCGGGCCCCTACACGACAGTTTACCGGGGATGAGGGTTCTGCTAAAATCAAGCGGATCAGGGATGTGTCCGCGGGCAGGTGCTCTGATCTCCTGGTCAAACGTCTTCCGGTCGGAGTCCTATCCGTCCGAACCTACGGTCGAAAATGGTGAACCGACTATGTACCTAAACAGAGTTTTCGCTCGGCTGGCCTTCGCCGGTCTTTCTCTCGCCGTCGCGCCTTTTCTCCAGGCGGGAGAAGTCATTATTAAAGGCTCTGACACCATGCTTGTGATGAACCAGCAACTGGCTCAGGCCTATATGCAACTTCATCCGGAAACCGATATTCAGGTGGCCGGTGGAGGCTCCGGCGTGGGCATCGCGGCTCTCCACGATAACACGGCCGATATCGGCGCCTGCTCCCGCGATCTCAGGCCCACCGAAATCAAGGATTTCTTGTTCGATGGGGGAATGCGTCCCGCGTGCTATAGCGCAGCCATGGATGGAGTGGCGATCTTCGTCAATATCAAGAACCCCCTGAAGGAACTGACCGTCGAGCAATTACGGAGAATTTTTCGGGGCGACTATACTAATTGGAGGGAACTCGGTGGACCCGATATGGCCATCGACGTTTACAGCCGGGACAATACCTCCGGCACCTACGCTTTCATCAAGGACGAGGTGCTCGATGGCGACGATTACACCACCCACGCCGAAACGTTGCCCGGCACCGCCGCCGTTTACCACTCCGTCTCCATCGACCCGCGGGGTATCGGCTACGGCGGCATCGGCTACAACAAAGGCGTCAAGGTCCTCAAACTGAAGGCGGACGACGCTTCCCCCGCCTACTGGCCCACGAAAGAGAGCGTCTATGACCGCAGCTATCCGCTCTCGCGCACCCTCAATTACTATCTCAATCCCCGTTCCAGAAATGATGAGGCCGTAAAATTCGTTCTTTGGGTGCGCAGTCCCGAGGGGCAGAAGATCGTGGTGAAATCCAATTATTTCGCATTGCCCGAAATGCTCAAATACACCGCTGGCGTGGTCGGGACCGAAGACCTCGATCCGCACAGCGTTAATGCCCCGCCCGCTCCGCTGAATTCCTCAGCGCAGCGCGTCAACTTGATCGTATCTGCTCCTCCGCCTGCGACCTCCCTTTCCGCAAGTCCTCTTTCTACCAGCCTGACCGAGCCGCTTTCCCAACCCAGCGCTCCTCCGGCGGCCCTGCTCCCCAAAAACAGCGAAGACAATCCCAAGCAGGCCGCGGATTCCGCACCCCTAGCAATCCCGCGGGTCGATTCAAACGATCTTGCCGGAGCCGTGGCCATCCTGAGCCAGTCCGAGAACAAGATCGCCGCCGTCGAAGCCAAACTCGTCGACCGCGAAACCCAGCTCGACGAGCGCGAAACCAAGCTCGATGAGCGGCAGGCGGAGCTCAATGCCGAGCAGGTCAAGCTCGAGGCCGAAGAGGCTAGGCTCAGGGAAATGGCCACTAAACTCCCTCCCACCGCGGAGTCGGCCAATCTTCCCGCCAATTGAGGCAAGGATCACCCGCATGGACGCGACGACAACAGGACTGCCCGGCGAATCGTCCCAAGAGGACCCAAGCACGGACCGCGACATCATCAATGAGCTCTCCCGGTCCTCGGAAAGCTTGGGCGACCGACTCATCACCTGGGCGATCTCAGTCATTTCCAATACCGCCATCGTGGCGATCCTTCTGATTTTCATTTTCCTCACGGCCGAAAGTCTTCCGATCTCGCTTCAACTTACCAACAACGCCCACTCCGGCCAGATGATGGACCCGGCGGTCGCAGCGAAGAAAGATCCCCGGGAACTCGCCGCCTTCCTCCAGACCAGCGAAGATCGCATCAAAAAGGTCTCCCCCTCCGTCCTTGGCGAACTGATCGCGATCCGGAACGACGAGCTCAAGCAGGATAAGAACCCCGACAGCCGTTTGAATACGACATCGTGGCGAATGCTGCTCCTCCCTTTTCAATGGCATGGCTACGATCACGCCGTCTTTGTTTGGCAGCCAATCGGGCACGTGGAGAAATATAACCTGGTGCCACTTTTCTTTGGCACTCTCAAGGTCGCTTCCGTGGCGCTCGTGCTGGCGATTCCACTCGCCATCATTCCCGCCATCTACCTTTCTCAACTCGCCAGCATCCGCACTCGCGAAATCATCAAGCCCCTGATCGAGTTGCTCGCGAGTATCCCCTCGGTTGTGCTCGGCTTTCTCGGAATGATCACGCTCTCCTCACTTCTCGCTCCTCTGGGCGTTCTTGATTCCCACTCCACTCCCTTGAACACTCTCGTGGCCGGCGTAGCCCTGGCCCTGGCTGTCGTTCCGGTTATTTTCACCATTGCGGAAGACGCGCTCTCCGCCGTGCCCAACATCTACAAGAACGCCGCCCGCGCCTTGGGCGCCACCGAGTGGCACGCCACGATGGGTATCGTCGTGCGCATGGCTCTGCCCGGCATCGGCGCGGCCGTCACGCTCGGCTTTGCCCGCGCCATTGGTGAGACGATGATCGTCCTGCTCGCTTCCGGCAACGCCGCCACCCTCGATCTTTCCGTTTTCCGGTCCGTCCGCACCGCCAGCGCCACTATCGCCTCGGAACTGAACGAGGCCGCCTATGGCAGCGCCCACTATCATGTGCTTTTCCTCATCGGAACCGTGCTTTTTTTCATCGCCTTCCTCGGCAACGTTCTCGCCGATCTCGCTCTGCGGCGCCTTCGGCTCCGGCTCGAGGGAACAGCCTTTGGCGAGGCTCCGATGGCGCCGATGCCGCTTGAACCCCAAATGGGACGAACCCCGCCATGAGAAGTTTTTTGGAGAAGGCCATTCCTTCCCCCGAGGTTGATCTCACCTCGCGGCCGATCCTGAGCCGCACAACGCTTTATACCGGGGTCTTTCAAGGCACGACCTACTTCGTGGCTAGTTCGATCCTTCTCATCATCGCCTATATCCTCAGCCAGGGGCCTCGAGGCCTTTCCCCTCATTTTTTGCTCACCCGCGCCGGGGGAACGCACAACGAGGGCATGTTCGACGTCCATAATTCCGGCGTCTTCGACATGGTCGTCGGAACCGTGATGCTCGTCTTCCTCATGACCATTTTTGTCATGCCGATCGGAATCGTGACCGGCATCTACCTCAACGAATTTGTCGATCCCCGCAGTCGGCGCGCCCGCATCATCGGAGCCTCCATCAACAACCTCGCCGGCATTCCCTCCATCATTTTCGGCCTCTTCGGTCTTGGTCTTTTCGTCCTCACCATCGGCCGGTTCATCGATCTCCAGGTCCTCCATAGTGCCGAGCCCCTCTGGGGCAAACCTTCCCTCATTTGGGCCGCGTTGACGCTCGCGATCCTCACGCTGCCCGTGGTCGTCGTCAGCACCGAGCAAGCCCTCCGTTCCGTTTCTTCGAGCGTGCGCGACGCCTCCCTCGCCATGGGCGCAACCAGGCTGCAGATGCTACGAGGAATCGTGCTCCCCCAGGCCTATCCCGGCATCCTCACCGGCGGCATTCTGGCCATCAGCCGCGGGGCAGGCGAGGTGGCGCCGATCATGTTTACCGGCGCCGTCTACTACATGAAGGATTTACCCCACAGCATCCACGATCCATTCATGGAGCTCGGCTATCACGTCTATAACCTTTCCACCCAATCCGTAAACACGGACGACGTGCGTCCCCTTTTGTTTTCCACCGTTGTCACGCTCCTCCTCGTCACTTTCTTCCTCAACCTCTCCGCCGTGCTGGCGCGCGCCCGCCTGCGCCACAAGCAGGAAAACTCTCATTCCAACTAGGCCTTTCATGGAATCCAAAATTGCCCCGCTTCATCCGCTCGTCGCCGAGCCCGCGGAACCGACCGGTGTCGCGGAAATCGAGCCGCCTATCCTTGAGGTGCAGCACCTTTCCCTTTCCTATGGCAAGCATCTCGTCCTCAAGGATGTCACGCTTCCCATCCGCCGCCGGGCCGTGACCGCACTCATTGGTCCCTCCGGCTGCGGAAAATCATCCTTCCTGCGCTGCCTGAACCGCATGAACGATTTCGTGCCCAATGCCCAGATCACGGGGAAGATTCTGTTCCATCAGCAGGACATTTACTCCGCCAAAATCAACCCGATCCGCGTTCGCCGCTATATCGGCATGGTCTTTCAAAGGTCAAATCCATTCTCGCAAAGCATCTTTGACAACGTCGCCTATGGGCTGCGTCTGCATCGGCTCGGCAACAAAAGCGAAATTGCCGATCAGGTCGAGATCAGCCTGAACAAGGTCGGACTCTGGCAGGATGTGAAGGATCGCCTCGGGATGAACGCGCTCAACCTTTCCGGAGGCCAGCAGCAGCGCGTCTGTCTCGCACGCGCGATTTCCGTCAATCCCCAGGTGTTGCTCATGGATGAGCCCGCCTCCGCCCTTGACCCCGGAGCGGCGGAAAAAATCGAGGATCTCATCCAGGAACTCAAACAGGAATATACGATCGTGCAGGTCACCCATAACCTGCAGCAGGCGGGCCGGCTTTCCGACTTCGCCGGGTTCTTCGAAGAAGGAAACCTGATCGAATTCGACACGGCCGAAGTAATTTTCTCTAAACCCCGCCATCACCTGACCGAAGCCTATATTTATGGGGGCGAAGGCGCCTCGAGGTCCTAACGCTTAAGCGAGACGATCGGAACGTGCAGCGGCGGGGTGGGTTCCGCTCTCATTTGCCGGTGAATCTGGTTCAGAAAGGCTTCCGCGAGGGACTTCACACTGAATTCGAGGAAAGTCAGCTCGAGAGGACAAATAAAATCAACTTCGCTCGTATGATGAATAACTATTTTTGCTTCTTCCGGGACCTTCACTCCCAGCTCGAGCATGGCCATGACTGCGCCCCGAGCGATGGCATCCGAGTAAATGATGATTCCTTCCGGCCGTTCCTTGGAGTTCCATAGCTGCTTGAACCGGCTGTAGGCGAAACGTTCCAGATCGAGGAGATTTGGCTCCGGTGGCGCATGGATGCTACATCGTGTACAGGCCAGTCCATCCCGTTCGACGGCCTTTTGGAAGCGGACGTAAAAGCTGTTTTCCAAGAGTCCTTCGGGAGCACGGTTATGCGGGCCTCGCTCAACCAGGCCGTCGTTGACGATGTGGCTCAGCACCGCGATGGACGTTGCTCCCCGGTTGTGCAGATCAGCCACCGCCACCTCAAACAGGTTGTTGTGGATCGCCACCCAATTGCGGGTCGGAATCGGATAAAGACCCGTTATCGGAATGGAAAGATTTTGCAGCGTCCGAAAGGCGGTTGCGGTCACCGAGGGACAAATCACCGATGAAATCTCCCCCTTCTCAACCGCCGCTTGCAGCGCAGGGAAAAGAGTCGTCTGCTCCGACTCGTTGCGAGAATCGACCAGCAGCTCCATTTCTATTCCCGCCGAACTCAATTCCTGACGCAGATGATCGCGAAGTGCATCCTGCAGAAAGCGGTCGCTATTGCGCACCGGGTCTTGACTGTAATAGACGGCCGCCCTTAAGGCGCGGCCCGTCGCGGTATAAGGTACCGCAGGACGGAAAACGTGGTTTTCGGCCGTGTCGGCCACGGAATGTGAAAGGTCCGGGCTGGCTGTTGCCACCTGACCATTCGTCTGATCGGACCGATCAACCACGAACGTCCCCGAACCTTGCACCCGAAGGAGGAGTCCTTCCTTCACCAGCGGCGTGATGGCCTTATAGGTCGTGCCGAAATTGGTCCCGAGCATCCGCGATAACTCCTTGATCGATGGAATCTGCGTATTCGGAGCCCACTTGCCCGCGAGAATCTGTTCACGCAGGTGCTGGGTCACAATGACGTAGGTCGGCCCCGTCCTTTTGATTTCAGACAGAGGAGTAGTCGGAGATTTCGTCATTTTTTGCTGCCGTCGGTAGGACACTGTTGGACGTTGTAACCTACAGGCGATCCCGCTGTCGCGAAAGCTCCCAAACCAAGATGATGTTGCATCAATGGGAAGACCTTAGGTCGAGTCATACGGATGGCTATAAATCGTTCCTCACTAAGGCTCAAGACAAAATCAGCTAAAGATTCCTTTTGCTTGATTGCACTCTAATCTCTATCGACTATGATAAAAAATCATTGTAATGTGTGCTAGTCCACACGAGGGGTGAGCGTAAGACTCTCTAGGCGGGCAAGTTGAATTAACGGAGCGCCCGCATTGTGTCACTCAAATGTCACACAATCGCCATATTTTTTGACTAATATGAGCTGGCGGATAACTCTATGAAGACCAATCTCCATGCCGAAAAGCACGTCGACTGGTCTCTCTACGTCGATCATACCATTTCTTTTCGAGAGCACCATACCGTCGAGCACACTTATCAGGAAATGCTTCGCTTCGGCGTCGACTTTGCCGTTCTTCTCGATTCGGGCCACAAGCCGGCCGCGCTCATCCGTTTTCGCCAGCTGGTCAAGGCCCTTAATGCCAAGTTCGGACATGCCGTCCTCGGTAGAAAACTTTTAGGAGATGTCGTCGGTGAACTCATCGCCTCAACCTCGGAAGCAACGATCTTTTCGACCGAAACAACTTTGAGTAGTGCCCGTCAACAGATCCAGCAACTCCTCACCGAACGAAAATTTGATGACATCGTCGGAGTTTCGAAGACCGGCGTTTATCTCGGGCTGATCTCCATTCGTGATTTCATTCGCCGCGAGAATCAACGCCTCCACGATGACCGGGAAGCCCTGAAGGCTCAGATCGATGAGCTCGGCAGTGCGCTAAACGATCTTTCCCAGCCCGGCAGCGCCTTGGTCGACGCCACCAAAATCGATGCGCAAGTCGAGCTCGCTCTCGGTGTTGTCCGCAACTTGGAAGAGTTCGTTTCAACTCTGGAAGTCACGCAAGACCGCGTCGAAGCCGTCACCTCCGAGATCGATTTGCAGGGCAATCCCGAAAAAGCCAAGCAACAGTTCCATGTCCTGGAGACGAACGTCGAAATGGGCCGCGAAGCGACCGACCAGCTCCGCCGAATCGTCCGAGTCCTCCGGACCTTGGCCCGGCCCGATGGCCACACCCATCAAGCCACTAACATCAGCGATCTCGTCGCGCTTTCCATTCTTCAACTCTCCTCCCGTTTTGGTTCTCAAGTCAGCGTGCAGTCCGACATTTCGCCGACCGAAGTCATCCTCTGCTATCCCCGGCAAATCTGCCTCCTCCTCGTCAACCTCCTTTCCCAGGCTTTTACCGCCATGGCCGGCCATGGCGAGATTTCGGTCGAGCTCGTCCGCGGAATCGATCACGTGGAATTGTCGATCCGCTACGGGAGTGCGGCCCAATCTGCCGCGCATGACTTTGATCTCAGTCTTTCCCGCCGCATTGTTGAATCCAATCATCGCGGTGCCGTCAGCCGTTCTGCTGTTTCGGATCATTCCGCACAAATTCTGATCAAGCTTCCCTCCGCTCCTTTGGACGAGGCCATCCACGAGGCGTGATCATGTTCTCTCCGGCTCTTATCCCGCTCGTGGCACATCCCGATCCTTGCCCCGTCGGATGTCACATTTTTGACGCCTGATAATCCTTGCTGGGGATTACCGGAAAGATACTATCTCAAAGATCGCACACATCATACTTATACTTATCGCCTCAAATCATGAATACCTTGATCTCCGCTAAGCCCTTCGAAGAGATATTACAGGTCCTTGTATGCACGGAGCGAGAAGAGCGGTTCTTGGCGTTAACACGAACTTTCGAAGCTGCCGCAATTCGGGATTATGGCCCCTAAACGACCCGTCCAGCGGCGGGTTCCGCTGACCTGGGTCCGGATGCGGACGAGGGATCATCTTGCAGTGGCCCTCTTCTTGGCGGCCCTGAGTCTGACGTCTGCTCACGCGCAGACTGCCTCCGCTCCTTCGATTCAGCCGCCGGCCAGCCCCGCGGCCTCGCCAAACCAGCCGCGGTTTTATATTGAAGATTTCGAGGTCAAGGGAGGCGCCAACCTTCTCACCGCGCGTCAAATCGAGAACGCGGTTTATCCCTTCATGGGGCCTTACCGCACACCCGATGACGTCGATCATGCGGTAAGCGCCCTCCAAAAGGCCTATCACGATCAGGGTTTTCAGGCCGTCACCGTTGAAATTTCCCAACAGGCTCCCGGTGACGTGCAGCGCGGTATCATCACGCTCGAGGTCCAAACCAATCCTGTCGGACGAGTGCGCGTTCATGGCTCGCGTTATTACTCGATCAATCAGATCAAACACGAAGCACCCGCCTTGCGGCAAGGCACGGTGCTCGACTTTGGCTCGGTCACGAAAAACATCATCGTTCTCAACCAGCTGCAGGACCGTTCCATCCAGCCCCAGCTCAAAACCGGAATTGAACCCGGCACGGTCGATGTCGATCTCAACGTCAAGGATACGCCTCCGCTCCACGGCAGCCTGGAACTCAACAACCGCTACAGTGCCTTCACCAGCCCCCTGCGCCTGAATGGCTCGGCCGACTACGACAATCTTTGGCAGCTCGGACACACGATCGGTTTCAGCTTTCAAGTCGCCCCGGAAAATCTCAACGAGGTTGAGGTTTTCTCCGGCTATTACCTTGCCCGGGTTCCCGGCCTGGACTGGCTCAGTCTGGAAGTGGAGGGCACCAGCCAGAACAGCAATGTTTCCACGCTCGGTGGCATTGCCGTCGCCGGCCGCGGCAGCGTCATCGGCGCACGAGCCATCATTTCCCTTCCTCCCGAAAAGGACTTCTACCAGTCTGTCAGTCTCGGCTTCGACTACAAAAACTTCACGCAGGATACTCCGAGTTTAAGCACCGCGGCCATCCCGGGATTGGCGCCCATCACCTATTTTCCCTTCAGCGTGGCGTACAGCGGCGCCTGGAGTGAGAAAACCTTCCAGACCGGTCTCGATATCTCGCTCGACTTCGCCACCCGCGGTCTCGGCAGCACGGAGGACCAGTTCGACTTTGTGCGGCACGGCGCTTCCGGAAATTTTATTTACATCCGCGGTGACCTCTCCCACTCCCACGATCTTCCTCTCGGATTTCAAGTCTTCGGCAAAGTTCAAGGCCAAGCCGCCAGCGGACCGCTGGTCAGCAGCGAACAATTCAGCGCGGGCGGACTCGATACCGTCCGGGGTTATCTCGAATCCGAGGAATTGGGGGACAACGCTCTCTTCGGCACCCTCGAAATACGCACTCCTTCCCTCGGCACCTTTTTGGGAAAGACCGTCGATGACTGGCGTTTTTACGCCTTCGGCGACGCCGGTTTCGTCACCACGGATCAGCCGCTGCCCGAACAAACCCCGCAGTATGACCTCCTTAGTTTCGGGGCCGGCACCCGAATCAAATTGCTCAATCATTATAACGGATCGCTCGATTTTGCCGTGCCGGCGATCAGCGCCACCCAAACCAAAGCCTACTCGCCTCAGTTGATTTTTCGACTCTGGGCCGAGTTCTAAGAACCCTATGAAACGAGCTGCATCCCCCCTCTTTCCGTCCGAGCCACTCTCCCGTTGGCTCTCCATGGCTTTCGTTTCCATTTCCTTCCTGGCCGCCGCCGCGCCGGCCCAGGCCGCAACCGGGTCCCCCAATGCGACGACCGCCCCGGCCGTGCCCGCCATGCCGCTGGCTGTTCGCCCTCCTGCCGCCGTCCTGCGGCCGGACGATTCACCGGATGTTCCTGCCACCGCCACCTTGCTCGCCGCCGACCCCGCCGCCTTGCCAACCCTTGCCTCGACGACCGGCGGAACTGCTCCTGCGACCGCGGCTCCAAGCTTGCCGCCGCCGCTGCCGCCTCTTCCGCCCGGCGTCGCAGCCAGCGTTCAGGCGCCCGATTCCACGCCGGCGCCTCCGGTTTCCACGGCACCTCCCGCCTCTGCTCCTCCCGTCTCGGCAGATCCCTACGCCAACGATCCGTGGAAGCGTGCTTTCGTGAGCCTGGTTGATCGACTTGTTCAACGCGGAGGACTTACCAGGGCAGACTCGGACGACATCATTCAACAGGCCCAGGAAGATGCCAACCCCAGTCATACCCAGGCTACCGAAGCTCTCGCGAGTTCCGCTAATCCGGCACCGACTCCCGCGAGTCCCGCCAGCGCGGCCATTCCGCCGCTGACCGACGACACCGTTCACGTCAATTACGTCCCGGAGACCGTCAAAGACGAAATGCGCGAGGAGATCAAACAGGATGTGATCGCCCACGACCGCGATGAACTCTGGTCGAACAATACCGGGCCCGGTCCCGAAACCTTTCCGCGTTTCCGCGTCTTCGGCGATATCCGCGTCCGCGCCCAGGACGACACCTTTCCCTCCGGCAACGACGATTCTCCCGGCGCCTTTCCGAATTTCAATGCCATCAATACCGGATCGATGTTCGACCTCAATGCCATATCGAACCCGGCTTTTCGACTACCTCAATTGGATACCAATCAGGACCGCTTCCTGCCGCGCCTCCGCGCTCGTTTCGGAACCGACATCAATCTCGGAGACGGCTTCACCGCCGGCCTTCGCGCTGGCACCGGCGCCGATAATTCCCCCGTTACCGAAAACCAAACCCTGGGCGCGGCCAACAATGGGCAGGGCGGGGATTTCGCCAAATATGCCATCTGGCTCGACCGCGGTTTCATCAAATACGAAATGGTCGGAAAGCCGAACGAAGATTTGACCTTCGAAGTCGGACGCATGGACAATCCGTTTTTCGGCACCAGCATGATATGGGCGGATGACATCGGCTTCGACGGACTCGCGGTGACCGGTAAGTATCCGATCACCGATAATCTCACTCTCTTCGGAGCGGGCGGTGCCTTCTCGGTCTTCAATACCGACCTCAACTTCTCGTCGGCCGAATCGGCCAAGTTTAAGAGTGAGGATAAGTGGCTCTTCGCCGGTCAGGCTGGCCTCATCTGGAAAATCAACGAGGATTTCACGGTGAAGGGGGCCGCCGCCCTGTACGACTTCGAGAACATCGCCGGCAAGGTTTCCGATCCCTACGTCCAGACCGATTCCACCGATGAGGGGAACACCGCCGACAGTCGTCCTTCCTTCGCGCAAAACGGCAATACTTATATCGCGCTCAACAATGTCGAGCCGAATCCCGGCATTGCGCCAGGTCAACCAACTCCCCTCTACGAATACTTCGGCTTGGCCACCGGATTCCAGGAGCTCGCCCTGACCGGCCAGGTCGATATCAGCCATTTCGATCCGTTTCATATCTGGGTCGTCGGGGAGTTCGTGGACAATCTTGCCTTCGACCGCTCTTCCATCGTCAACAATGGCCCTCCCGGCATCCTGAGCGGGCCGCAAAACAACATCGCGGATCCGAATGATCCCAACTCGTTTTATGGCGGCAACAAGGGTTATAATATCCGCTTGAGCATGGGCCGTCCCGCTCTCGAGAAACTCGGGGATTGGAACGTCAATCTCACCTATCGCTACATCGAATCCGATGCCGTCGTGGACGGTTTTGTTGATTCCGATTTCGGCGGCCCGCTCGCTGGCACCAATCTCCAGGGGTATATGGTCGGCCTCAATGTCGGTCTCTCTCCCCACGTCTGGACAACTTTGCGCTGGATGTCCGCCGATGCGATCGCCGGACCCACTTATAAGTCGGATGTCATCCAATTCGATATCAATGCGCAATTCTGACCACGCTTGCCTTCATCGATCCATGAAAACGATTCCGCTCCTGCTTTTGATAGCCCTCTTTATTGCTCCTGCGCTGCACGCCGCTGATGATCAGGCCGCATCCCGCGAAGCCAAATTGCGGGACGAGCTGCGCAGTACCATCCTCCAATTGCGCGATGCTCAAAACCAGGCCGCGCAATCCCAGGCGCAACTGGACGCCGCCAACGCGAATGCCAAGGATCTTCAAGCCAAACTCGACGACGCCGGCGCGACCATCAAAAAGCAGGCGACCGCCGCCGCCGCGGCGCAAACGGCCGCCGCCAAAACCATCTCCGACCAGAATGACCAGATCACTTCGCTCAACAAGCAGCTCGCCGACTTTCAGGCGGCTATTGTCCAGTGGAAGGGCTACCAGACCCAGGCGGAAAAGATGATGATCACGCTCAAGGCCAGTAACCAGCAGCTCACTCTCCAGGTTGTCGATCTCCAGCGGCTCGTGGCGGACCGACAGAGCAAGAATCTCGATCTCTACAAGACCGGCGTGGACATCCTCAACCGCTACCAGAAATACAGCTTGGGTGATGCTTTGGAAGCGAAAGAGCCTTTTCTCGGGCTGACCCGGACCAAACTCGAAACCCTCGTCCAGGACTATCAAGATGCGCTCGATCAGAGCAAGAGTCCCCCGCCTCCCGTGAAGCCGATGAAGACCCCGCTGACCGCGATGAAAAACCCACCGCAATAAGGTCGTGTCCCGAAGTCCGCTCCTGCCTCGAGTGGACGAATCGTCTGCTTGAGTTTTGCGTCCAAGCGATTCCGCGGCGCATGTATCGGGTCTTAGATGGCGGTTCTGCAACTTAAAAAGAGTCAGGGCTCCTTATGCTTCATCCGATAGATTATCGACAGTTGCTCGTCTCCGTTCCGCTTTTTCAGTGATCGGTTGGCCGGAGCGAACGTGTTCAACACCGTGGCTGCCAACGAAGAGGGGCGGCCCGTTACCGGGCCGCCCCCGACTGCATGTTTAAGAATCCAAACAGGGATTCCAATAACCGTGTAACACAGTAGCAGCTTCCGATCCTAGACGCCTATTAATTTCTCGTAATTTTGGCTGCCTCTAATCGAAGCCGCTTAAGGGCTCGAGGGCCTCGAATCTTGCAGCACCTTGAGGCGCTGAAGATTCTGTCTCGCATCGGCATTCTTCGGATCGATCCGTAGGGCCTCTTCGTATTCCGCCTGGGCCGCGGATTCTTGCCCTTCTTGGATTAGCGCCGTGCCCAGATCCGAGTGGGCTTCCGCGGAATTGGGGTTGATTTGCAAGCCTGCCTTATACTGGGCCACCGCGTCGTCGATATGCCCAGTTGCCAATAGCGCCGTTCCCAAATTGATCCGGGCATTGGCGTCTGCGGGATTGAGCTCCAGTACCCGTTCGTATCGTGACTTGGCCTCTTCCACTTTTCCCGATTGCGCCAGTGCATTTCCCAGATTGTAGAGCGCATCGATGTGGTCCGGATTGATCCTCAACGCCTCCTCAAATTCCTTCTCGGCCTCGGGAATGCGGCCGAGTTCCAGCAAAACATTGCCCAGGTTATTGTGCGGCTCGGCAAATTGCGGATCGATCGCGATCGCCTGCTGAAATTGGTCCAGGGCCTCCGTCGTTTTCCCCTCCTTCAGCAGCGTATTTCCGAAGTTGAAGTGAGCTTCGGTAAATTTTGGATTGAGGCGCAACGCTTCCGTGAACTCGCGGTCCGCCTCGGGGAAGGCCTCCGCCTGCGCGTAGGCCACGCCCAAATCATAATGCGGCACCGCGAAGCCGGGCTTCAGTTGCACCGCCTCCTGGTAAAGGCGGATGGCCCTTTCCCGCTGGCCCTCGAGAAGCAGGGCGGTACCAAAGTTATTGCGGGCCACCGCCGAGTTTGGATTGCGTTCCAGCGCGTGAGCCCACAAGGCTTCCTGACTGGTGAAGCTCGCCGCGTAGCTATGACTTATGCCGGCGAGAATGAGCGCTCCGAATACGCAAGGCAACCACACGTAGTTCTGCGCCGAGCTCGATAAATATTTCCGCAGGCCTTCCAGGCCTGCAATCGCGAGACCGATGACACCCACCACCGGAATGTAGAGGAAGTGGTCCATGACCCAGGTGAACTGCATGTACGACGTCTCGTTGAACCCGACGAAGGGAGCGAGCATCGCAAAGAAGAAGCCCAGGCCAAGCAGAACGTGTCGTCCCCATGTCTTGCGTAATCGCCAAAGTCCGGCCAGCACGCCGGCCAGGACCAGCCAGGGCAGAAATTGTGGAAGCTCGGGCGGATTGACCTTCCACTGCGGATACGAGAAGGACAACTCCAGCGGAAGAACCGCCTTTGAAAAATAAAAGGCGGCGCTCAGACCTGCGAGCGCCACGCGCGACCAAAATCCACCGATCGGCGTGACGGGATCAGGGAGCAGATGAAGCCTCGCATAATGCGCGCCTGACCAAAGGCTCGTTAGCCCGAGGATCACGGAGACGACGAAGAACGGAGCCGATTCCTTGATCTCGGTCCATCCGCATTTCCCTCGCTTCCACCAGGCGAAAAGCAAAAGGATGACCGGAAAGGGGGCCATGCTGATTTTGCACAGCATCGCCGTCACAAACCAGCCCAGCGCCCGATAGTAATCACCGCTCTTCCCCTTTTCCTCGTAATCGACATAAGCACACATTGCCAACAGAAACGGGGCGAGAGAAAGCGTGTTCTTGAGTTCGGAAATCCAGACGACCGACTCCACCGTCGTCGGATGAACCGCAAAAATCAGTCCTCCGATCCACGCCCAGCGTAAATGAAATTTCGCCAGAAGACGCCAAACCAATCCCGCGTTCAGCAGATGCAGGACGACGTTGGCGACATGGTAGCCCAGCGTTTGGTTGTGCCAAAGCTGCCACTCCCACCACTGCACCGTTTGCTCGATCGGATAATACTCCACGAAACTTCCGGGCTGGAACCACGCCTTCCATAGCCGCGCCGGATCGTTGAGCAACGGGTTATGAGTCAGATAAAAATCGTCATCGACGATCCAGCCCCCGTGCCATCCCGGGGCGGTGCTCCACCAGCCGAGAACGACGAGGATCAGAAGTCGCGATAGGATCGAGGGCCCTCTCCCGGCACACGCAACCGCCAGACGGGCGCGCCACGAGCCGCGGGCAGGCGCCGTCTCCAACCTCTTTCGTTTCGTTGCACGTTTGGTCATGGTCAGCTGAGTCGGTGGATTTCAAGGCGATCACTTCAAGGGACCGGTCTTTCTCCTGTCTTCATCCGACGATGGCAAGCCGAAAGTGATCGCTGTGATGTGTCCGCCAGAAAAATGGACCAAGCGAACTAAGATGACTTTCGCATGGACGAGACGCCGCTCGCCGAAATAGCTCTCGATCTATCCATTTGAACTCAAGCGATTAACAATCCATCTGGTTGTCGCCTGAGCCTGCCAATACTCTAGAGACAGGCCGTCTTCCACGCCATTTTCAGAAAAATGAAACGCAATTTTAACGTGATATCTGCGAGATTCTTTGCCTATGTTTTTAGCCCATGAAGCACAAATCTCATCGATCTTTTGGTTTTGCCCTGCTTCTGCCGGTTATCGTGATGTCTATGATGACATCTGCTTGCGCTCCTCGGGCGGAAGTTCCGCCGACCCAGGCGGCTGCCGATGCCGGTGATGTGCAGGCTCAACTCCTCACCGCCAAGGCTTATTTTGAAGGGAAGGGGGCCCCCGCAGACAAGGCGAAGGCGTTTGTTTATTTCAAGAAAGCGGCCGATCAGGGTAACGCCAAAGCTGAAAACGACCTCGCCGTCATGTACAAGAAGGGCTGGGGCGTCGCCGCCGATCCGAAACAGGCGCTCGACTGGTGGCATAAGGCAGCCGGGCACGGGCTCCCCGAGGCGCAGGAAACACTCGGGGCCATTTATCTCAACGGCAACGGCGTGCCCAAGGACACAGCCGAGGCGTGCCGCTGGTACGAGAAAGCGGCCAGCCAGGGAGTCCTCGATGCTCAAAACGTCCTCGCCCAAATCTATTTCTTCGGCGACATGGGCGTCTCCACCGATTATGCCAAGGCAGCCCAATGGTACGGAGCCGCCGCCGCTCAAGGCGATCTAAGCGCCATGAATGGCCTCGGCGTACTCTACGAAAACGGTTATGGCCTTCCTAAGGATGTCGACAAGGCCGTTTCCTATTTCCGCACGGCGGCGGAGCAGGGTAACGCCAAAGCCGAAAGTAATCTCGGCCGCTGCTACATGGGTGGAATTGGCGTGAACAAAGATCCCGTGACTGCCTTTGTCTGGCTCACCCTCAGCCAGCAGCAGACGGAAGTCACGGCGGGAAAGCTCCTGCATGGCCTGGTTCCCACGATGAGCAAGGAAGAGCTCGTGAAAGCTCGGGAACTCACCCGTCAGAAGACGGAGGAGCAGAGGAAGGCTAAAAACCAAGCCAAAGCCTCTGCTTCCTCGACCGCTGCAGCCGCTAGCCACTGAGGCAGCGAGCCAGCCGCTCCCTCGGAGCCTCCTCTGAAGTCTTCGAGCATTTAAATGCGGAATTCTTCGCGCTCCGGTTCTTTATTCGGGAAAAATCACGCATCTCGATGTCCATTTTCAGGAACACATCATAGTGATTGTGGCAAACGCTTTTTTCGGAGGTTTAAGCGTTAGCGATTGGCAGGGAATATCTTCCATTTCTTTTCAGCGACAGTGCTGTAGGTCGAAAATCTTAGCGTGACCGAATTGTTACAATGGTCGATTCGACACCACGAAGACAATGTGATGAATTGCATTCGCGCAAAAGGGAGGAGAAGCCCCTGAGTTTGAGATTCGGTAAGGTTCCGCCCCCCGATTGCATGTTTAGACATCACAAACATAACCAAACAACAAAAAATACCAATACCATGAAATCTAAAATGAAATCAGTGTTAGCGGTGGCGAGTCTGATCGCCCTCGGAGCCGGAAGTCTGGCCCAGGCGCAGACCGTCATCCACGTCACCGGATCGACAGCGTTCCGGGGCGCGGCCAACAACGCGTTCGGTAACGTCCTGCAGTCCGGCTGGAAAGCCGGGTTCGTCGGCAGCAGCCTCAGCGGTGCCAATCAGGCAGTCTACGTCGGCACCACGACGGCGGCCTTCGGCAGTCTGCCGGTGGTGATCGAGACGGACTTCACCGGGTCGTCTACCGGTGTCATTCAAACGTCGAATCAGACCACCCTCACCGGTGTCTGGCTCAGCCCGACCGGCAATGGTACCCTCGCGGCTGGTGTCAATGCGACGGCTCCCGCGACGGTCAGCGGCGGCACATCCCTCAGCTCGCCGGTCTTCGTTTCGGCTCCGCCGGATGCGACATTCGCCGACGTGTATCAGGCCTCCACTCCGGTTGGAAACACCCTCACGGCCTTGACCGATGCGGGTAATTCCATCACCGGAGTCGGTGGCGTGGCGTTCATCTGGGCTGCAGGCGTGGGTTCGCCGGCTCCCGTGACGACGTCGGTCAGCACAACCACCACGGCGGGTTCGTCGACGGCGACGGTTACCTCCGCGTTGGGCTTGGCAGTTGGGGATCATCTGTCGGATGGGAAGAATGTCCAGGTGGGCACCACCGTCACGGCGATCTCGGGGACCACGCTGACGCTGTCGAAGCCGGCCCTCGTGTCGACGTCGGCGACCGGCGTCTATACCTACAAGGGATTGAGCAACGTCAGCAACCAGCTGGCCGAGGCAATCTTCAAGAATGGTTCACTGCCGTTGTCTCAGTTCTCCGGCTCGACGAACGATACGGATACCAACGTATTCCTCGTCGGCCGTAGCCCTGATTCGGGCACGCGTGCGGCTGCGATCCAAGAAGCATACGAGGGGTATGACCTGGATACAGCGAGTGGAGATCTTGCGCTCTCCACGAACCTGGGTGCCATTCAGCAGAACTTCCCGATTGATTCGAACGGATTGATCGTCGGTACGGCAAGCACCGCCCCGATTGCCAGCTTCGAACTCACTCCGGCAGTTCTGGTTGATCCCGTGTTCACCTCGATCCCTCTGGGTGGCAATGGTTATGCCAGCGGCGGCAACGTCGCCAGCGCCCTCATCAATGCCAACGGCACGAGCGACTTCTTCGTCGCCTATGTCGGAGAGAGCGACGCCCAAACGGCGCTCAATGGCAACGCGGTGGAGCTGACCTACAACGGATTCGCCTTCAGCCATGAAGCGATCGACCTCGGCCAGTACACGTTCTGGAGCTATGAGCACCTCTACAAGGCCGCCGGCCTGAGCACCAATCAGGTGGCCCTTGCGGGTGATATTGCCTCCCAGATCGAAGCGAGCGACGCGCTCGTCTCAGGCGTTCGTCCGACCGACCTCACGGTGGGCCGCAACAACGTCGTCACGTCCAAGATTGCGGACGGCACGGTGGTGTTTTAAGCCGGAAGGACAGATCGATTAGTTACACCTAGAAGAAATAGCGGCCGGTGCGGACCTCTTGGTCCGCACCGGTTCGCTCTTGGTAAACGGAACTCCGTTGCCGCTTTGTCACGTAAACGACACAAATAATTTCCAAGATCAACTGATCATTGCCATCTCTCTGATCTTATCTCAATACGGAACTCTTTTTACCCACAGTCAAACCAACAAACAAACAAAGGAAAGAATGAACAATCGAATCAAATTGAAACCTCTCACCATCGCCCTTCTGGCTTTCGCCGGGACGATGATGGTCGTGCCTCTGGCGAAAGCGCAGTCGTTCACCCCTGGAAATGCCGATTTGTACCTGGAAGTTACCGATACGGGCGACAGCTCTTCACAAGGCTACGTCGTCGATTTGGGCGACTATTCGACCTTCACGGCCGTCGGTGCCGGCGATACGATCACGGTGGCCAATGTCAGCGCCGATCTGCAAAGCTTGTTCGGAAGCTCTACCGGCCAATGGCAATCCAGTCAGGCGACTTTTCAGGTTATAGGAGACCAAGCCGCCAACCCCGCTCCGGCAGGACAACCGTCCGCCCATACGGTCTTTGTATCGTCCCAAACCGGGGCCGCTGCGGTGACGGATTGGCAAGGTTTCGCCCACCAGAGCAATGGCGGCGCAACCCTCGCAGCCGGTAGTGCATCGGGGGACTTTACTAGTCTGAAGGCAGGATTGACTGGGTACACGGCTGGGACTACCCCTGGTTCGGTGAAACTCGCCGCGGCTGGCGGCATCTCGGATCAGGGAATCAGCGGAGATTCAGCCGAAGCTTCCGTGGGCGACGGCGAAGGCAACAGTTTCTTGCCCGCCGAGTTGGAACTGTTCGAACTGCCTCCCAATGGCACGAGTGGAACTAATCTCAACAAATACAGCGGAACCGTGGACGACCTCGGGTATTTCACCCTGCAATCCAACGGTGACCTGGACTTCACCGCCGCAGGCCAGGCGGTGCCCGAACCAAGCACCTACGCTCTGCTCGCGGCCGGTCTTGCTTTGCTCGTCGTGGGCAACGCTCGTCGTTTCCGCAACCCGGCTCTTACCGCCTAAACCTAATCGCCCCAGCGCAGAACCATCTGCGCTGGGGAATCGGTGAAAACAAGAACGCCATATGAAACACTCTCCATTCGGTTTTCTTGCTTTATCTATGGCGTGGGCTGGCCTCATGGGCCTGGCTCCCGCGACCACCGTCCTGCACGTTTCCGGCTCGACCGCTTTCCGGGCCACTGCCAATAACGCCTTTGGCAATATCCTCCAGCCCGGCTGGAAAGCCGCCTTTATCGGAAGCAATCTCAGCAGCGCCAGTCAGGCCGTCTTCGTCGGAACTACGACCGCCGCCTTTGGCGGTCAGCCTGTAGTGATCGAGACCGACTTCACCGGCTCGGCCACCGGCATCGTTCAGGTTGCCGAACAGATCACTCTGGACGTCTGGCTCGATCCCACTGCGAACGGAACACTCTTGAACGGCACCAACGCCACTGCGCCTTTGACCATCAGCGGAGGGACCTCGCTTTCCGCAGGTACTGCAATCTTTGATTCGGCCGCCTCGGATGCTGTATTTTCCGACGTCTATCAAGCCTCGGCACCGGTTGGAAACACGCTCATTCCCCTCACTGATTCGGGCGATCCCGTCACCGGCGTCGGCGGCGTCGCCTTTCTTTGGATGGCGGGAAAAGGATCTCCGACTTCTTCATCTGTTTCTGTACAGACAACAACCGCCGCTGGCAGTTTTACCATCACGGTTTCCAGCGCAGCGGGCCTTGCCATCGGAGAAACGATCTCGGGCAATCCCAACATACCCGCAGGAGCCGTCATTACAGGTGTCATGAGTACAACGGTCACCCTATCCCTTCCGGCTCTTTCCACCGGCTCGGGTGTCCAGACCCAATATACCCATTTCGGCTGACCAACGTCAGCCAGCAGTTGGCCCAGGCGTTCTTTAACCAAGGCGTTCTGCCTTTATCCCAGTTCACCGGTTGGCCCAGCGATGCCGGATTTGCTGTCTTTCTAGTGGGTCCGGGGTCCCGGCTCCGGCACCCGCGCCGCCGCGATTGACGAAACTTATGAAGGCTTTGACTTGGATACCGGCGCTGGAGATGTCCCGCTTTCCACCAACATTGGCGCCATCCAACAATATTTCACGATGCCCTCCAGCCCGGTTTTTACTTCCTTCATCTTAACCCCAGCTGTTATCGATCCAACTTTTGGAGCTATTCCAATCGGAGCCAACGGATATGCAAGTAATGCCGATTTGCCTGATCCGCTCATTGCCTTCAATATGTCGGACAACTACTTTATTTCCTATATCGGCATCAACGACGGACAAACGGCCATTACCGGAAAAGCGATCGCATTGTCCTACAACGGATTCCCCTTTAGCCGGCAGTCCATCGGTCGGGCAATACACCTTCTGGAGCTATGAGCATCTCTACAAATCTGCCACTGTGAGCTCCGCTCAAGCGATGCTGGCGTGGGCCATCGCTTCGCAGGTCGAAGCCAGTAACGCACTGATCTCCGGCGTCCGCCCCGTTGATCTCACAGTTGGCCGTAATAACGTCCTCACAGTTAAGGTCGCTGATGGCACGGTTGTTTTCTGAGCCGATCACTCGAAAAGAGCCGCGAGCTGCCTGGCGCGTGCCTCAGCCGCCTCTTGCCTACCGAGGAATTCGCTTTACCGACCATATCCCACTCTCCACGAAAAAAAAGGACGAACGAAGAGGCACCGGTTTCTCGAACAGCCGCTGATTTGTGCCTCTATTGGTTGCCATCGAGCCGCCGCTGGCGGGTGACTCTCGTCCGACGAACCCTAGCTTATGTGCAGTGGTTCTCTGCCCGGAAATACGGTTGCCCGGAAAGCGCCCGCGTCGCCGCCATCGCATGGCGCGATCAGATGACCGCTGCCCTTTTACGCCGGCGCATCAAGACGCATGACCGCCGCAACCGGTCCGGCCCCGTCGGCGTCGATCTTGTCTGCAAGACCAATCCTTCCGGTCTTGAGTATTGGTCTTAGGAAGCACAATGCGGTAGTGGCGGAACCAGTTAATCAGTCTTGGCCTGGAAGGGGCCGCAGACTCTCTTTCTCGTAGACCTTGAAGAGTTCCCGAGAACAGTCTGAACACCATAACTTCCTTCGGAACGAAGATCGATTGCAGGCAATCTGCCGTCTTAAGAGACATCAAAATAAAAAGTATCAATATGATGACTTATTCTTGACTAACTCTATGGGAAATAGATAATCCGCTTTTGTCTGGAGGAAAATCTCCTCTCAAACAGTGCGTTTAAAAATCCAAACAGAATAACCATGAAAAACATCAAACTGAAATCATTAGCGATAGCAGGGCTTATGGCCCTCGGATCGGGCAGTCTGGCGACGGCACAAACCGTTCTTCACATCACAGGCGCCCAAGCGGACCGGGCGGCGGTCAATAATGCCATCGGCAACATCCTTCTGCCCGGCTTTACCGCCGCGTATGTCGGAACAACCCTCAGTGCTTCCAACCAGGCTGTCTTCGTTGGAACCACGACGTCCGGAGCCGGCAGCTTGCCGGTGGTCATTCAGACCGACTTCATCGGCACCACCCCAGGTGTTGTTGATGTGGCCGCACAGACCACCATCAACGGCTGGTTGAGCAGCACCGGCAATACCCTGACCGCAGCCACCGCGGCCACCGCGCCGGCGCTCATCACCGGAGGCAACTCCCTGACCAGCCCGGTACTGGCCGCTGCGGCGATCCCCGATGCAGTGATCTCGGATAACTGGCAGGCGTCTCTGCCCATAGCAAGTGGCGCTAGCGAGACCGCCCTCACTGAAACGAACACGGGCGGCGTCGGCGTGGTGACCTACGTTTGGGCGGCAGGCAAGGGCGCTCCGGCTCCCTTCACCACCTCCATCGGTACCGCCACAACGTTGGGCAGCCAACAGGTAACAGTATCCAGCGTTACCGGACTTAAGGTCGGTGACACCGTTTCGGGCAATCCGAACATCCCGGTTGGTGCCTCCATCCAGGCCATCAGCGGCTCGACTCTGACTCTCAGTCAGATCGCGACGGCGACGGCTTCGGGCGTGGCCACAACCTACAGCTACTCGGGGCTGAGCAACATCAGCAACCAGTTGGCTGAAGCGCTCTTCTTCAACGGCTCGGTGCCGTTGTCGCAGGCGACGGGTTTCGCATCCGACAATGGTTCGACTTTGTACCTGATCGGACGCAGTCCGGTTGCCGGTACCAAGGCCGCAGCGATCCAGGAGGCTTACGAAGGTCAGACGGACACGGCAGACGGGAGTAATGTCTTGTATTCGACGGAACTCGCTTTTCCGATCCAATACTTCCCTTATGACGCCAGCAACAACATCGTCGGCAGCGCGAGCACGGGGCCGATCGCCTCGTTCAAGCTGACGCCGGCCGTTGGAGCAACTGCCCCGTTTCCTGCGCTGAACCTCGGTAACAACGGCTTTGCTAACAACAGTCAGGTGGCCAGTGCCTTGATCGCGACGAATAGCGCCGCGAACTCGGCCGATGTCGGTTACATCGGTGCGGATGATGCCGGGACGGCCGTCTATAGCGGAGCCGTGTTGCTCAACTACAACGGATTCCCCTATTCGACCAGCAACGTGGAGAATGGCCAATATACGTTCTGGACGTATGCGCACTTCTACTACAACTCCAGTCATCTCAGTGGCAACCCGCTGACCGTGGCTGATGCTGTGGGCAGCCAGTTGCTCAGCAGCGACTCTAAGGTGTTCGGCGACATCATCAGCAATCTCGCCGTGGCCCGCGTCGACAGCACCGACACCCCCCAGGATCAGGACGGTATCATCGTTTTCTAAGCTGGAGAACCATCGAACTGTTCGTCTCTTAACTCAAAAACAAACAGGACCAGTGCGGCATCTTGCCGCACTGGTTCCTTTTTTCCCTCCGCTGACCGCTTCGCCAAATTCTCCATTCCGTTCGCAGCAGAAACACAGAACTGGCCGCGGTATCTCCCTTTTTTTCAACATAACCAACAAAGGAAACCAGAATGAAAAAACAAACGCATAAACTTACCTCGAGTCTCTTGGCCTCTCTGGCCGCGGCACTCCTCGCCACCACCCTCCACGCGCAAACCGCGGGGACGCCCCTGCCCTCAGGCTACGCCTTCAATGGCAACGCCGGTTTTAGTGACGACGACCTTTTTTTAGTTGTCAGTGACACGGCCGACCAGAGTACATCGAGCTATATCGTCGACTTGGGTAGCATTGGCAATTTGACCAGTGCCACCGGAACGGTCGATCTCGGAAACTTCAGCACTGATCTCCAGTCCACTTTCGGCAGTCTCGGCGCGAACGGCACGTTCGAAAGCAGTCAAGCCCAATGGGAGATCGTGGGAAATCCCGGATACAATGGCGATGATCCCAATTGGAACTCTAAAAGTTCGGTTTTCACCGCCAATGGGAATAATTCCACTTTGTTCCCTTCTAACAAATACACCAGTGGTAAAAACGCGACTTTGGCCAAAACGACTGCGAGTAACGTGTTAGACGGCACTTATGGGGCGGCGCCTGATTCCGTCATCATCTCTCCCGCCATTGGCGATGCGAGCGCAGGTAAGTTTGGTACTGCCGAGAAGAGCTATACGTCATTCGCCGATGCCAACGGAAATCCTGAAGCCTCTTCCGCCGATTTCGTTGCCTTTGCCGCGACGGCCTCAGGCACGACGCCCAATGCCCCTGAAACTCTTGGGACGTTTACCTTCGACACGACGGGCGCGGACGCGGGTGAACTGCTCTACACTCCCGCGGCTGTGCCGGAACCCAGCAGTCTTTCGATGCTCCTGGTCGGATTCGGCTTCCTTGGCTGGATGGTCCGGCGCCGATTCGCGGCGACTATGATCTAATTGATCATTCGGCAAAGGGCCGGCCTCCGTTTTCGCGGGAGCCGGCTTTTTTGCGCTCGGACTTCGTTGCGGAGCTGTCACTGAATTGTCACAAAGAAAGCCTAAGATCAAAGTCATCAAGGCACCCCGTTCGGCGGACGTGCCTGTCTTTTCGTCTTCCGAAAGACTGGGGAAGGTACTGGAAGGAAATGGAGCAGGCCTTCGGACAGGCTGCGAGATGCCCGTGACGTTATGAAAAATCGGATGAACTTCTGCCAATGGCGAGCCTCGGCTTTCAAACGCCGGACGCTCCTCCTTTGCTCCGGCGCGCTTCTCGCCGCCGCTGCTTCCCAACCTTCGCTTGCCGTGGGCATCCGGGCTCATATTCCCGGAGGTTCTTCGGCGGCCGCCAATACCGCCAGCGCCGCCAACACCCAGACCGGGACCGACGCCACCAGCAATACGGCCCAGGCCCAAAGCACGGCGGCTAGTTCCGCGGCCGCGCAGGCAACGTTGACCAAGGCGACGCTGGCCTTGCAGGCCCGGCAGGCGCGAAGCGCTCAACGTGCCGCGGCCATTCTTGGTCGGATCAATCAGAATCAGGCGGCAGGCCAGGCCGCGGCTCAGGCCGCCGGCAATCCCTCTAGCGTTCTCGACGGCTTGCAGGGCACCGGCCAGGCTGGCCAGCCCAACGGTCTCGTGCCCACGGGAGGCGTGACCGCCTCCACTCCTGTTACCGTTCAATCCGGAGCGGCCGGGGCCGCGTCTGTCACGCTGCCGGCCGGCACCGGGCTCACCCTTCCTCCCACTACGGGCGGCAACAGCGAAATCACAGTTTCAGGGTCCGGCACGGTCGGCACCATCACCGTTGGCGGCACCATCACCAACATCACCGGGGGTGTCCCGATCAGCGCTCCTCCCGGAGCCACCATCAGCCTGCCCCAGGGCGGGAGCATCGCTTTCAGCGCGGCTGGAGCGATTCCCACTCAGCTCGCCACCTACGCGCTTCCCTCCTCCTGGAACGGCATCAGCGGCGTTACTCAATCCATCTACGGCGCTCAAGGCCAGAGTCAGACGACGGTGACCTTGACCCAAAGCCAGCAGCAGGCGGTCTTGAATTGGCAAACTTTCAACGTGGGCGCCAACACCACCCTCGACTTCGACCAGAGCGCCGGAGGAGCCAACGTCGATAACTGGATCGCGTTCAATACGGTGGCCGCCAATATTGCCCCGTCCCAGATTCTCGGCCGCATCCAGGGTCCCGGTCAGGTCTACGTCATCAACCAGAACGGTGTCATTTTCGGCGGCGCCTCCCAGATCAATCTCCACAACCTGACCGTCTCAACCCTGCCCATCAATCCGAACCTGGCTCCCGTCAATCCGAACGTGACAGCCAGCGGCCTGCTTGATAACCCGGACGATCAGTTCCTCTTTTCGCAGCTCAACATCGCCCAAGGCGCCAGCGGGACGCCCGCGTTTACGCCCGACACCTCCACCAGCAACGAATATGCGCCCGCTCCCACACACGGAACCGTCGCCTCGGCTTCCACGGCGGGCGGGATCGCCAATGCCGGCGGCCAGGACGGCGATATCATCGTCGAACCGGGCGCCCAGTTGAACAGCCCCAGCACCCCCGAAAGTGTCGGTGGCAGGATCGCCCTGGTCGCGCCGAACGTGGTGAACAACGGTGTGATTGCCACGCCCGATGGCCAGACGATTCTCGCCGCTGGTCTTCAGGTCGGATTCCAGGCCCATGCCAGCAGCGACCCGAGCCTGCGCGGTCTCGATACTTATGTCGGGCCCGTGTCTGATCCCACCTATGACGGCGGGGCCGCCGTGGCCGGAACCGTGACCAATAACGGACAGATCGAGTCCGACGAGGGCGATATTTCGCTCAACGGCGCGACGGTCAATCAAATGGGCGTTCTTGGCAGTGCCACTTCCGTTTCGCTCAATGGCCGGATCGATCTCAATGCCAGCTACGACACCCAAGTTCCGGAGTTTACGGCCAATAATAGCGTGTTCGTCAGTTTCGATCCCACGCTCACCGGCGACGTCACCTTCGGCCCCGAAAGCATCACGACCATCCTGCCGGAGCTATCGAATACCGACACGGTTCCCGGCACCTCCGGAACCGGCGGCGTCTTGCAACTGGCCCTCCCTTCGCAGGTGAATGTTACCGGCGCCAATATCAATCTTCAGGCCGATGCCACCGGCGGAGCTCTCGTCTATGCCCCAAGCGCCAACGTGACGATGAACGCGGGAACCTACCTGTTTTCAAGTGGCAGCGGAGGGACCGATGTTTTTCAAAACAACACCGGGGAAATTTATTTGGCCGGTGGCGTCGGAACGGCGCCGGGTGCGACCATCGACGTTTCAGGTTCGACCGACGTCTCTGCTTCCGTGGCGGAAGATGTCATCGCCGTCCAGTTGCGCAGCAGCCAGCTGGAGAACTCGCCTGTTCAGCAAGGGGGAGCCCTCGACGGGGATACCGTCTATGTCGATATTCTCAACACCGGGACCTACAACGGCCAGCCCTGGGTGGGAACTCCCCTGGGTGATACCTCCGGCTATGTCGGCCTGATTCCCCACACGGTGGGCGAGCTGACGGTCAACGGGGGAACCGTAACCTTGACTGCGGGCGGCGCGGTCGTGCTCGGCACTGGTTCCGAAATCAATGTCTCGGGCGGCTATATCAACTATCAGGGCGCAACCGTCAACGACACCCAGGTCCTTCTGGACGGGACGCCGATCGATATTTCTCAAGCCAACCCAAACCAGGTCTATGAAGGCCTCGCGGACGGGTTCGCCGTCAGCTCCAATAAATGGTCCATCACCCAGACGTTCACCAGTTCGTTCGTCAACGGCACCACCTATCTCCCCGGCTTCGTTCAGGGCGGCAACGGTGGCACCGTTAAGATCAGTTCGCCCAACCAGGCCATCGACGGCCAGCTCTACGGCAATACCGTGGCCGGCCCCAACCAGCGCACGACGGCCTCGCAAATCACTTCGACCTTTTCAAGCGTACCCGGTTTTCTCTCTGCTGAACTGGCCGCTCTGGCCACGCCGAACGCCAGCTCCCTCAATATTTCGTTCAACCCCATGGGCACCGGAAATGTTTCCCCGGACGTCTTCTTTGAAACTGCTGCAGACCAGTCGACCTATGTCGCGCAAAATCCCGTCAGCGCCTTCGGCTCCTCCACCCTTCGCCAAAACGGCTCTTCCGACGTAGTTTTGTCCCAGGATATTGTCAATGCCAACGGCTTCGGGAATGTCTCCATCGATACCAGTCTCGGCGGCGCCACCACGAGTTTCACCGCCGGAACTGTGTCAATTCCCACCGGCAGCTCCATCCAGTTCGCTTCCTCCGGTAGCCTGACCCTTCCCCCCGGTGTGTCCGACGACCGGATCAGCGTCTCAGGCGCCAACGGTACTGTCGTGGGCACCGTCATCTCTCCCAACGGGACGAGCACGCCTCTCCTCGCCAATACCCTGACCTCCCTGTCTGCCGGCAGTACCATCGTGCTCAATAATCCCAACGAGACTGTCACGTTTCTCAACGATCAGCCCGGCAGCCAGGCCGTTTCCGTCACTAGCGGGGGAAGCTACACCCACGGAGGCACCCTCATTGTGCCCTCCAGCGTTTCGCTGACTGCTTTCTCGGCCGCTTCCGCTACTGCCACCGGATTTAATCCGGGCGGGCTGATGTCCTTCAATGCCGCCAATATCGATGTCGAGGGCAGCATCGATGTCGCAGGCGGCAACCTCGATTTGACGGCCGCCGATATCAACGTCCAGAATTTCACGAGCGATAACCAGAATAGCATCTTGCCGGCAAACGATCTCACCCGCGGCAACCTTTTCCTTGGCGGAGGTGCCTCGCTCAGCGTCACCGGTCTGCTTATCGACGATATCTCCGGCTCCCCTTCTGCCGGTACGTTGCCCTTCCTTACCGGCGGAGGCTCAATTTCTGCCCAAGGTTATTTTGCCGACCTGGCTCCCGGCAGCGTGCTCGACGCCTCCGGAGGCGTCCAGGTCGGTTCGAGCGGCAAGATTTCGTATGGGAATGGCGGCAGCATCTCCATCACCGGCGGGCAGGATGCTGTCGATTCGCATCTGATCACCGGCTACCTTGAGCTCGGCTCATCTCTCAGCGCCTATTCGGGTGCCACCGGGGGAACGCTCAACATCGTCGCCCCGCTGATCCAAATCGGCGGCGACCCCAATGCTCTGCTCAACGGCGACACGACGAATCGGACGTTATGGCTCGATCCGTCGTTTTTCGATCAGGGCGGCTTCTCCGCTTTCTCGCTCACCGCGTTCGGCAGTGTCAACGGAGGCACGACCGCCAGCCCGACCTATGCCACCGCTTTCTTGGTCGCCCCCGGAGCTTCCATCGTTCCGATCGCGGAAAGTCTCACCGCCTCGGCCGACAACGGATCGGTGACCCTGACGCCCCTCAGCGAAGCCCAGGAGGGTACTCTTCTCCCGTCGCAACGTTCGGCCATCAGCCTGACTTTCGACGCCTCCGGCGTCCTCGGCTACAATGACGGGACCAATGAGACGCTCGGAAGCCTGGTTCTCGGAGCCAATTCGGTGATCGGAAGCTCCAGCGCTCCCCTGGTTAATTCCATCACACTCGAAGGGGAGACCGTCGCCGTTGAAGGACAAGTCTATGCCTCCGCAGGCGGTTCTGGCGGTTCCATTACCGTCAAGGCCGCCGGAAGTTACCCCTTCGTGCCGGGTGAAAACCTTCTTGAACCCCAGGTGACCCTCGACCTCGGTCCCGACAGCGTCCTCTCCACCGCCGGGGTGGTTGAATTGACCGGTAATGCGTACGGCTATACCACAGGCAATGTTCTTCCCGGAGGAACGATCACCTTGGATGGCAATATTCTTGTCGAGGGCGGTGCTTCCCTCAACGTCTCGGGCGCGAGCGGCGTGCTCGACGTGGAACCCGGAGCCTCTGGCGATGAAAACGATGTCGGCAGCCTCTCGTCGCCCACGATGGTTCCGACCCGGATCGACAGCAATGGAGGCTCGATTTCAATTACCGGAGAACAGGAACTTTTCCTCTCCTCCACGGCCCAGTTGCTCGGCGCAGCCGGCGCTCCTACGCCGGGAGCCTCGTCGAGCGCGGACGGTGGAACGCTTTCTATTACTTCCGCCGGAGACCTGATTTTTCCCAACAATTATACCGGCAACGAAAACATCACCCCTCTAGTCACCACGCTAGTGATCACTCAAAGCGAGCCCAATTTCCAATTTTCGCCCTCCTCCCTTTCCTCCGATCCCTCCATCCAGACCGCTCTCGGGAGTACCGTCCAAGCTAATCTCGTCGATGGGTACGACAACGGGCCTGACGGTCTGCCACTTTATACTTATTTTGCGGCCGATAGTTTCGCTGACCGGTCGATGAATGGAATCCTGGTGAACGGAGGTTTCGACACGCTCAATCTCGGAAGCCAGAAGACTGGCGCGGTCCAATTTTCCGGTTCGGTTTCTATCTCCGCCCGCAGCGAAATCACCATCGGGGCGAGCGGGACCATCTTCGGCGATGCCGCCGGAGATCCGATTGTTCTCAGCGCGCCCTACGTCGTCCTGGGGACATCCGGGCTTAATTCGCAAGATCCAACTTCCCCCGGACAGCCACAAGGTTCGGCGTTGAACTTGATCACCAGCGACAGCAGCGTATTCACCTACGCTCCATCCACCCCCGGCCTCGCCAGCTTGACCGTGAACGCCGGCACTCTCCTCAGTGTGGGTAATCTTTCCCTCCAGAATTTCGATCAGGTCAATTTCAATACCACCCTCGCGAACACGCCCACCGGAACCGTGGCCGCGGGCGCGCCCATCGTCGTGACCGCCAACGGCTCCGTTGAAGCCACGCAGGCCGGCTCGATTACGGAAAGCGATGGGACGGTGGTCGCGTTTGCCGCCAACAGCGAAGTAGCGGTGACCGCGGGCAGCATCATCACCCTCAGCAAGGCCGGTTCGCTGACCCCGAATGCCAATGGCGTTCTGCCCGCCGCCACCGCCGGCGACGTCGAAGGCGACGGTTCGCTCGCGGTCTCCGGCAATATGGCGATCGTCGCCGGCCAAATCTATCCGCCCACCGAAACGACCTTTACCCTCGACGCCAGCGGCAACGGCCAGATCGTCATCGCCGCAGCTTTGAACGGCGGCACGCCCGCGTTTCCCTACTCGGCCGGCGGAACCTTGGATGTCTACGCCTCCAGCATCATTCAGGACGGTGTTCTGCGTGCGCCCGACGGTGTCATCAATCTCGGCGCGGCGGCTTCCGTCTCCATTAACCCGCTCACCGGAGTGGCCCCCGATGCGACCACCATCCTGATTCTCGGGTCCTCTGGCCAGACCTCCGTGTCCATGGACGGAATGACCATCCCCTATGGCATCATCAATTCCACCGGAGACTGGATCGATCCGTCCGGCACCGACATCACGACTTCCGGCCCTCAGGCCAAGATGATCAATTTGCAAGCGGCCAACGTGACCGTCTCCAACGGTGCCACCGTCGATGTCAGCGGAGGAGGCGATCTCTTTGCTTATGACTGGGTCTCCGGCACCGGCGGCACCTATGACATCCTCAATTCGACCTTCTCGGTTTCGAACTATTCCTATTCCTCCAATAATTCCACCAGTTTCGCCGTGCTGCCCGGTTACGCCGCCGCCTACGCGCCGTCCTCTCCCTACAGTACCACGGGAACGACCAGCGGAACTTCCGGTCCCGCCGTCTCCTCGTTCACCTATGAGAATCCCGTCACCGGCGGCACCTTTCTCGATTCCGGTTATGTCAGCAATGGCCTCCAGGTAGGAGAGAAAGTTTATCTGGGTGCGGGAAGCGGCCTGCCCGCCGGTTACTATGTTCTCTTGCCCGCCCGGTACGCTCTCTTGCCCGGCGCCTATCTCATCACGCCCCAGACCACCGGGGCGGCCGGAAGCACGGCAACGCAGGCAGATGGTTCCACTTTCGTCTCGGGCTACAAAATTAACGGTCTCAACGCCGCGCGCACCGGTCAGCCGCTGCAAACCGAATTTGAAGTCCAGTCCCAATCCGTGGTCAACAGCTACGCCGATTACGAGCTCTCCGATGCCAACGCCTATTTCACAACCAGCGCTGCTGCTAACAACGAGGCCGTTCCCCGCCTTCCCCAGGATGCCGGCCAAATCCTGCTCGAAGCCAGCACGTCGATGACCCTTCCGTCCCAGGCCGGCGCCATCCTCGCCGCCCCTGGAACCGATGGGCTCGGCGGTGAAATCGAGATCGCGAGTCCCAACGACATCAATATCTATGACCCGCTCTCGTCCGATATGACGGCGGCTACGCCCGTCAGTAACGATCTCAATCTCATCGCCTCCACCCTCAGCAATCTCGGCGTGGGAGACAATCTCATCATTGGCGGTTATGTCACCCAGACCGCAGCCGGATTGCAGCTTTCCGTCACCAGCAATGACGTGACGGTCAATCAGGATGCGGTCCTCAGCGGCGCCGACGTCACCCTCGTCGCCAACCAGCAACTCAGGGTCTACCCAAACGCGCAGGTCATCGCCCTATCCGGCCAGGCGCCCTCCGCCCCTACCTATCTGATCGGCGGAGGCAACCTTGCCAATAATCCGTTTCCGGTCTCCTCCACTAACCGGACCACCGTGCTTGCCGCGGGTAGCGTCACTGCTTCGGTTGGCGGGACGATCACTTCTTCCACGGGCACCAAGACAGTTTTGCAGGCCGGTGTTGCGACGACCGTCGCGGCAGGCAGCACGATCACCCTTTCCGGCAACGGCACGCTTACCTCCGCAACCAGCGGGATATTCGCCGTCAACGGCGATGGGGCGCTGCTCCGGGTTTCCAACGATTCCAGCGCCGCCATCGTCCGTTCCTCCGTCGATGCACAGGCTGTTCAGGCCGCCTTCGCCACGATGGCACAGCCGACCATCACCATCGGGAATGGAGCGACTCTGCGCGGTAACGGACTCATCCTCGATTCGACCTACGCCACCTCCCTTTCTTCCCAGGCGGTTCTCGGCGGAAGCAACAGCACTGTCTCGCTCGATAGCGGAAACATCAGCCTCGTGCTTGATTCCGGTTCCGTCCAACCGTCGGCAGGCGGCACAAGCTTGGTTCTGTCCGGGGAAGCGCTCTCCAGCCTGCTCACGTCCACCCAGGCTCTCTCGCTCCTGAGCTACGGTTCCATCGACATCTACGCCAATGCGGCCATTACGAATGCCGCCGGGCCCGATACGATCGGCGGCGCGCCCGCCGCAGGGGTTTACCCGATCAAGAGCCTCGGTCTCTACGCCAATGAAATCCAGAATTTAGGCGGCGGCGATGTTACCATCTCCGCGCAGGACGTGACTCTCGGTAACAACACCGGAGGGACTCCTCCCGTGCTCTCCACCACAGGACTTTCCGGCACGCTCGCCATCGATGCATCTACCATCAATCTCGGTGGCGGCTCTGGCAACAATGCGTTGACCGTCGCCGGTTTCCAGAATGTTAATTTCAATGCTGCGGGCGGCGTTCTTCTCAACGCCACAACTTCCACGGGCCTCGATACCAACGGCAATCCCGTTCAGGGAACTTCCACTTTCACCACCGCCGGTGATTTGACCATCACGACGCCACTCGTCACGGGAGCCACCGGTGCTGATGTGAGTCTCGAGAGCGAGGGCGCTCTCGCCGTGAATGGAAGCTCCGCCAGCCCCACCGTCACGAGCGGTTTGGGCGCCACTCTTCTCCTGCAGGGGACCACCGTGACCGACGCGGGCACCATCCGGCTGGCCAGCGGCAACCTCACCTTGCAGGCCACGGCTGGCGACGTGAACGTGGCCCAGGGCGGCATGCTCAATGTCAGCGGGCAGATCACGCCGGTCGGCGCTCAAACCGAATACACCCCGGGCGGCACGGTCACCCTCGACTCGGCCACGGGCGACGTGAACCTCGCCTCCGGTAGCACCGTCAACGTCTCCGCTCCTGCCGGCGCCGGCAATGCCGGGACGGTCAACATTAGCGCGGTCAACGGAACCTTGTTGCACAACGGAACTCTTCTCGGAAACGCGGGCGCAGGCGGAACCGGCGGTACCTTCACGGCCGACCTTGAGACCATTGATGTCTCCTCCTCTCTCGGCGGCAACGATCTGACTCCGCTGGAAACCCTGCTTGATACCGGCGGGTTCAGTTCATCCCAGACCATCCGCATCCGCGGCGGCGGCGTTGCGGGCGTGAATAATGACGTCTATCTCGACGGCTCGACCGTTTCGAACGACGTGCATGCCGGTTCCTATAATCTTTCCGTCGATCAAGGCTGGATCATCGTCAGCGGCTTGATCGATTCCCACAACGTAGCTGCAACCGACTCCAACGGAAATCCCATCGAGGTCGGAGGTTCGATCAATCTGACCGCCGGCCAGAATATCGTCCTTACCCCGACCGCCGTTCTGAACGCTTCCGGCCAGAACTTCAACAACGCCGGACAGGGCGGGTCCGTCTCCCTGACTTCCGGCGCCTACCGTGTCGTCAACGGTGTCGATGTGACCGATTACAGCGGCTATGTGGATATCCAGGGCAACGCCAGCTCCAAGGCTCAGATCAATCTCTCGGTTGCCGCGAACACTTCCGCCAGTGCCGCTACGGGCGACTTCACCGGTACCCTCCAGATCGAGGCGCCCCGCATCGGCGAAACCGGCATCGAGGTGAAAGCCATCGACGGCGAAATCATGGATGCCTCCAGCATCGCCGTGGTTGGAAACCAAGTCTACACCACCGCGGCCAACGGCCTGATCAACGGCAATGGCACCGACACCACGACGGTCGTGAACACGCTGATCGGGCCGACTGGCGAGATCATGACCGATGGCAACAATTTCCTCCGCGTTGCGGGACAAGCCGCCGGGCCTGGATCGAATTACGCCACGATGTTCAGCTCGATTTTTGGCCAGTTGAACACCTCCAACCCGTCCCTGGCCAGCATCGAGAACATCGAAGCCGGCGTCGAAATCGTCAATCCGAACGGTAACTTGGTGCTAGGACCCGACGACCTCAGCAATCCGATTTTACAGCCTACTGCCACGCTGCCAAACGAGACCGCTTTCGATTGGGACCTGTCCGGCTTCCGTTTCGGTCCCAATGGCGCCGCCGGCGTTCTTACGATGCGCGCCGCCGGCAGCGTCATCTTCAACAGCAGCCTCAGTGACGGCTTTGTCGAACCCACCGGTAGCCCCAACGGCCCGAAAGGCAGCGCCTACAATGCCCTCGTCATGGCTGACAATTCGCTTCTGCCGGAAAACAACCAATCCTGGTCCTACAATATCACCGCTGGCGCCGATCTTGGCGCCGCCGACGTGAATACGGTCAAGGCGGGCAGTTCCGGCAATGTCGAGCTCGGCCGTAACGACCCCAGCCCGATCAGTTCCAGCGGTGTCGCCGGGGCCAACGGCGGAGTAGCGGCGGTGCTCTTTCCCTCCGCCACCGCGACCGCCAAGGGCCACGATTATTATCAGGTGATCCGCACCGGCACCGGGTCCATCGACATTTCCTCGGCTGGCAGCGTCCAGCTCTTGAACCAGTTCGCCACCATCTACACGGCGGGAGTACAAGCGCCTGCACTGAGCAGTAGCATTTTCAACGTGCCCGATGAGATTCTGCCCACCAGCTTGGGTGGAGTTCAGTACCCCGCCCAATACACCATGGCGGGCGGCAACGTGACGCTGAACGCCGTCACCGACATCAGCCATCTCACTCAGAATTCCAGCGGCCAGCTCATTCCCGATTCCGAGTTGGAACTGCCCGAGAACTGGCTCTTCCGCCGCGGCTACGTCGTTGAGACCGGCGCCGATCCCGGTGAATTCGGTACGGTGACCTATCCCACCATCCAAATCCCCGCCCATAATTCCGAGATCGCCTCCACCTCTTGGTGGGTCGATTTCAGCAATTTCTTTGAGGGAGTCGGCGCCCTCGGCGGCGGGAATGTCACCCTGAATGCGGGAGGTAACGTCAACAACGTCGATGCTCTCGCCCCGACGAATGCCCGCGTGCCCTTCACGACGGCCTCCGGCGATCTCCTGGCCGCGGACCAAACGCCCGTCGAACTCGGGGGCGGCAACGTCACGGTGAATGCCGGTAACGACATCAATGCCGGAGTCTACTACGTGGAGCGGGGACAGGGGACCCTCGACGCCGGATACCAGATTGTCACGAATGCGACCCGGTCCATTTCGCTACCAGCCGTCGTTTCTGCCGCGGCGGCCTCCGCATCGACTCCCTCTGAAACCTGGCTTCCGACCACCCTCTTCCTGGGTGACGGAAGTTTCACCGTCACCGCCAATGGCTCGCTTGACCTGGGGCCGGTCGCCAATCCTTTCCTTCTTCCCAGCGGCACGAGCAACACCTATTACGACCAGACTTATTTTTCGACTTATGGGCTCAAGGATGCCGTCAACGTTTCTTCCCTGGCCGGCAACGTCACCTTGGCCGAAAGCGCGCTTTCCCAAGGCACTGACCTTCCTCTCCTCGAATCGTGGATCACCTATGTCGATTACCTGCCTTCCTTCCCGCCGAATTCGACCGCCTCGTTCTACGAGCCGTGGCTGCAAATCGACGTCAACGACAACATCTCCGCTTTTACGGGGGTAAGTGCCCTCATGCCCCCCACCTTGAACGTGGCCGCTCCCTCGGGCGACATTAACCTCCAGGGCAGCATCACCCTTTCCCCTTCCGCCACTGGCAATCTGGAGCTTGTGGCCGATGGTTCCGTGAACGGACTTCAACCGAACGGAACTGCCGGTAAAACGACGGAGTGGGGCTACAGCACGATCAATGTCTCCGACGCGAACCCCTCCGCCATCCCGGGTGTCCTTAGTCCTTTCGCCTACGCAACCTTTTCGGCCGAGCCCAAGTTCAACCTGAACAACTCGAATTTCCTGACCCTCTCAATCATCGACCAGCTCTTTGCCGAGACCGGTTCGACCCAAAACATCTCCCTTCAGGCCCAGCAGGACCTGCACGGCACGATCGAAGTGAATGGCGTGGCCGAGCCGCTCCACTACGGCGATCCGAATCCGGTCGTGATCGACGCCGGAACCGGCGACATTTCGGGCCTTACCCTCTACTCGCCCAAGGTCTCCGATATCGTCGCCGGACAGGACATCACCGACGTCGGTCTCTACCTGCAGAACGCCAACGACAATGCCGACGCGATCAGCATCGTGGAAGCCGGCCGGGACATCGTGCTCTATGACCCCACCTCCCCCTTGCGCAATGAAGCGCAGACGGTCGGCAACGAACTCGATATCGTCGGAGATACCGCCGTCCCCTCTCAGTCGGGTGACATCCAGATTGGCGGCCCCGGAACCCTCGAGGTTTTGGCCGGTCGCAACCTGACTCTCGGCAGCGGACCTGAAACCGTCATTGACGGAGAAGCCAGCACCTCGGTCGGCATCACCAGTATCGGCGGTTCGAGCAATCCGGCTCTGGAGAATCAAACCGGCGCCGACATTGTCGCCGCGGCCAGCCTCGGTTCAGGGACGGGCGGAGCCGGACTTAATTTCAGCCAGCTCGATTTCGGCAATGTCACTTTCTCGACCGCGACCGGATCGGTCGTTGCGCTCGATCCGAATCAATACGGCCAAAGCTTCATCGCCCAATTCCTCGATCCGAATTCCGCCGAATCGTCCCGTTATCTGCCCGATCTCGCCGCCCTCATGAACCTGCCGTCTTCGGCCAGTGCTCAGCAAATCTGGACCGCTTTCAGTCACCAGACGACCCAGCAGCAGGACACGCTCGCCCTGAATGTCTTTTACGCGGTCCTGCGCGATGCCGGTCGCGATCATAACGATCCCACGAGTCCGAATTCCGGCAGCTACACCGAAGGCTTCGCCGCCATTTCCGCTCTCTTCCCCGGCGGCGCTTCCTGGTCGAACTCAGGCGATATCACCCTGACCGGCCGCGAAATCAAGACAACCAACGGCGGCGACATCAGCCTTCTCGCCCCCGGCGGGTCGGTCACGGTCGATACCAACCAGCTCATTTCCCTCGTCACCAACCCCGCCGCCGATCAGGGCATCGTCACGACCGATGGCGGCAATATCAATGTCTTCACCAAGGACAATGTCAGTATCGGAAGCTCGCGCATCTTCACCCTCAGCGGCGGCAACCTCATTGTGTGGTCCTCCTATGGCAACATCGCCGCCGGCATCTCGTCGAAGACGGTGCAGGCCGCTCCGCCGACGCGCGTGCTGATCAATCCCCAAAGCGGCAACGTCGAGACCGATCTCGCCGGGCTCGCGACCGGAGGCGGCATCGGCATCCTCGCCTCGCGCGTCGGCGCGCCGCCGTCCGATGTCGATCTGATCGCGCCGAACGGCGTGGTCGATGCCGGTGACGCCGGTATCCGCGCTTCCGGCAACCTGAACATTGCTGCCGTCCAAGTCCTCAACGCCTCCAATATCAGCGTCGGCGGAAAATCGTCCGGCCTTCCGACCGTCTCGGTCCCGAACGTGAGCGTTGCGGTCGCCGCCGGAAATACGACCGGCGCCATGGCCGATGAGGCCCAGCAAGTCGCCCAGAACCAGCATACCGGCAATGCCGAGCTCACCGTTTATCCCTCCCTTATCAACGTCGAGGTGCTCGGTTACGGCGGTGGCGACGGGGATGACGATGACGACAGCAGCGACGACGACAGCCGCAAGAAAAAGCAGCATTAAAAGCTGCGAACATTTCATCGCGTGCCCGCCTAGAGCCGTCCTCCCACCTATCTTCGACCCTACCCAGCAGACTGCGAGCTGGCGCGGGTCACCTGTTGTCCTCGGCTCCTGCAGAACCAATCCCACCGTCAGCCTGCGCGCCATTCGTCCGACCTTGTTAGGATGAGGTGAAGCTGCCGGCCGGGGCGACACCCGGTAGAGGATAAGCTGCTCGAGCGACGAGCCCGTACCTGTCGCTCCGGCCCGACCACGTGCCATAGGTCAATCGTTACGGCCCAGGAGACCGGGGATTTCGAGCGCTTTAATCCAAAATCCGCAGTTTATGATCGTCGGCTAACAAAATGGTTCAATAACTTCCTTGCGATCATTGTCATAATAGTGTTACTACACCGGGTTAATCTTATTATGTCCTCAGAGGTCGTTTTACTCTATCTCCCCGAGGAAAAGCTCCGCCATCGGGTCATCATTCACCTCGAAGAAGCCCGTTTCAGAGTTATCCCGATCGACCAGCAGCGCGCTGTCGCAGCCATGGCCCGAAGCCAGCGTCCCGCCATTATCTTGTTGGACCAGCACGCGCCGCCGAAGGGCGGCCGGCCCAGTTTCGATCTTTGCCGGGAACTGAAGCGCAGTATTATCACCGGTCCGATCCCCATCATCGTTTTTCTGGCCGAAAACGATCAGGTGGGCCGCATTGTTGCTCTGGAACTTGGAGCCGACGACTGCGTCACCAAGCCCCTTCATTTCCGCGAGCTTGTTCTTCGCATCAAACGCTCCCTCGCGCGCGCCGGTCACGTGCCCAAGCCCAAGAAACTCCGCCCTTCCCAGGAGTAAACACAAAAGGCTTCGTCTAATGTCACGCCGTCGCCACCAAAGCGCCATATGAAAGTGATTCACTCATCGCAGACATCACTTACATCACCTCATTACACTTTCAACCAGGAGCTTTTGTGCAGATCGATATCAGCCAAGACGACGGAGGCCATCAAATCCGTGGAGACGGCGCTCAACTTTTAACCGCCGCGTCCGGAGACTCTCCGGCCCTTCATCCATCCACGCCTCTCCACGATTCGACCCGCCGTGGAATGACGTCTGCGGCAACCATCATGGTCGTCACTGCCGACCCCTTCACGGTCTATGACTTGCAGGAGGCTGGTTTTCGCCCTCAGTCGGTTCTAATTAAGGATGGTCCAATGAATCTGCCCTCCGTTCCGACCCCTTCCCTCATCATCCTGGATGTCTGCCTGTCGGAACGGACGGCCTTCGACATCTGCCACACCCTCAAACGAGACCTGGGCCTCGCGAGCATCCCTGTCCTCATGCTGCTGCATGATCCCGACGATCTTTGCCACATGGCCGAAAATCAGCCCAAACCCGACGATTATCTGGTCGAACCGTTCACCCTGCACGATCTCGTGATCCGCGTGCGGGCACTCCTTCGGTCTCCTGCCTAAACGCCATCATTCCCAGCATTGACCGGGTCCGCGTGGCCATGCCATCGCCCGGCCGCCCGAAACTTCAACAGCTCGGCCTCGTTCAACTCTCCCGCGTGCTGTTCCAGATTCCATAAACCCTGACGCTGCCGATCGATCTCTACTTCCCGCGTCGCGCCTGAGGAAAGAAGCCGCTCCAGTTCGGGGAAAAACGCTTCCTCGACCTCCTCCCGCTCGATCCCGCTGGAAACCGCATCCACGACACACGAGCCTGCCTCCGCTGCCGCCGCCACGGTCCCGGTGACGTGACACTCAAAGGCACAATGCACCGCCATGGCCAGCCACATCCCCAACGTCGAAATCTCCATCGCCCAGCGGGCCTCTCGCGGCCCACCTCTCTCGAGGCATTTCATGCTGGAAACGATTTCTTTCTCGTCCGGGAGATAACTTTCCTGCGAAAAAGGTGATTCTCGGGGCAGCGTCCAAATTCGCCGAAGCGCCTCGATCAGGTAGGCAAGGTCGGCCTCGTCACGAAGCCGCACCACATCCATCAGCCGTTGCGCGCAGCCGGCGGCGAAGATTGCCCGCTTGCGCCGCGAGAGAAGTCCGAGCCGCGCGATCACCTCCCGGCCTTCCCCTTGCGGTCCTTCCTTTTCCATGACAAATCCGTCTTCCATTTCAAGCCCCAGTCCGCCGATTATTTTCCGCCCCCAGAGGGCTCTTCCGTGATGCGCATGATGATCGGCATCGGCATGTCGCTTGGCGGTGGCTCCGACATGATCAGGGTTCCCAGAACCTCGTTGCGGATCGCCTCATCGAGCGGCCCATCATGCGTGCTGCCCGCCAGCTTCACCCGCACCACATGCCCGGTCTGATCGACCCAAATTCTTACCTTCAATCCCGAGACGACCGCGCCTTTGGTCTTCGCATCGCGTCCCAGCGAGTCTTCCACCGCACGCTGAACTTTCGCCGCATACCAGCCGAATTGACTGCTGTCGGAGCCGCCCCCGTTTCCATTCCCTCCGTTCCCGCCTCCAGGCGCGCCGAAGGCGTCACCGGGACCTGCCGTCGGCGGCCCCAGCGGTCCCGGAAGATCGGGCTTCGCCACTTCCTTCGGTTTCTCGTCTGGCTTCTTTTCGTCCGGCTTCACCGCCGGCTGCTCAATCATCTTTTCCGGTGGCGGCGGGATCTTCGGCGGAGGTGGCGGTGGGGGAGGGGGCGGAGGAGGCAACGGCGGTGGCAGGAGCCGTAGCTCGACCACGTCGCTCTTCCGCGGCGGGGCCGACTTTCCTGAAAACAGGAAGCCCAGCACGAGCCCGCCGATGATTAGGGCAACGACCAGGAGGCCGAGGACCAAGCCGTAACGCCGGAAAAATCCGGGTTCCTCTTCATAGTCGCTTGGATTCATGCACGCTTGAGCACCGTTTCGACTTATTTGTCGTGGGCTTTCGTCGCCAGCCCCACTTCGGTGATGCCCAGCTTCGCGCATAAGTTGATCACATCGATGATACCCTGATACTGCGCCGCGCTGTCGCCCCGCACGATCACGGGCGCGTCCGGATCGGCCGCGTGGGCGCTTTGCAGCTTCGTTTGCAAGTCCGCCAGCGAGACCGGCGCGGTATCCAGCAGGATTTGCCCGTCATGCGTGACCGTGATCGCCAGCGGTTTCGAATGTTTCTTCAGCAGGCTCGGTGCGTTGCTCGACTTCGGCAGATGGACCTTGAGCCCTTGCACGCCGACCGTCGTCATGATGATGAAGATGAGCAGCAGCACGAGGTAGAGGTCCACCATCGGGGTGACGTTGATATCGTCGTATGCTTTGCCTTTCGTGCCTGCTTGCATCGTGAATCCTCCTAGAGGTCCGAAAGTTGGCCGTTTCCGCTTCGCGACGTCACATCGTGATCTCCCGCCGACGAAATTTCGTGACCGAGGCCTGCCGCGGCGTCCCCCGTCGCCGCCCGGCCCAGATCCAGCCGATAGCTCGCGATCAATTGGCGGACGACGTGATTCGCAAACGCCTCCATGCCCGGAATCGATTCGACGGCCTTGGCCGAAGGACGGTAAAACTCCGCCATTTTCGTCACGAATTCATCGATGAAAATCTGCATGTCGGCCGTGATGTCATTGATTCGCGACATCAGGTAGTTGTAGCCGAGCAGCGCCGGAATCGCGACCGCCAGACCCGCCATCGTCGCGACGAGCGCCGCCGCAATGCCCGGGGCAATGGCGTCGATGTTCACTTCACCCGTCGCCGCGATCGAGGCGAACGTGATCATCACGCCCGCTACCGTGCCGAAAAGACCGATGAAGGGGCCGCCCGCAATCGAAATGGTCAGAAACACCAGCCCGTTGCTGATCGCCTGGCCCTGCCGCACGAACCCGGTGTCCAGGCTCGCCCGGATCGCTTGGATCGATTGCGCGGAAAGTTCCCGCTCCGTTGCCGTCGGCGGAATGCGGTGCGCGATTTCCTCCGAACCAATATGGTAAATCTGGTAAAGCGGGGAGGTGCGCATTAGCCGTTGCAATTTGTCTCCCAGCCGTCCGCCCATGCTTCGAATACTGTTGGGATCGGCGTGGTCCAACGCCGTCAGATCCGAGGAAAGATGACGCCATTGCTCCATGAAGGCCCGGTTACCTTTTGCGATGGAGTTCAGATAGAAAAACTTCGTGATCATGACGAACCAGCTCACCAGCGCCAGAATCACCAGAAATCCAATCACCACCCATCCATCCACCGTCACCGACTTTAAAATAACGCCGATCAATCCCAGGCTGCCGCTCAGCCAACTGGCCGGCGGCTGCTCGTCCGAGCCCACCACCACCAGTTTCGAGGCCGTGTCGACGTTCTGGCTCATGGCCGAGAAGGTGATGAAGCCGGGCGGTCGTGTCGCCTTGGCGATTTCCAGTTCGTCCAGTTCCCCCGAAAAGGGCGTGCCTGATCCGTTGCCCGAGTCGGCTCCCAGCGTCATCTCGCTCGCCAGACCCGGCAACCCAACATTCGCCGTTGCCGCCACCGTTCCGTTGACGTAAAGGGTGACCTTGGAAGCCTCTCCCACCACCGCCACATGATTCCAGCTCGTCGCCGTCACCGGCGCGCTCGCCGGATAGGGCTGCCCATTGATTTCCAGATAGGGAACGAGGTTGTTCATCCCCACCAGAAAATCCCGGGCGCCGTCCCGGCGGCTGAAGATCACCGCATTGGGCTGCGCGATCATCGGCTTGACCCACGCCGACCAGGTCAGCGGCGCTCCGTCCGTCCAGTTGAGCGAATCCGAAGCCTTGATCCGCACCGGCGTCTTGCCGTCCAGCCGCAACCCCGGCCCGATGATCGATCCGTCCGTCGTCAGGGCCAGGGTATCCGCGTCGTTGTTGTTGCCCGAATAATCGTGCGGATTCTTGCCTGCCTCCGTGAAGTGATAGACTAGGACCGTGTCCGAATCGTAGGTTCCCTTGACGTCCGCCGCGCCCGCGGCCTCCTTGTTCGCATTGGTCGAGCCGTAGTAAAGCCAGAGCGTCGTCACGCCGTTCGCTTTGAGATCGGGGACTTTGACCCAGACGAATGCCTCCCCGAGATTCGCATCGAACTTTTCCAGGTGATACGCCAGCGGCGTCTTGTCGTCGCCCGCGATCAGGCGAATATCGCTGCCGTCATCCTTGGCCGCGTCGAACTGGAAACTGCCCGAGAGGCGGACCAACAACTGGACGCTTCCGGCGGCACCCGCGATATTCCCACCCGCCGCCGACGTATCGACGGTAATCTTTTCGCGCAGACTGTAATCGGGATTCCACCACGCCTGCGCTGGCGCTCCGAAAGCGAGCCAGAGCGCCAACAAGGACGCCAAGTTCCACCAGGAGAAAAAATTCCCCCGGGCTCCAGCTAAGCGCCGCGGCCGTCCGATAATGAGTGAAAAGTAATCAATGTTATCCATGTGATCGGCGGCGATCCTACCGAGAAGATGTGTTCCATCAAGCCTAGGAATATAGAAAACTGTCATGCTCCTCTCAAGGTCGGGACGGCTGCCGCCTCCTCCCCGTCCGGCCCATGGGGGGCTATGGACTATCGTCCGAAATGATCTTCGCCACGATCACGCCATGAACCCGGTGCGCCGACAACGTAAGGTGATCGCCCAGCACCACCCGCGAACCGAAGAACCCTTTCTCGATTCGCCCCAGAGCAATCTTGTGCCCATGCGCATCCACAATAAAGAGATCACCCGTCGAGGCGTCACGCCGTACCTCAGGGAAGGTAAGAACAAACCGATCGTAGAGCGTTTGGTCCCGGTCCGGTGTGTATTGCACCGTGTCGTACGCCATCCGGAGCACGAGCTCTTGCTTACCCTCATCCCAACTCAATTCCTGACTGACCTTCTGTCCCGATTCATTGAACCACGCCGCCGGATGATCCGGGCTCACCAAACTGAAGCCCTCTTCACCCCGCAACGCCATCGGCCCGAGAAGAGCCGCCATACAGATCAGGAAAGATAGTTTCATGAAAGCCAATCGCCTGAAGCCAACCTAAGCCACTTCCCTTTCCAACGCCATGCTCCAAGTATGAAGAGGTTCGGTTGGACAAAGTCTAGTAACTTTGTCGCCTAATCGTCACGTAACACTCCGATCTATGCAAGAGGTTAGCTACAGGTTGGTTAGACCGTAGTTGCTGTCTTCAAATCAATTCAGATGCATTAGCGATCATCCTAATGTTCTCGTCATAAATGATCTCTTTCGTCATACTCATCGCATTCATCCCATGTCTTTTTCCACCCTCTTCCCCTGGAGTCCTGCTCCTTCCCCTCAGCCTTCGGGCTTGAACGTGCCTTTCGCTTTCCAAGCGGAGTCCTTTCCGTTCAGGAACCGCGCGTGAAAGAGGCTTTGATCAGAATGTCGTATGGTCCTCGAAACTCTCGAAAGTTTGGCCCTCGAGACTCGCGCCGGTGACGGTGCGCTGATCACCAGAATTCTGACCGAGGCTACGGAGCAGCAGGAATCCTTGATCGGGGCGCTGCTGGAAAAACAACTGGTCGCGGAGACCGAATTTCTTCACCGCCTGTGCGGACAGTTTCAGTTGCCCTGGTGGAACAGTGCCCTGCCACCGATGGACGAAAAACTGCGGGCGAAGTTTCCCGCCCGCCTCGCTCTGCGGCACCAGGTCTATCCGGTGCGGCTCAATGAAATGGAACTGCACCTACTCACCTACGACCCGCTCAACCTCTTGGCCCGGCAGACGATTACCCGCGATATCGACGAGCCGATCGCCTGGTGCGTGGCGCCGCGGCGGGCCATCCTGGCGGCACTCCGGTCCGGCTACGGTGTCGGGGCGGAAACCTTCGATGCGATTCTGGCCGGCCGGGATGTCGATGATGCGGCCCTCGATCTGAGGCAGGAGGTCAATGTTCTCGATGGGGACGATGCGGAGGCGTCGGTGGTGAGCTTCGTCAACCAGATCATGCGTGAGGCGCTGGACGAGCGGGCGACCGACATCCATGTCGAGCCGCTGGAGGACGATCTCCAGATCCGTTACCGCATTGACGGCGTCCTCCACGAAGTACCGGTACCTCCGAACATCAAGAGGCTGCAGGCCGCCGTGATCTCCCGCATCAAGATCATGGCCCACCTCGACATCGCCGAGCACCGGCTGCCGCAGGACGGGCGCATCAACCTCGAACTGGAAGGGCACCCGATCGACGTCCGCGTGGCCTCGATCCCTTCGGTGACCGGGGAAAGCATCAGCCTTCGGCTCTTGTCGCGCCATCGGTTTGATTTCGCGCAGCTGGGCCTGACTCCCGAAACCGAGAAGACGATTCGTGACCTGATTGCCCTGCCCAACGGCATCATCCTGCTCACCGGCCCGACCGGCTGCGGCAAGAGCACGTCGCTCTATACCTTCCTGTCGATGCTCAACACGAAGCAGCGGCGCATCGTCACGGTGGAGGACCCGGTCGAGCACAAGCTGCCCGGCGTCGTCCAGATCGCGGTCAAGGCGGACATCAATCTCACCTTCGCCACGGCTCTGCGCAGCATCCTGCGCGGCGACCCGAACGTGATCATGATCGGTGAAATGCGCGATGCCGAAACAGCGATCATCGCCATCCAGGCCGCCCTGACCGGCCATCTTGTTTTCAGCACGCTCCACACCAACGATGCCGTGGGGGGCATCACCCGCCTCGTCAATATCGGCGTCGAGCCCTTCCTCGTTTCGGATTCGGTGCGGGCTTTCTTGGCGCAGCGGCTCGTGCGCGTGCTCTGCCCGCATTGCAAGCGGCCGGTCGAGCATCCCCCGGCTTTCCTCCAGCAGATCGGGTTTCCCCTTGAGCACGCCGACAAGATTTTCGCGCCGGTGGGCTGCGAGCGGTGCCGGCACACCGGCTACCAGGGCCGCTCGGCTCTGTTCGAAATCTGCCTTGTCACCCCGGCCCTTCAGGAATTGATCGCGGCAGGTAAATCGAGCGAGATCCTCCGCGCCAAGGCGCTGCAGGAAGGCATGGTGCCGCTGCGTCAGGATGGATGGAACCGGGTCATCGCCGGCACGACGACGATCGAGGAGGTCGTGCGCGTGACGGCCTCCAAAGCCGAAACCCTCGACGAGTGAACCCATGGCTGTCTTTGTCTATCAGGCCCTGAGTGAGCAGGGAGAGCGCAAGGCTGGCGAAATTGAAGCCTCCAGCCGGACGGAGGCGCTGCGCCGCCTTTCCCAGGAGCGCATCCGGCCGCACCTGCTTCTCCAGCAGGAAAACGGCAAGGCCGGGGCCAGCCGCCGGTCGGGAGCGGCGGTAGCCGGTCCGGTCCGGGGCGGCATCCGGCTGAACGCGGCCCAGCTCGTTCTCTTTACCGAGGAGCTTTCGGAATTTCTCCATGCCGGGCTTCAGCTCGACCAAGCCCTGCACCTCATGGCCAATCGCGAGGACCGTTCCCCGGTCAAGGCGGTGGCGGCCTTTGTCCGGGAAAAAATTCGCGACGGCATCAGTTTCTCGGAAGCCCTGGGCGCCGCTTCGCCGAGCTTCGGCGAGCTCTACTGCAACATGGTCAGCGCCGGCGAGGTGAGCGGCGCGCTGGCTCCGCTGCTCAGGCGCCAGGCCCAGCACCTTGTGGCCATGAATGAATTGCGCGGGCGGGTCCAACTCGCCCTGATGTATCCGTCAGCCCTCGCGATCGCGGGCATTATCGCCGTGGTGATTTTCATGACCGTCCTGGTGCCGCAGATCACCAGCCTTCTGGTCAAGACGGGCAGCGTGATGCCGCTGCCCACCCGCATCCTGGTCTTTCTCAGCTCCACTTGCCGCACCTACGGCCTGCCAGTGGGCGCCGTCATCGCGCTCCTCGTCACGGGCCTCGTTCTTTACATTCGCCAGCCCAAGGGTCGTCTGCGCTGGGACGAGGGCAAGCTGCGCCTGCCACTGCTCGGGAAACTCATGCAGGCCGGATTCTTCGCGCAGTTCTGCCAGACCATGTCCAACCTGCTCGAGAACGGCCTCCCGCTTTTGAGCTCCCTGAAGCTCATGACTCGCGCCACCGGCAATGTCTTTTACCGGCGCCAGCTCGTGCGCCTCGCCGATCTGGTGGGCGAGGGAACCTCCCTGACCCGGGCGATGAAGACGGTGGGGCACTTCCCCGCCAGCCTGCGGGATTTGCTCAAGGTCGGCGAGCAGACCGGGGAACTCGGCCCGACCCTGGAGAAGATCGGCGTCCGCTACGATAAGGAGATCCAGCGCCAGATCGACCGCGTGATGACGGCGGTGCCGATGATGATCACCGTGGCGCTGGGCCTCATGGTTCTGCTCGTCGGCTGGTCAATGATGTCCGGGATCTTCGAGGCCATTCACGGCCTGCAGAACGAGGCGAGCCAATAACCTGTCCCTTTTTATGTCACCGCGCCTTTTTTCCCTCCTGCTGGCCACCGCCGGCGGCCTCGCTCTCCTGAGCGCGCCGATTCGCGCCCAGGATGCGCCGACCTCCTTCAGCATGGAGCTGCCCTTCCAGGCCAATGCCGCGACGCCCTTCTGGTTGGGGCATCCCGCGACTCCCACCGGCGAACTTCCCACCCTGGATCTGCCCCTCCAGCCGCCCGACGCGACGTCGGCCCTCCTCGTCACCGTCTATTTCCAGGAAAAGGACGGCGGTTTCCTGCGGATCGTCTGGAACGGCCCCGACGGCGCGCAGACGCTCTCCCGCAATTTTTACGAGGGTATCGACATGAGCAACCAGCGCAGCCTGCTCATTTCCCCCGAGACACTGGCAGGCGGCGGAACGCTCGAGCTTCAAAGCGGCGATGCCACTCTCGGCGTCGAACGCATCCGTTTCCAGTGGCTTCAGACGCACCAGGATTTGGCCGCGCCCGATATCGACGAAACCCTCGTCATTCCCGCGCCGGGAGCGACCCTTTTGGCGCACACGCTTGACGGGCAGCCTCCGCAAGACGAAGGGCAGACCTGGCAGGGGCAACTGGTCGATCTCCCTCTCACCGACACCCCGCAACGGATCGAACAGGGCGTCGAATTCGACGTGGACGTCGACCATGCTCCCATCGGCGGCCGCATCGTCCTGAAGGAAAATGGGCTCCCTTGGGGCCAGCATCTGGTCGTCTGGGTGAACCGACGCCGTGTCGGCACGATCACACCGGTCGTGCCCAACATGGCCGATACCGGCTTTCCCCGGGATGCCACCTCGGCCGCGATTTACGTCGGATGGCGGGAAGGCTCGGCGTTCGTGCCGGTTTCCTTCCTGCTCGCCGGCGAGAACACACTCCAGTTTTCGGCCGAGGATGACAGCGGGAGCGGTCCGGCGTCCGCGGCCAATGCCAATCCGCTGCCGCTGGCGGTCAAGGATGTGGTTTTGCAACTCAGTTATCCCGACGCCGGCGATACGCCGCCTACGCCCGTCTCGTCCGATTCCTCCTCCTCACCCACGACCATCCCGACGCCGGAACCGGATCTTTCCATCCCCGGCGCCTATTCGCAGGCCGCTCATCCCACCTCCACGCCATGAAAAACAAGTTCTCACTTCTCCGCCGGTCCCGCCGTTCGCACCGCGGCTTCACCCTGATGGAAATGCTGATCGTGCTCATGATCATCGCTCTGCTGATGAGCTTCGCCATTTACCACCTCACCGGTGTCGGCGAGGGCGCCAAGATTCAGAAGGCACATGGCGATCTGCTCACCTTCCGGGAGATGCTCCTGGCCTATGAGACACAAACCGGTTCGCTGCCCACCACCGAACAGGGATTGCAAGTGCTCTGGAACAAGCCGACCACCGAACCCATCCCCGATAACTGGCGGGCCGAAATGGATAGCCCCATCCTCGATCCCTGGGGGCATCCCTATCAATTCCGCATCCCGGGCAAGCACAACCCTAAAACTTACGATGTCTTTTCCCTGGGGCCGGACGGGCAGCCGGACACCGATGACGATATCGGCAACTGGAAGGCGACCCCCTCCACCTCCACCGCGCAGAACCCCTAGAACACCGCGGCATGAACGGAACTTTCGCCATCAACGCACGGAGACCGAGAAAAAAACGGAACGCGACAGGGTTTACCCTGATCGAGCTCTGCATCGTTCTCCTGGTCATGGCGATCCTGATGGCCGCGATTTTTCCGTCCACCCAAGCGCTCGTGACCGAGAGTTTTCTTCGCGGCGATGCCCGCCCTTTCGCGCTGATGGTTCGGACCGCCATGCTGCAGAGCGCCGGCGAAAAACGGCCCTACGTGCTGAACGTCAGCGGCCGGTCCATGGAACTGCACTCAGCCCAGAATGGCGAGGCCAACGACGACGCCCTGGGGGCCCCGCCCGGCCACGCCGCCCCGGCCGGCGACCCTTCCCGTTTCGAGACGTCTCATTCCCTTGATGCGGGCGACCAGCTTTGGATTCCCAATCCGCGGCAACCCTCCCAATGGATTCCCATGCCGGCCTTTTCCTGCGTTTTCTTGCCCGGCGCCCTTTGCCCGGCCATGCACATCCGGCTGACGCGCGGCCCCGCTTTCCTCGAAATGAGATTCAACGCCCTGACCGGGAACGTTGAGAGCGAGGCCAGCTACCTGCCATGAAACCGCCCCGTCCACAGAAGGGCCGAAAGGGTATGGTGCTCTTTGAGCTGCTGATCGCTCTTTTCCTTTTCGTTCTCGTCGGTTTCTCGCTGGTGATGGCGCTGGACGCCGGCCTCAAGGCGAACCGGCTGCGCAACCATGCCGCTCTCGTCACTCAGGGGCTCAACAACCATCTGGCGCTCTTGCACAACGCCCAGATAGGTCCCTGCGACCGGGACCTTGCCGACGATGGCTCCGGGGTGAACTACCATCTCATGGTGCAGCCCGATGCCGACAAGGACCAGAAAGGCCAGACGCTGGCCAATCTCTACCGCGCCACCATCACGGCACACTGGACCTCGGAGGGGCAAGCGGAGGCGCGGAGCGTCAACGAGGTCATCTACCAGCCATGAAGCGCCTGATTCCTTTTCCCATGGGCCGCCGCCGGACGAGAGGTTTCACCCTCATCGAAATGATGATTACTCTGGTGATCTTCGTCCTGCTGGCGGCGATGATTTATTCCATTGTCCTGGGTGTTCTCAAGAGCTCAAGCATCCTGCGCGACAGCCAGAACCGCACCGATGACACGACGGCTCTTCAGGAATTTCTGAACCGGGAGCTGACTCAATTACCTCAGGCCGGCGTCTTCACCTCCTACCGGCGCGGCACTGGCGAAGGACTCAACCAGAACGGCATCATTTTCGGACCGGATAGCTCTCTTACCGCCGTCGATGCGAAGATTCAGGCCAACGGTCTTTACACCGTTCGTCTGGCCCGGTCCGGTTCCGGCGCACCCCAGGCCGTCACCGTTTTTGATCGAGCCGTGTCCGCTGACGATGCGGGACTGAACTGGACTCCGCTCATCCGGGACGTCCGTACCGTTACCTGGAAATTTCTCGGATTCCACGACACCCGCTGGACCGATGCCTGGACCGGAGGAACCCGACCCAACATCGTCGAGCTGTCCCTTCAGATCGGCGGGGACCGGCGCCCCAGAATAATCGATTTCTGGCTTCCGCCTCTCACTGCGCCACCGGCCTATTCCACTCTTTCTTCCAATGGTTGAGCTTCCTTCTGCTGGCCGGCGCGGCTCGGCCCTCGTTCTCGTCCTCTGGTGCATCATCTTGATCGGCCTGGCGGTCGTCGGCGTCGTCGGGCTGCTCGAACTTTCCCTCGAAAATACCATTCGGGCGGGAAAGGAAATGGAAGCCCACGCCCTGGCCATGACCGGCTTGGCTTTCGGCGCCGAGCCCTTGCTGCTCAAAAACGATCCGGTCCTTTCCCGAGAGCCCGCGTCCGGGCGCAGCTTCTCCGTCACGTTCGAGAGCGAGGGTTCCCGCCTCAATCTTAATTTCATCCTGCAGAGCGGCCACCGCGAGATCCTGGTGAATCTTTTCAAGCGATGGGGGCTCGATCTCGCCGCCGCCGACCATGTCGCCGATTGCCTCTACGACTGGATTACTCCCGGAAATATCCCAAGCATGCACGGAGCGAAGGCCGACAATTATGCCGAGGCCGGCCTGTCCCAGCGCCCGAGCGGCCTTCCCTTCGTTTCCCTCGATGAGGTGGCGCAGGTCATGGGCATGGACGAAGTCAGGAAGACCAATCCGAACTGGAGGAACAGTTTTACGCTCTGGAGCAATGGTCCGCTCGACATCACCGAGGCCCCGGCCGATCTGATTGCCGCTGTCTTCAGCCTCGATCCGGACCGGGTCGAATCGTTCGTGTCCACCCGCAATGGAGGCGACGGCATCGCGGGAACCGCGGACGATGTCCCGGTCCAGAACCTTCTCGTTTTTCAAGGGGAACTCGGCATCAGCGACCTGCAGATGCAGGCCCTCGGCGGCCAGATCGAGCTGACCGATCCCTACCGCCGGGTGCGCAGCACCGGACGGGTCGGAGGCGTGCAGGTCACCATCTCCACCGTGACTAAACTCAAGTCTTCACCGGTGCAATACCTCGTATGGCTCGAACGCTGAAATCCAAAGTCCGTACCCTGAATAAGGGCGAGACACCCGTGCTCCTTCCCGGGCCTACCCGCGCCGAGCCCTGGGAGGCCTGGATTGTCGGCGCCGCCCAGACGGAATGTGTTCTGACGTGTGCGACCCCTGCCGAAAACCCGTGGCGGCGGGGCGGAACCCTGGCCCTTCCGGTGGCCCAGGTTAATTGCCAGCCACTCTGGTTGCCGAACTCGGACCTGCCCCAACTCGCGGGCGTGGTTCCCCTCCAGCTGGAACTGCGCGGCTTGCAGTCGCGGGGCGGCACGGCCATTTTCGATTCGGCCCCGGCCGGGGAGGTGGAAGGACGCACCCTGATCACCGTGGGCGTACTGCCCGCAGGCCTTCCCGAAGAATTCCAGCCGGACGGATACAAAGGCTTCGATCTTTCCGCGCGCTACCTGCCGCTGCCCGAGGATTCCCTCACGCTCTGGCGGGAACACGATCAAATCGTGGCCGCTGTCACGCGGGGGCCCAACCTGGCCTATTTCCAGTCGCTGGGGGAAAACGAAGTGGGGGAACGTCTCCTCCAGAATCTGCGCTGCCTTTTGCTCGGCCTGGAGCAGCACCGAATCCTGGCTCCTTTGCGTCAGTTGGTGGTTTGGGCCGGCCTTTCCCCTGCCGAACTGGCGGCGCTCGAAATCTTCCGCCTGCCAGTCGTTCAGGACGAGCGGCCCACCCCGCGCCTTCCTTCTTCCCCTTGGAAGCTGGTCCCGCCGGCCGTCACGGAAGCCCGGCAGGGCCGGGAAGCCTGGCGCTGGCGTTTTCGGGCGATTCTGCTCGTGGCGCTGCTCTATGTGATGTGGGTCGGCTGGACGGTGGCCCATTTCTGGATCACCTCGGCAAAGGTCCATGACCTGGAGCAATGGACCAACCAACATGCGCCTCATCTCGCCGCGCTCCAATCCAGCGAAGATGCATGGAGCGATCTGCGATCGGCCATCGATGAAAAAGTCTATCCGGTCGAACTGCTCTATCACACGGCGAAATCGATTCCCAAGGACCAGCTCCACCTGACCCTGTTCGAAACGCAGACCAACCATCTCCTTATCAAGGGAGAAGCCAAGAACGTCGCCGCTGCCTTCCAATTTTTCGACGCACTGAAAAAGGAACCCGCCTTCGCCGGTTACACCTGGCAAATGGCCCCGCCTCACCTTTTGCCCAACGATCTCGCCCAATTCCAAATCGAGGGAACCCCCGCCTCAAACTGATCATGAAAAAGAGCAACGAAAAGATCCTCGGCGCCTTGTTTCTGGCCCTCCTTTTTGGCATCGCCAATTTTGAGGGGTACAGCTGGATTTCCCAAGGCCAGAGCAAGCTCGATCTCCGCTACGCCGAATTGCACGCCGACAAGGCCGACGCCCAATTCGCGCTGACCAAGGAGGATCTGTGGGCCGAGCGCCAGGCCTGGATCGCGCAACACGAACCAGTCATGACCGAAGAGGACAGCACCAAGGCGCAGGTTCTGGAGACGGTGCTCAAGGGAGCCCGGGACCAGAACCTCGAGGTCCTCGACCAAAACCTGGGAGATGCCCAGCACAGCCCCGGCGGCACCTGCGTCAACATCTCCCTCAAAATCAAGGGGCCCATCAAGGGGCTCTGCCAGTGGCTGGTTGACCTGCAAAAGCCGGAGAATTTCTACGCCGTGCCCGAGTTTTCCCTCAAGGCCGACGATGACGAAAAATCGATGGTCTGCACGTTGCGTATCGGCCGCTACTTCCGACCCGGACCCTGACATGAAAACGCTCGCTTCCCTTCTTCGCCTCTTTTGCCTTGGCGCCCTGGCCCTGCCTCTGGCCGGGCGCGCCCTCGATCAGACGGACCGCCTGCCGGGCTCCGGCTACACCATCTCGCGCTACGATATCCTTTGGAACGACTCGCCGTTTACCGTCGCCACCCCGGACGCCAATCCGGTTCAGTCGGCCGAGTACGCACTGGTCGGCGTCTGCCGATTCAAAAATATTTCCTATGCCACTCTGATCGACAAGAAGAGTCAGGAACATTTTCTCCTTTTCGGCGACAAGCCGCAGCGCGGACTCCGATTGGTCGCCATCAACCCGGCCACGGCTTCCAGTGCGGCGACCGCAGTCATTCTCCGGAACGGCGAATCGCTCACGCTCCGGCTGGAGTCGCCTCCGGCCGGTCCTGCGGCCGCAGGCGCAGGAGGGCCTCCCGTGGCGACCCAGCAGATCGCCATGCCCGGTTCGCCGGAGGCCTTGCGCGACGCTGAGGCGCCGCCGTCCGTCCATCTGCGCCGGCATATCCGGCTTCAACCCCAAACCACTCAACCGTCGACCCCGTCCCCCTAGTCCGCCGTCCAACCGATCTCCCCCCAAGGAGAAACAACCCGTCTCCCCCCATGAAAACGCTTCCCACTCTTCGCCGGACTTTTTTGCTCTCCGTTATCCTGTCGGCTGCGCTAGCGGCAAGGACCGGGGTGCCGGCTTACGGCCAGAACGTGGGCGCACCGGAATTTTCGAATTTTCAAAACACCCCCGTCACTTCGATCCTGGACGTCTATGAGCAGCTTTCCGGCAAGCGTCTCATCCGGGACACCAATCTTGCCAGTGTTCCTCCCGTCAGCATCAATGCCGCCGGACTCAGTCAGGATGACATGCTGAAAATGATCGAGGCGACCCTGCTCCTCAATGGCGTTGCCCTGATACCGGTCGACGATCACACGACGAAGGTCATCACCGTCGGCACCAACAAAAACCCGCGGAGCGAGGGACTGAACGTCTTCGCCAGTGCCTCCGAGCTGCCGGCCGATGACGAAGTGGTCAGCTATTACATGCCGCTCAATTACATCAGCGCCCAGGAGGCCAAGGCGATCTTCACCGACAACGTGCCGGAGCATGCCTACGGCGCCTACACCATGGCGCCCAGCGCCCAGGCGTTGGTGCTGACCGAGAACGCCAGCGTGATCCGGCAATTGATCAAGCTCAAGGAGCTGATCGACGTGCCCCCGGCCAAGGTGGACACCGAGTACGTCCCGCTGAACCGGGCCGATGCCGAAAAAACGGCTGACCTGATGAACAAACTGCTCAACCCGAAAGATAAAGGAGATACCGGCTCGAACGCGGCAGCGGCTCCGGGGACCGGTCCGGCGAACCCGGTGATCGTTCCTCCCGAGCTGGGCAACGACAAGCCCCTTTCCAACGAGCGGAGCCTGCTCTCCGGTTCGGTGCAGATCGAGGCCGACCCGCGAAGCAACGAGCTCGTGATCATCACGCGCCCGGTCAACATGCCCTATCTCCGAAAAATGATCGACCGCCTCGATCGGGCCGACGCCTTCGCGGTCCCGCGGGTCCGGCAACTCCACTATGTGCTCGCCCAAAATATCCTTCCTGGCTTGGAGGCGGCCGTCGCCCAGGGTAAGGAAGAACAGGAGCAGGCGCAGGGCAGCGCGTCCGGCGCGCCCGGCGCCAGTTCTGGCAGTGCCACCAACCAGGTGCAGAACCCAACGCCCCCGGTCCCCAACAACAACACGAATCCGGGCGGCAACTACGGCGGAGGTGGGAGCGGGAACGTCACCGCCATCACGCCGCCGCTGCAAAGTCCGACCGAAAACGATGTTCCCACCGTGGTGACCATTGGTCGCACGAGGATCATGGCGGACAACCGCTCCAATTCGATCCTCATCTACGGTTCGGGCGACGCCGTCGAGCGGGTGTTCAGCATGATCGATGTGCTCGACCGCAAGCCGCTCCAAGTCTACCTGGCCACCGTCATCGGCGAACTGACCGTCAACAACGACACCGATTTCGGGGTCGATCTGCTCCAGAAATTCCACCACGGCATCGGGACCAGCAGCCTCACGCCCAACACGGTGAGCGGCGGCTCCGCGCTGATTCCGGAGCCGTCCTCGCTCATCACATCGACCGGATTTCCCCTGCTTTCCGGGCTGAACATCTATGGCGCCATCGGCAATACTCTCGATGCCTATGTGCGGGCGCTGGAGACGACCAGCAACCTCAAGGTCATTTCGCGGCCCAGCGTCTACACCACCAACAACAAGCTCGCCGTCATCGCCAGCGGCAGCCAGGTGCCCGTGCCGAGCAACACCACCTCGGGCTTCACCGGGGGAAACACCCTGGCGACCACCTCCAGCATCACCTATGAGGACGTGCTGCTCCAGCTCGACATCATCCCGCTCATCAACGCCAGTAATCAGGTCACCCTGAAGATCCGCCAGACCAACAACAGCCTCGGACCCAACACGCTGATCAGCGGAAACGAGATTCCGACCATCCTCACCCAGGAGATCAACACCGAGGTCACCGTTCCGAACAAATCGACCATCATGATCGGCGGACTCATCTCCGATACCAAGCAGCGCACCACCTCGGGCGTCCCGTGGCTGAGCGACATCCCCGGTCTCGGCTATCTCTTCAAGGACACCGACAGGCAAAAGCAGCGGCAGGAGCTCATCATCATGATCCAGCCGACGGTGATCGACACCGATGCCGATCAGTTCGCCGCCAACGAGGGGGAAAAACGGCGCACCAGCCTTGGGCCGGACGTCGATGCGGCGACCGCCCTCCCGCAGGTTTCGCCAGCCCTCGCTCCCGTAATGAAGGACTCGGTGTTTCCCGCGCCGGTCGACACCAAGGACATTCCGGCCACGCGGGTCCAGGCTCCCGTCGGCAACGATGCACCCTGAACCGAATTCTCTTCAACCATCACCCGACCCCGCGGCGGCCTTGCCGCCCAGGACCGGACGCCCATGAACAGCGTCAACCGTCCAGTCAAGGACGTCACCTCAAGGTTAGGCAGAATCGCCTCTCAGTGATTTGACCCCGGAAAAAGAGACATCGCTCTCACGAACGTAGGAAGTTGAATAACGGCAGCCTTGATTGACGCCGTTACTAAAAATGCTTCAGTCGATTAGGAAACAGCTCCTTGACCTTCACGCGAAGGGGACCCGCGACAATGAACAATTCAATATCGGTAAGGCAACGAAGTTGAATTTCGATCTTGGCCAGTGTCGACTTACTCAAAGTGATGCCGGTGTCTGCCTTAGTGTGCGGGCATGGGGGCGATGGCTTGTTTGCCGGCTTCCATCAGGACGTTGCCGCGATAAATGGAATCGTGATCCGGTTCATTCCAGACGTACCAGAAAATGCCGGCCAGGCGTCCCTGTTGGTAAAGACGGAGGAAATAC
>JAMFSY010000113.1 GCA_026225555.1 Methylacidiphilales bacterium
AGTACGTCAGGGAGAGCGTCATCCTTGCTTTCAACTTCCTTTACGAAATCTTTCAGGTTATTCTTTGCGCTCTGGACGTCCGCCGTTTCCAATGACCTTTTATGGATCCTACCCTCGTGCTTTACCATGGATCATAAAATTGCAAACTTCAGAAGCAGCAGCAGCTCTCAAAATGCCGGTTTAGCTCAGTGGTAGAGCAGCGGTTTTGTAAACCGCTGGTCGTCGGTTCGAACCCGACAACCGGCTCCCGACTTTTACCTCCCAAGGGTCGGCAGGTCAGCAGTTTGAGAAGTTAAGCCCTCCGTTGGGGTTGCGCACATAAGCGCAAGTAAGCGCGCCAATTACGTCCCAAAGTGGATACCAAAGGGATACTGGATCACGGAGGCAGCTTGGCAGTAGGACGCGAAGGAAACCACTGTTGCCATCGCAAGGAGTGGCTCAGTCGTACGGCAAGGGCGCTACGACCGATTTGGCGCCGGTGCTGGGCCGGGTATGCCGCGTCCATCCGCCATGTGGACATTGAAGAGATCAAACAGGAAGCGGCTCTGGCGCTCACCTTGTCGCTTATAAGTGCCCAGCGGGTTAAACCTCCAAAGGCCGAAAGTGACGAGGAGCCGGAGGCCGCAGTGCCGGCAATAACCCCTTCCAGTTTTCGTGCCGATGCCAAACCACGGGCCATCGCGAGAACGGAAGCTGTTTACAGCTAATCTTGCTGGCCAATCTTTTTCCAGAAATTGAAAAGTGAAAAACTGGAGAAGAATGGCGACAGGCCTCTCAGGTAGAGCTCAGAAGCTAATTTAAAGCAAGAATGGTTGATCGAACGCAAGAATAGGGTATCGGCAAGGACTCGACCTACCTAGGATGTTTGCACAAAATGGTGACGCCTGCTTTTCATAAACACGCCGTCTCGCACTCATCATGACTAAAAAGGGAAAACTCATAAAGCGGGTGAGGAAAAGACCGCAAAAAAGACGGATCATCTCTCCACGGAATCTTATGTCCGTCGTAGTCCTCGGCGATTCAATTACCAGAAGCTATGGCGTTCCAGAAGGCCAGGGCTGGGTTGAATTGCTTGCCAAACGCAAGCCGGCGATAAAATGGATCAATGCGGGCGAAAACGGAAACACTTCCGCCGAAGGACTGGCTCGTTTTCAGAGGGATGTTGATCCTCATTTACCAGCAGTGGTCATCCTTGAGTTTGGAGGGAACGACCCGGTAAACAATCCCGACCGCCGGGTATCGCCCGAAGAGTTCAAAAACTATCTCGAACAGATGATCGATCGAATCAAGGCGAGAGGCGGAGATTGTATCTTGGCCGTCTTCCCTGCCCTGGTTGATTCCCTCCACGCCACGGCCACGGATCCCTATTTTATTTCAAAAGGCGGCTTGGATAAGGTGATCGGCGAATACAGGGCTTTGACGAAGGGGATCGCAAAAAAATATCATCTGCGTTTGGTGGACTTTGAAGAACTTAGCCGAACTTGGATGCGTCGATTCGGCCAGGAAAAAATCATCTCGAGCGATGGGATTCATTGGACCCCCGTTACCAACCGGTTGGCTGCCAGGGAAATTTCCAAGTTTTTGAAGACGCTATAGTGCCCGGGAGAGGGGTGAATTATGATTGATACTCTTGGTATCAATCTGTCTGGCCGAGTCAAAGCCAACTTACCCACGGGGCGGAAGCGACAGCGTTGGAGCGAGGGCCTTACCAATGCCGGGGGCGAGCAAATCTCCCACCACGATTCGCCGGACCGGGGCCGCAGAGGTTCTCGAGATTAATGGCCCCCCCTGTTTCCAGCCCTCCTAAGAGCCCGACGAGCAACTATCTCCGAAACCTCATACCGGACTTCAAGCGCCTCCCTTGCTGGGATAGGCGACAAGTGGGGCCCACGGGGCATAGCCCGGCACCAATAGCTTGCGCCTGAAGACCTGAATACCGTCGGTGACATAGAGGATGTCAAAATGCTCTCCACCGAAGCATAGACTGCGTATTGGACCACACGGATTGGGCAGCGGCAGAATGGCCCGCACCCGTCCCTGCTGGTCGCAGACCTGGATACCCATGCGGGTGGCCACGTAGAGATTTTCATGGGTATCGACCGCCAAATCTTCGGCGCCGCTATCGTTGGGAATATCGGTCATGTGCAGCCAAAAAAAAGGCTGCTTGTCGGTGACGGTGCCGTCCGGCTGGACGAGGTAGCTATAGATCCATTTGGTGGTGCTCTCGGCGGCGAAGAAAAGAGTGCCATCGGTTGCGAAGGCGATGCCGGAGGCCGAGGACAGTCCCTGGTCGATTACCTTCTTGCTGCCATCCGGCTTAATCTGCCAAATCTGGCTCGGCATCTCGGAATGCTCGCCGGGTTCGCTGACATAGAGCGTGCCATCATGGGTAACAACGATGCCGTGCCCGGCGATGCCTTCGGTCAAAGGGCGGGTGGCTCCCTGCCGATCAATCGCCACGATTTTCTTTTCGCCCGGCACCACCCCGTAGAGCGTGCCATCCGGGCCGAAGGCCTCTCCGACGACAGTCGGTCCCTTATCCAAGAAGATATTGGGCTGATCGTCGGAGCCTAGCCGGTAGATTGTCGCGGCAGGGGCGTCACTCAGATAGACCTCACCCTTATCATCGGCAGCCAACCCGGCCGCCGATTGAAAGTCATGCGGAATCCTGTTCCACCCCTCGCCGCGCACGAGGATCTCCTGGAGTGTGGTATTCTTCGAAACGCCCGCCTTGACGGGTGCGGGATAATCTCGCCACAACCAACGCATCACGTCGGGGAAGATCACTGCACCGGGCTTCCCATCGTGGCCGTGGGTCCCCCAGGCATGGGCCACATCGTAGCCGGCGAAGCTTAAAGCCGACTCCATATTTAGATTAGCTTCGTACCAGGAGCCAAAGAGGGGGTTCCAAGCATCGGCGGAGCCATCCTCCAGGAAGATGCGGATTGGCTTGGGATCGGTTTTGCGGATCAGAGCCGGATACTCGTGGCCGCCGCGCATGGAAACGAAGGTGCCAATCACGTCGTAAACGCGAGTGAATTGATCCGGCCGCCGCCAGGCGAGGGTGAAGGAACCGATGCCGCCCGTACTCGCGCCGGTGGCGGCGTGATCGTTGCCGTCGGCGGAAATCACGATGGCGCGTCCGTCCCTGGTCTTGAGCTTTTGGACAGCGGGCAGCAACTCTTTCAGCACATAGTCGGGGAAATGATCGTTGAGGCTGTCGAACTCGTAGGAACGGTTGAAACGGAGCGCATGACGATTCGGCGTGCCGGGAGGATCCTTGAAAATGGTTCCGGGAGAGATTCCCACGCCGATCAGCACGGGCACCTCCTTCTTGGCGATGAGATTGTCCAATACCGTGCCCTCGGAATTGCCGAGACCATCAAGCTTCACCAGCAAGCAGGCAGGCTTGGCCGGATCGTATTGGGCGGGCACATAGACCTGAAAATTATTTTCCGTGCCGGGATAGATAATCGAATTGGTAATCGTGCCGCCAATGAACTCGCCGTGGGGGACATTGGGGTCGGTCTTACTGTCGTCCAGGGGCGGGCCGCTGAGTTCGCTTTGAATTTTCACCGGCAACGTATTGGGATCAATCGCCGCGGGCTCTTGACCGCGGATGGATGACAGCGTGGCCGCAAACAGAGTCAGGAGACAAAAGAGGCGGGACATATTTAAATCGTAATATTGCACAGATGACGAACCGACGACTACTGCGTCATGATATTGTCGAGATACCAGACATGCTGCACCGGAGCGGCGGCGGTCCCGCTGAACTGATAGCCATTGACGTAGAGCTTGATGCCGGTGATCTGGTTTCGCACCAACCTGGTTAGATTGACGTTATCGAGATGGATCGTGAGGGTCCGCCAGTTGGTCGTGCCGTCGAACACCATGGTATCGACCGTCCCGCCCGTAAATCGGCCGGAAGGCGTGAGAAGATCAACACACAATGGCTGCGTTATGTCACTGGCGGGATCTCCCGCGTCGGCCGCAATTCGGATGGTCAACGTCTTGGCTTTGGTCCAATCCTGCGCGGAGGAGAACCTGTAGTTGACTTCGTTGGTGTATGGTATGCCGATATCGGTAAAGATCCACTTCATCGCGTGCGTGCCGCCGTAGAGCGGATCGACCGGACTGGTGACGACCGATATCGCCGATTGGGCCTGGGCCGTCCACCCGGTAAGCGACCCGCTCTCGAAATTTGCCAGAATGTTGCCGCTGGGAATTTGCACCGTGTCGCTGGCCGGACCACCAATGTTATACGCAGTGTTGGCACTCAGCGTGGCCTGAACCGTCACATTGGCCGGATATTTTCCGGTGGTGATCGGCACCACGTTCACCGTCGCGGTCGATGACCCAATGGGGATGGTCACGCTACCCGGAAGCGTCGTGTAGTCGGTACCGGCTACGCCGGTTCCTCCAACGGTGTAACTGACCGGCAGTGCCGCAGTCGTGCCGCCGGTGCGGGTCACCGTAAAGACTCCATTGGTCGCGGGACTGCGCGAGGCGAGTGGCGTGGTCGCCTGAATCGAGACCGTGGGATAAGTGATCGAAATATTGTCGAATTGGGCCGGGACCACCGGGTTGCTGTAACGCGAACAGACGGGCAGACCGACATAAACGGTACCGGTCATGGAGATCGTCACCGCGCTGCCGAGCTGCGTCCAGGTCACACCGTCGGGCGACGTGTAGCCGGAAAAGTTACTGCCCGATCGTACCAACCGCACCCAATAAGGCGGCACCACACCGCTTACGGTGGCGTCCGCCGTGATGCCGCCCGCAGCGATGCGGTACTGGAAGTTGATGCCAGCCGTGTTAGTCGCCACCACGCAGGCATTCGCCGCGCCGGCCGTAAGGTCCTGGCGAATCATCACGCCCGCCTTGGTGTTATTGTTATAGAGGTTTGCAATGGAAGCCACGCGCGCGGTGACCGTGACGTTGCCAGTGACCGGCTGGTAGAGATAATGAAGCTGATCGGACGTACCCCAAATATCACTCCCCGCACCGGCAACGTTCCAACCGTTAGAGGGGACAAGGGTCGTCAATGCCCCGCCATTGAGCGAAGGGCAGCTCCATTGCAATCCGGCGGTGCACCAGGTCGTCGAGTGCCAGGTATCGAACTCAATATCGTAGGCCTGACCCGCCGTAAGGGAAACCGTCGAGCTCGTGAGCACCCCGCCCGGACCACCGCTGTACCATCGGTTGATCACCGCGGTGCCGTTGACCGTCAGGACCACGCCGGAATCACATTGCGTGGTGAACGTGTACGCGCCAGTCACTACCGGCACGACCTGGCCCGTCCAACGGACGCCGAAGGTGGTGCCCGTGGTGGTGATCGGAGGCGTATGGCCCCAGGAGAAATTGATACTGGGGTCGACCCGCTGCATGACCTCATTAGCGAACCCTTGGGGGCCGCTGGAGGAGTAGGTCTGGAAGTAGCTGCCAGCCAGTCCCTCGCCGAAAAAGCCGCCGGCGGGAGCGCCACTGCCAGCGGCGGGAGAACCGATATCGGTCTGCGCCCAGGGAGAACCGGTGGCGGCGGGAGTCAACTGCACGATCATCACCTGATCCGCCACGTTAAGGGTGACGGAGCCCGGCTGGTTCAGCGTGGAGGGATAGGTGTAGGTGTTGGTCGGCGTAGTGCTGCTGGAGGGATCGTAGACGTCGATCTCCTTGATCGGCGTGTTGACTTGCAGCGTCACCGGCACGGTGGGATTGGTGATGTCGACGGGCGGGGTGACGCCGGTGTCATAGCTCGGAATTTCCTGCCAAAGCAGCAGATAGAAAGCGCCGTTGGTTTTCTGCAACAGGATATGATGGACCTGTTCCGGCGCCCCCACCAGGGTGTAATCGAGCGAGCCGGGCGCAAAATTGGCATCGGCCTGGCCACCCCAGACCAGCGAAGTGGTGTTCCAGCTTTTTTCCTTCAGGATGGAAATCAGGTTCTGCTCGCAAGTGTAGACCGGCTTCGGCGTGAGATTATAATTGATCAGACCCCAGTTGTCCTCGGGATTGGTGAGGTCGGTGCCGTCGTTGACGAGATCGTAAAGGTAGGTGCGCGCAACACCGCGAAGGTAATATTCGCCCAGCGTCCGCAGCGTGTATTTTGCCTGGGCCAGTTGGCTGGAGTAGGGCGGCGAATTCAAGGTGGACGTCTGGTAGCCGGTCTCCGTCGCGTAAAGCGGCAAGAGCGTGGCGCCGGTGGAAAGGACGTCGATGCCCGGGATGAAATCGCTATCGAGCCCGAAGCCGGTCGGCATCCGGCCTTGGGGATAACTGTGCATGGATTCGATGTCGCAGTTGAACGGCAGGATGAACCGCTCGAGCACGGGATCGGAGGCCGCCGGCGATAGCACCGGCTTGGCGCCGGCGATCTGGGTGTAGATATCGTTCTGCATGGCCTGCGTTGCCGGATAGCTATAGGGGGGGACGTCGGTATAGGTAGTGCCGTTGAGCGCGGTGTACGAATAGGGCGCGTGGCTGCCCGCATCGGGCTCATTCATGCCTTCCATCGATTCGATCGAGGGATGATTCAGCGCCAGGGATATCTGGCTGGGCATGGAGATATCGGTGGCGATGCGCTGTCCGACCATATCCGAGCTGATGCCGTAATCGGTGTAAATTGTATCGATGCGAGACGGGAAAACGTTGGCGATTTGCACATGCATGTCGGCCCGGATGTGCCGCACTCCGAGCGCGATGAGCATGCTTTGCAGGGTGTTATAGTTGGCGCCAGGCGCGTAATCGCTTCCGGTGTCGGTAATGTGGGTGCCAATTCCGATCGAATCAACGAAACCATCCGCCGAGGTGGCGATTTCCTGGTCGGCCTGAGCCGGACCTACCATCAAAAATCCAGTCGCCATAATCACCGCTATCGAAATGATCCTGGCAACACCTCGATCCAGGAAGCTCGTTGGTTTTTTCATTGAATCGTTTCATATAATAATTAAGTCCCACCATCAAGGCAAAAATATCAATTGCTTTTTTTTATGTATAACCCACTGCAGGGCATGCTCCGGGAAATCGAAGATTTTTCGATCTACCCTCTTTTTAAGGAAACAAAGCATCCTGCCCGCGATTCAAGCCGTCATTGCAAGGTCGCAGTGGCTCCTGCCGGGATTTCCCGAGGCTCGTCGTTCCAAGTAATCCAGATCGAAAGGTGGGAGAGGTTCTGAACCTGCGTCCCATCGACATTGGAGCGAAGCTGGCGCAGGGCGCGGAGATAGTCTGCGATTTCGATATTCGTGGCGCACCAAGCCGTTCCCTCCTTCGCCACACGTTCCGCGAAACGCTCAATCATGTCCCAATTATTATTCCGGGGAAACTCGTAGCTATGGCCCCAGACATAGAGGAGACGAAGCCTCCCCTTCGCATTTTGGGTGAAGAAGGCCTCGGTCTTTGCCGAAAGGTCATCGTTGTGATGACACGTTGGATGCCAGAGGAGAAGGTTCTCCGGGATGTGAAACTGGCCGTGCGATTCGGTGGTGCGAGCGTATTCGATACCCAGCGCGGGAAGTGCGGCGAGGACATAGGGGGTGTGGGTGCCGTATGGATAGGACATCCCCCGCACCGGATATCCCGCCAGAGCTTCAAGGGTGCGGCGGTCTTCCAAAATCTGCTGGGCGAGTTCCTCCCGGGGAATTGAGTCGAGATGGGGATGGGTGACCGAGTGGGCCGAAATTTCGTGCCCTTGGAAAAGGGAAGCAATTTCGTCCCGCCGGAGATTTTTCTCCCGGCCCAGGAGACCCGAGTTGAGATGGAAGGATCCCTTCAGACCGTAGCGGTTAAGAATCTCTACAAGGAGGCGGTCCTCGACGACGCCATCGTCGTAACTCAGCGTGACGGCGCGAGAGACACCTCCGGGGAAAAGGTCGAATCGGATGGAAGGGGCAGGCATGTGGATCAAGTAGAGTAGGTGGGCTGGACGAAGTTTTTCGATCGGATTTGGGTCGGAGTAAGGCCGAGGCGGCGGAAACGCAGCATGAATCCCCAAGCCAGACCTCTGTTGATATCCATCGCAATATGGAGGGTGTGGATACCTTGGGCGAGCCGCACCTTCTTCCTGCTTTGGTCTGCGATGCAGGGATTGATCCCGTTGATGTCGGTGAAGAAGGGTTGTCCGTCAATCCAAAGACGGAAGGGACCATCATAGCCCATGAGAACCTCGAGCTTCATCGGTTCGGGAAGGTCGATCCGGGAGGCGAAGAAAGCGTGGCCGCTCTTGCCTTTCCAGAAGGCATGCTCATTAACAAGGCCTGAATAGGGATTCTGGAAATAATCGTGGACGGTCGCTTCCCAGGCCTCGATATCCGGAAAGGTGATCTCAGAAAGAGGACGGGCGGCAGGCAGCACGCCGGTCTTTTTCCACCGCAGAATGAAGGGGAGATCGGCTCGCGGTTTCTGAAACGCGAGCGGGCCGAAGACGGGAACGGAAAAATCCCGATCGTCCGTGATGTTGCAAACCGGTGTAAGACCGTGGCCGTAGGAAAGACGGACCAGGCTATCTGGAGGAGACTTGAGATAAAGACGCGCCGTGGCATTGAGGAGGGCAATCTTGTAAATGATATCGATCTTTTCTCCGTCGGCATCAACGAGAGCGAAACCATTCGGCTCACCTTGGGCGCGGAGTCCTCCAACGACATGGTCGAAACGAACATCGACGACGGTGCTGTTGGTTTTAGGGTCGTGCCGGGGAACGCCGATGGCTTTAAGCCGGGGCGGACGGACTTCCCGGCGATTGCCGCAGGCGAGAAGATCGGTGATCCGCGCCAGCCGCGCGCCAAGTCGCAGGTGGCCCTCGGCGCCGATGTGAATGTGATCGTCAAGGGGAAGGTCGATGGCGGAGACGGTTTCCAGACGAACGATTCTGTCGGGCAGGATACGCTGCTCTTCCTGAATCCGGTTCCAGGCAATTTTATTCGCGCCCTGATCAAAGACGCGCGCGATCTGGACAATAACCCATGGGAGGCGGGGTTGGCCTAGGTCGCGCCGCGTAGCGGCAACAAGCCGCCTCATCCGTTCTCGGTAAAGAAGGGCATCGACGTCCGTGGCATCGCTCTCCCCCTGATACCAGAGAACCCCTGCCACGGGCTGCCCGGTGCCCCGGACCGAGAGGAGCAGCGAACCGTAGAGAGAGGCCCCCTCTTTCCGCTTTTCAGCCGGATCCCACTGCGTCATGGAGGTTCCACCGTGAGCCGTGCAGATGAGGGCCTGCGGGATCCCGGAGCGTTTCAACATTTCATGGGCAAAATAAAGTCCCGGTCCGACGCCCTTCCGCTCCTTGCGGCGCTGCCGTTCTGCTTCCTGCCGCGTGCATTGCCGGTCGCTATGACATGGATCGGGAGACTCGGCCTTGACGTGAAGCGGTTCGACCGCCAGCCGCCACTCGCGACGCATGGAGAACGAATGGATCAAGGGGTGGGATCGTGCCGCTCCTTCCCGGTTTCCGCACCCCTCCATATTGCTCTGCCCGGCGAGCACCCAAACGTCGCCGACAAAAAAGGAGGGGATGAGCACCACCTCTCTCCCACCCTTGACTCGAAGTTCAAGACGATAGGGGCCGCCCGTAGGAATGCCCTCAAGTCGGGCGGTGAACTTTCCCTTTTCCGCTCGCCCCACCCGACGCTCCTTCCAGCCCCGAAGGGGGCCTCCTCTCTTCTTGATCGTGGCAACAATGACGCCGGTTTCCAACGTGGTGCCAACAAGGAGGGCAAAGGCACCGCTGGAATCGCGGCGCTGGAGCACTTGTCCCGGGGCAAGACCGTTTAGAAGTTTCATAAAAGAAAGTTCAGGCAACCTCGTCCAGATTTCGGTGATTTTTCACCGTCCCGTCGTCGAGACTGTTCACCTGCTCGCTCCGGAGCCGCTTGAAAAAGCGGCGGATGCCGCGAATTCCCCCCCACGTGAACCAAACGCCGGTGACCAGGGCAAAGAAAACCGGAAACCCAACCCCGACGACATGCCAAAACACAGGCCAGAAGAAGCTCGGCCACCGCCAGAAACAATTCCACAGCGTCCCGAGCACAAAGATGCCGGACAAGAACATGCTCCAGCCAAAGAACCCCCCCGCAATCCACTTGTCTCCCCTCGTGAAGTTCCCATCGATTCCGATCAATCTCTCCAGCCAGGGCGGCTCCGTGGCGGGAACGATGCCCCTCTCCTGAGCCGGGGCATACTTTCCGCGATGGAGCAGCCGATCCATGTCAAAGTCTTCCTTGTTCGTCAGCAACGAGACCACGACATAGAGAAAAACGGAGGCCAGCATGGCACCAAAAAAGATCTGAAGGCCATTAAGCGGAAATTGGGAGTCGAGCTGCCGTCCGATGATCCCCGAGACGGCAAGAGTGGAACCCGTAAGGAGAGCCGCCCACGCACCAGCCGTCGTCCCCTTTTTCCAATAGAGTCCTCCAAGGATCGCCGAGCCGATCCCTCCTACATAGATAGCCGTGGTCACGGCCCACCACATGACGATATAATCGACCTGGCGATAGAATGTTCCGAAGAGAAAGGCGAAAAGGGCGACTCCGGCTATCGAACAGCGCAAAACGAAAATGTGCTGCTTCGGCCCAAAGGGCTTCTTGCGGAGCGGGACCAGGACATCCTGGACAAAGATGCTGCCCCATGAGTGGAGATGGGTGGCATCGCCGCCAAAGATGCCCATCAGAAAAATCGCGCAAAGCCCCCCCTTGATGCCAATCGGGAGCAGATGAGAGACGGCTATGGTCACCTGCATCTGATTCTGCACATTTGGATCGGAGATGCGGCCGACCTCATGGCCCACGGCGGAAGCACCTGAAGCAAAAGCAGGATGATTGAGGAAGGTCATCGCACAGACTCCCAAAAGGACAACCACGGCGCCCTTTCCCATTTCCCTCCAGCGGCCCATGACGTTTCCCATCCTGGCCTCGTGAGGGGAAAGAGCAGCCCCTTGGTAGCCGGCCGCGTTTTGCCACGCCATCGTTCCGTAGATACCCAGCACCAGCTGCATAAGTACGTACCAGATATTGAAGTCTTTCACTCCACTCGAATCGAATGGATTGAGGAGGGATTGGCCCGCCGGACGGTCTTGGAGTACGGTGACGATCTGCGGCCACGCGAACATCTTGAGGAGGGCGACGATAATGAAGAGATAGATGATCTGGGAGACGATTCCCTCCAGGCAATTGATGATCATCACGGTCACCAATCCCCCGGAGAGGCTCACAAACAGGGAGATCGAGAGAAAGAGGCCCATCATCGGGACGTAGGTCGGCATGGTGATCCCGTGGAAAACGAGATTCTCAGGAAAGCCCCAGAAATAGGCCAGGCACCGCGCTCCCACGGCGGGAATAATGCCGAAGTTAAGAATTCCGGCGAAGAAAGAGAGACCACCCGCGAACAGCCGGAATGCCTTGCTGTATCGCAACTCGAAGAACTGGGCCATCGTCATCGCCCGCGTTTCTCGAAAGCGATAGGCGACAAATCCTGAAATGCCGACGATCGAGATAATCGGGCCAGTAAGCCAAGTCCACCAGGTCAGGGAAAAACCTGAATGGGAGATATATTCAAATGCGGCGACGAAAACGACCGCTCCAGCCTGCATCTCCCCGCCCGCGATCGAAAGCAGGTATCGGTCCGCCACCCGCCCTCCCGACATGAAGTCGGCTACTCCACGGACATACCGCCGGCAATAAAAGCCGACGATAAAGACCAGCACCAAAGGGGTGATCGCGATGATCCAGTCAAGAACGGTCATAATCCAGCGCTGAGCTTCCGGGAACGAATGAAGGTCACCTGCTGCCAGCCCATTTTGAGACCGAAAAGGATATGGAAGAGGGCATACTCACAGACGGCACTGCATTGGCCGTATAACCGCAGAAGAGGCGGATGCCTCGCTGCCAGATTCCCAAAGCGACAAAGTTCTTTACCGGGCCTGCCCGGTAGAACCGCTTCGATCCCAGGGAAAGTGCTCATGGACCTTGGATGTGCTGGGTGAAGAAGTGTTTGAGGCCATAGTGAGTGTCGTATCGGATCTCCACAGTGCCGGTAAAATTATCGGGCGGATCAACGTCAAATGTTCCTCCCGCCTTTATTTCGATCGCGTAGCGGGTTCGCGGAACATCAATACCATCGGAGATGAAGATGAATGAGACGTCGCGCATCGGCGCCGCGCTCTTGTTCGTAAAGGTCCACTTGTCGCCGTTTTTTTCAAAGGAGAATAGGAGATAGAGCTCGCGGATGAAGGCGCGTCCACGCTCGTCCTCGAACTCGCCATGAAAGGGAAAGAGGAAGCCCCCCGCCGAGCCCGGCGTCTTCGAGATGATATCCCACTTGCTCCTCATTTCAGCCTCCCAGGCATCAATCTTTCCGTCGCGGTCTTTCTTCCCGCCATGAGTTCCCCACTCGGTAAAGACGAGCGGTTTGTCCCCGGCCCCCTGGAAGATGATCGGCGCATCGTGCGCCGACTTCACCGGGACGGAATAGATATTCCATCCCACCACGTCCTGGCCATCATAAAAGATCCAGTTATCCTGCAAGACATCGAGATTGGCGAAGGTGACCGGGCGGTGGTAAGGGTCCCCTGCCCGGAAGGCGTCCCGGATCGCGACGAGATACTTCTGGAGTATCTCCCGGTCGGAGTATCCCGCGGTATGCCATAATTCGTTGGCGCCGTTCCAGATCAGGATGTTCGGAGCCTGCCCGATCAGGGTGGCCAGGTTGCGATGCCGGTCGGTCGCCAACCGATAATCCGGGTTTTCCAGATCACCCAAGGCCCCGATATCGAGGTCGGTCGAGCCCGCCGTCGTGCAGGGCATGACCATCATCCCCGCATCGAAAGCCGCCTGGAGCTGCCAGGGCTGAAGCTGGTTGATCCGGAGGGCGTTGATTCCCTCCTGCTGGTAAAACCGAAGCTTGCGCAGGAATTCCCGCCGCGTCACCGTCCCCTGTTCGATGCCAACATCGCTGTTTACCCCGCGGATATCATAGGGCTCTCCGTTCACCCGCAGCACCCGGTCCTTGATGTCGACGACCACCCCGTTGAAGGCAATCTCCTCCTCGTGCAGCGGTTGGTCCTGCTGGTCGAGGAGAACCGCGCGGGCCCGATAGTCGGTGAAGCGGGCGGAGAGAGTGAAGTCGGCATGGGCCTTGCCCCCGACCACGGGCACGGTCTGCACGTTTCCCTCGCATAAGAAGCGAACCTTGGCCGCATTTCCGACTACTGTGCAGTCGAACCCGTGTACCGCCGTTCCGTCGTCGGCCACCTTCTCCGGTGGAATCCGCACGAAGCGTTCGATCGTCGGCCCGGGAGAAGCCGCGAGGTAAACCGAGCCGAGCAGGCCGAAGACATTCTGCGCCGCGCGGTCGTTTCGATTCTTGTAAATCCACCAACCGCGCAAGGGATCGCCATAAATGCGCGCCGCGATGACGTTCCGGCCCGGCACGAGGAGGCCGGTAACATCGTAGGCATACGGCCATTTGTATTCGCCCGAGAAGATCGGCAGGTAGAGGCGCTTGGCATCGTCAGGCAGCGCCGACAGGTCGAAAGGGAAAGGTATCCCCAACCGTTCGAAGAGACCCCAGGTGGCGGCCTGCTTGACCGGGACGCCCTGCGTCTTCGGACTGCGGGTTCCGTTCTCGACGATCCATTGCCATTCTTCCAGGACCGAGGCTTGCGTGCCCGCCAGTTTGCCGTTCACGTAAAGGCGTCCGGCCTCGGAAAGGTCATCGCAACGGAGGTAGACTTTCCCTTTGAGAACGTCGGCGGGAACATCGACCTCGCGCCGGTACCAATAATAGCCTCCCTGCTGATCGGGCGTCGCCGGTTCCGGCACCGTGGTCGCCGTCCAGGAAGAGTCGTTGTAATTAGGCTGGGCCGGACTTTCGTCGGCCAGATAGGCGTAGTCCCAACTCTTCTCGCCCACGAACGATTTTTTCCAGGTCCCGTCGAGGGGGATGCGGCTCAACCCCGGGTCGAAAGCGATCGAATCCCAATCGACCGCATTCTCGTAATGGGCGTAGTAGAGCGGCTCGATCTTGTCGAAGGTAAGGAGCTGAAACTGGTCGAGGTAGATTTTGGTTTTCTCTGTCTGCCAGTCGGCAGTCTGGGGAGACAAGGTAACCGAGGTGATCCGGGCACGAGCCTCCCCGCGCGCGGCGCCGCCCAAGTCGTGCAGTTCAAGGTAGAGGTGGTCCTTCCCTGGGGCGATAACATAGGCGGGAACGTTATCCAGGTAGAAGCGGTAGGGATGAGACCCGGTCACCAGCGGAGCAGGGAATTCCAAATGAATGCGGGTATTCCAGAAGTCGGCCGGATCGGCCAAACTAAAGGCGATACGGAGAATCGGCTTGTCAATATCCGCCGTCGCCTCGATGTAGCCGCCGGGAAGATAATTGGCCAGGTCTGTAACCGGGCCGAGATCGATCTGGATATAATCATCCGAATTGGCGATGTCGTTAAAATCGACGTCGATGGAACCGCCCGATGCACTCATCTGGAAGGCTTTGGCGGCAGCTTGGGGCACCGGATCCGGGCCGGAGCCAGGCCAGAGGACGCGATTGTCAGCGGCGGCCGCACCTAAAATCGTGGCCAGAAAGAACGTCAGTAAAATACCCGAACGATGAAGCATCATGGAAAACGCACCCTTGCTGGAAACTCGAGGTCTTGAAATGGATATACAGGCCGCGTGGCGGAGCCGAAAAGCGGAGGCGCCGAGGGCGCAAAATCCAGCGCCCAAGAAACCCAAAATGCAGGATGGAGCTAAGCCTCCCGACTCACTCCCCGACGCAGGCGGCTTCCCCACATAACAAGCGCGCCAAGTCCGATGCCAAGCAACCACTCCGGGCTGGGCTCGGGCACGGCGACAACATCGAGCGTCAGCAAATCGCCCGAAATACTCGCGGTATAGAGATTGGCGTTAACTCCTTCCAGCGTCACGTTTGAAGCGTCGTTGAACGTTCCATTGAGTGACGTCGTCCCGCTAAAGAGATTGAATGTAGAACTGCTTCCCGAAATCGAGAAGCCGCTGAGCAGATTGATCGTCAGGGTCGCGTCATTGAGATTGATCGTACCGCTGCCCAAAATTTGATCGTAGGATGAGCTCGAAGCAAAGTTGAAGACGCTGGTCGAGATGGAGGTGCTGGCGACGCCGAGGTTGGTCGTGACGCCGCTATTGATCGTGAGCGCCGCGACAGTCGCCCCCGCTGTGCCACCTCCGGGGGTGAGCCCCCCCGTGGTAAAGCCGATCGTTCCGCCGGCGGTAGTGCTGGCAACCGTGCCCGCCCCGATCAGGTTCTGGGCATTGAGCGCCAGGGCGTGATTGTTGAGATCAAGGGTTGCGTTTCTATTCACCTGGGTGTTACCGGTCGTCGTGATTGCCGATAACATCTGCAGTGTCGCTGCGTTCGAGCTGTTGCCCACCAAGAGGCCGCCGATGCTCCGGTTCGAGGTCAGGGTCGCCGTTCCAGTGCCTTGAGTGCCTGTATAGTAGAAGGTGCTTGCGGAATTGATCGTCGTCACGCCGCCGGCGACCTGGCTCAGATTGTTGGCGACACCCGCTCCAGTCGCCTCGAGGATCACGTTGCCGCCGATTCCCATATCGACCGCGTGCAGGTCGAACGAGGTGGCCGCGAAAACACCCTGGCTATTGGCGATGGTGCTCCCGATTGAACTGCTGCCAGAAGAGTTATTGATGAAAAGCGAGTCGTCGATTGCTGTCACACCGGTGGTCACAGACACCGTGGGAGCGAAGGCACCTGTGAAGGTGCCTGTAGTCGTGTTGTTGGTGGCAGCGTCATAGGAGAATCCCGCCAGGTCGATCGTCTGCGAATTACCGCCGATGACGGTGCCGGTCGCCGCTGCGAACGCGAACGGCACACTCCCCGTCTGCCCAGAAATCGTCGAGCCAGTCAGCGTGTTCAGCACCAAATTCGAGCCCAGCTTCAGGATCTGATTCTGATAAGCAGATAAGCCCCCGATGGACAATTGGAGTTCATCAACAGCGTTACCGGAGGCAGTCGAGATGTAGGTTTGAGTCACAAGGAATGGGGTAGCCGAAGTGGGGTTATCAGTGGTCCCATTCGGGGCGTTGTTATCGCGGACCACGAACTCAATGGGAGAACCGATACTGTACGTCTGCGCGGTGTTTTGGTTGATGGAATAAAGAGAGACGGAGCCCGCACCCCAGCCACTCCAGGTCACCCCGGTACCGATCGTGGCATTGCCCTCAATGAAAAGTGATTGTCCCGTGGTGGCGGCGGCGCCGGTGCTAGTGGACTCGATCGTGGCTCCTGTGGCGGCGTTCAGGGTCCCCAGATAGAAGCGGTTCGCCCCCCCCGCGGCGGCGAGATTGATCGTGCCGGTGGAAGCAACCGCCAGCGTCGTATTCCCATAGAACTGGAACCAAGCCCCGGCCGAGTCGTCGTCGGCCATCACGAGAGACCCGTTCAGCTGCACGGTCCCGACGTCCCCAGATGCGCCTATCCATGTTCTTTGGCTGGGTAAAGCCGTGTCCGTTGCCAAGCCAATCGCCATCGTGGCGCCGCTGTCGATCGTCAGGGTTTTACCGGCCAGGATGATATCCTCAGGCCCAGAAGCCGAATCCATATTCAGCGCCGACGTGATCTCCAGTGATTTCAGCAACTTAAGTGTCGTGGTGGCCGCGTTGGTCGATTGGATCATGTTCAGGGTGCCGAGCGTCCCCGAGGCGGAAGTGTCGTAGGTGGCCGTTGTGGTGGAGGCGAGGTTGCTAAGACTGGCCGTATCCCCACTGGTCGGGCCGACGGTGGAAGTGGTGGGGGTCCAATCTGCGGGAGCGCTCCAGTTTCCAGTTGTGTTCGCGCTATTCCACGAGTAGGTGGTCTGTGCCGTCAAGGGCAGGCTCACCCCCATGAAGGCCACACACCAAAGCAGATGCCAACGATACCCGATTTGTCTCTTGGATTTCATAATAGTAGATTTTCGAAAAATTCAGTGTAAAGGCTGGGCCGCTCGACTTATTCAACGTTCATTGACTCGTTTCATTGTCCGAAAATACGCTAAAATGTCAAATAAAAAGATAACGCTTTTATGAGAACCGCCGTTTCAAGGAATCGTTTCAAAATGCGCTTGAGTGGATGGGAATCAGCGCCTATCCTCCGAGCGATATGCTAAAATACCCCAACCGAAATGCCATTTCTGCGGAGGTTTTTTCCCAACGGACCCTCGAAATATCCACCGCCAATGTGATTAGCTGGCAGCAAGGGGCGGGCGCCTTCGGTAAGCTCCACCTTCACGGCTGCTGGAGCGATTCCTCTGTTATCGGGCGGCGTTACCAGGGCCAGTCGCTGGCGGACAACTCCTATTACCTCCTGCGCGGGGCGATGCAGCTCCACGACCATACGGGCGAGGACCGTTGGCGGTGCCTGGCAGAGGACATTGTCGCCAATACCCTCTACCTCCAGGCACCCGAAGGGGGATTCTACCATGCCAGCGGTCCCGCCGAGCCGACCTATACCTGCCAGGAAAGTTGCCCCATCCATCAAGGGCTGCCGTTACTCGGGCTGCTCGACTATTATACGTGGTCGGCCGCCGATCCGCACCGCAAGGCACTGATCCCGCCCGCGCTTGAGGCGCATTGGAAATGGTTCCGTGAATATTGGTGGCGGCGCGGTCCCGGTCCCCATGGCAAAAAGGACTCGCTGGAGTTCCCCGCCTTTTGTGCGGTGACGAATCAGGACCTGGTCATCGTCGCGTTCCTGGCCCGCTATGCCCGGATCTTCGGCGATGCGCGACCCTACGATGAATGCGGAAGTCCGGCATTGGAGACTTTTTTGAGTCCCCGCTATTATTACGAGGCGGTCGGCCTCTTCGAACGTGGTGATTCGCCAAACTTCGTGGAGCGGACTTCCTACAATGAAATCAACGTGAGGATGCTGGCGCTGATTCACGAAAACATTCCCCATCCCCGTCTGCCAGGGATCATTGACAATGTCACCCGGCGACTTTTCGATGCGATTCATGTCGGCCCGGACGGGATGACTCATTTCGCCTGGGGAGCTGAAATGGATCCGATCGACAAGTCCCGCGTGAAGGGATGGGTCCGCACGCCTTATATTCTGCCCAGCTATCCAGGCCTGATTAAGTTGATGGTGGAATATTTGGAACGCCATCCTGATCCCGCGCTCCAAGCCCAGCTCGATTCGGTGGAGCATACGGTGGCCGCTTATACCTTCGCTGACGGAACCCTTCCGACAGCCCTCGGCGGGGAACCACTTTTTGCGATAACGACGGCTGCCGATTCCTTATGGCTCTACCTCATTGAACGTCTTGGCGACAAAATCAAGTCCCCTGCCCCGATGGCACTGCCTGTGATCCATCGCCGCAGCGGCTCCCTGACGTGGAAGGCGAACCAGCACTTGTGGGCTTTGGACAAGGATGGACGAAGGGCCTTCGGCGGCCTGAAACAAAACCCCGCGGGAATCGTCATCGGCCCCGAGGAGGTTCTATCCGGCGCCGATTTCAGCCAACTGGAGACGGCCGAAATCGTCGAAGAGGTTTAGCACCCATAAGCCCCATCCGGCCCTGCCTTCGTCTCCTCGAAGTTTGACATCTCTTTCAATGGATACCGCTCACTCCGTCTCCACATGGGCCGCCGCCGGTCGCCTTGGCCACTCGGCTGACGACTTGGCCATTCATATCGAGCACGGGATGATAATGCTGCCCGACCGCCTCGGAGACTTCATCGATATAGTGACCAATGAAGGTGCGCCGTGAACGATCCAGGGTCCGGTTCGGGCCCGAGCCGTGAACGAGATTGCCGCCGAAGAATAACGTGGAACCACGCGGCACTTCGACCGGCACCGGCTTCAGGTCACGAGGAAAGGGATTGATATGGCTGTCGCCGTAGGCGAGCCAAGTCTCATTTTTCGTCTTATCCGGACAGAAAATGTCTCTGCGGTGGGAACCAGGCGAGACGTAGAGGCAGCCATTATCGGTTGTAGCCGCATCAATGGCAGTCCAGGCGGCAATGCACGTTGTCGGCGATGAAACCAGGTAGAAGTTATCCTGATGCATTCCCTGCCCTTTGGCTCCGGGCGGCTTGAAGTAGTACATCGTCTGCACAGCGAGAGCGGGCCTCCCCAAGAGCCTTTTGAGCACAGCTGCCACCTCAGGATGAAGCAGCCAATCCTGCGCCTTTTTTGAATAACGGTGAGGATGCATGGCCCGCACCTGGCGCTTGGCGGGATCGATTTCCTCGTAGGTCAGGCCGTCATCGTAGACTTTTTCGCCCCGCGTCTTGAATTCCTCGAAAAACTCCTGGATCTCATCGATCTCGCTCATGGAAAAAAGTCCATCGACAACGCAGTAGCCGTCCTGACGGAACTGCTCCGCCTGCCGTTCACTAATTTTGGCCTCATGTGTGCTAGTTATCATGTCTTTCATCGTGCCTTGGGACGATGATTTTAGGAATGGAGTGTTTTATCGAATACCTGTAATTTTTTCCTGGATGTCCCTGCGTCGCGTTAATCTTCACACCCCGGTTTCCACCATTTTTGGCGATGAATTCCGCGTGGGACTCCGTTACACGAATTGGCGCCCGGAAGGAAGCGGAGACTGGCTCCTGATCTATACAGAATCAGGCTCTGGACGCATTGTGAGCGGAGAACGGGAATACTTCACCCGGCCGGGGGAGATTCTTCTTTATGAACCCAAAGCTATCCAGGATTATGGCACGAATCCAGGCGTGGAACGCTGGCATCTTCTCTGGACTCATTTCATGGCTCGTCCTTTGTGGCAGCCTTGGCTCCAATGGCCTAGTCTAGCCCCTCGGGTCCGGCTCGTGGCACTTCCCTCTGAGATGCGCTCTCCGTGTCGGGATGCGCTACGACGCATGGTGAGAGCCTGCCGCATCCCCGGCTCCGTCGGCACTGAGTTGGCAATGACCGCGCTCAAGGAGGCAATTCTCTGGGGCCGAATGGCGTGCTCCGGGGACCTCTCCATCCGTGCGGATCCCCGCATTGCCCGAGCCGTGGCCCTGCTTACAGACCATTTCAAGGAACCATTCAATTTACCCGACCTGGCTCGACGCTGCGGCCTTTCCGTCTCTCGGTTCTCTTATCTCTTTCGCCAGGCTGTCGGCCAGACGCCCGGCCAATTGGTGGAACAACTACGGCTTTCTCACGCGGGCCACCTGCTCCGGCTTACTTTCCTGAATGTGGGGGAGATTTCGGCCCAGTGCGGCTTTCAGGATCCTTTTTATTTTACCAACCGCTTTCGAAAACGTTACGGCTTAAGTCCGCGCCTTTTTCGGGCTAAATCCCAGCAATCAAAACCCGGGTTGGCAACCGCGGGTTCAACAAGCCGTCGACTACTTCGCCAAGGATCTTCATAAGCGGCAATTCCTGGAATTGCATCGCTCTGACTTCTGTCTTTCATTCTTGATCGGCCCTCCTTTTCATCAGAACCTTGATTATATTGGTCGCTTGGCTCTATTCCGTTGCCTTCGCGAGTCCCAGGGTCGTTCTCTTTTTGCGGTAGATTTTGGGCGAGACGCGATAGCGGCGCCGGAAAAACTCTCCCAGCTTACTCGCAGTAGGGAAGCCACTGCGGAAGGCGACTTCGGAGATCGGCAGTTCGGTGGAGCGTAACAGCTTCGCCGCAGCTTCCAGCCGAATGGTGCGAAGAAAGGCGGCCGGGCTTTCCCCAGTCTGCTTAAAAAAGAGACGACTAAAATGTTCCCGACTAACTCCGGCGAGGGCGGCGACCTCCTTCATCCGCAGCGGCTCTTGATAGTGTCTGTGGAGGAAGGCGATGGAACGGGCCGATGGGTCAAGCGAAGGAATCGAAGGACTAGTGTGCCGCATGATTTCCATGTAAAAATTGTAAGCCGCACTGCTCGCCTCGTAGGAATCCCGCCATTCTCGGCTCCTGCTTCGTTTTCTCGACTTTGTGATCAGGGACTCCAGCAAGCGAACGTTGCCCGGGGATAAGGGTATGACGGGACCGACTCGATCCCGGAGGCTGCGCCAGAGGTGAACGGCAAGGTCGCCATAGAAATTAATCCAGGAAAAGATCCAAGTCTCGGTGGCTGCTTTTGGGAAAGCGTAGCAACTTGCCTCGGGAACGGTGGAAATAAAGGCGTGACCGGTTGGCACCGCATAGTCCCGCCCCCCGAAAGCAATTTTGCCCTGGCCGGAATACGTGTATTGAAAAATCACAAAAGTCTCGGAGCCTCGATTCCGGTTATCCCACTGGTAGCGCGAGGAATTTTGACTCTCCCTCGACATCCCGAAAGGAATGGTGATCAAGTGCTCGTCAAAGTTTCCCATGATCGATAAAATATCACAAAACGGATAGAAATATCACACTTATATTCTGGCATCTCCAATCCGGCGTGGGAGCGTGGCAGCATGAGTTTGAAAATCACCTTGATCGGAGCGGGTTCGGTCGTTTTTGCGAAGAATCTGCTCAGCGACATCCTCCAGTTTCCCGAGCTTTCCGACGCCACCATCTGTTTGATGGATATTGATCCGGCTCGCCTCAAGGTGGCCGAGATCATGGCGAAACGGATCGTCGCCACCTTGAAGGTGAAGGCGAAGGTAGTGGGAACACTAAATCAGCGGGAGGCGGTCAGAGGGGCTCGATATGTGATTTGTACGATCCAGGTGGGCGGATACAAACCGGGGACCGTGATCGATTTCGAGATTCCGCGCAAATACGGCCTGCTCCAGACGATCGGCGATACACTCGGTGTCGGCGGAGTCTTCCGCGCTCTCCGCACCATTCCGGTAATCAATGGAATCGCCCGGGATATCGCCGAGGTTGGCGCGCCCGATTGCCTGCTGCTCAATTACACCAATCCGATGGCCATGAACTGCACCGCGGTGGCGCGGGCGGTCGGCATTCCCCACGTGGGCCTCTGCCACTCGGTCCAAGGGACTTCGCAGCTGTTGGCCAGCATGGCCGGACTGCCCTATGAGGATGTGACTTACAAGGTGGCGGGAATCAACCACATGGCCTTCTTCTTGAAGTTCGAGTACAAGGGCCAGGACGCCTATCCCCTTCTTTTTGCCATGGATAAACCGGGATTCATGCCGGGATTCGCGGCGGAGAAGGTCCGTTTCGAGATGATGCGGCGGACCGGTTATTTCGTCACCGAATCGAGCGAGCACCAGAGCGAGTACGTCCCCTATTTCATCCACCATGGCAAGAAGGTGATCAACCAGTTCGATATTCCCATCGACGAGTACCTGCGCCGCTGCGAGGCCATCATCGGCACTTGGGAGAAGACTGAAGCCGCTTTGCTCGGCGGCAAAGAAGGCATCACCGTCAACGCCCAGTCGCATGAATACGGCTCGTTCATCATCCACTCCCGAGAAACGAATACACCCCGGGTGATCTACGGCAACGTGCCCAACCGGAATCTGATCGACAATCTGCCGGAAGGCGCCTGCGTCGAGGTTCCCTGCCTGGTCGATGCCCAAGGCATCCAACCGACCCACGTGGGGGCGCTCCCCCCGCAATTGGCGGCGCTTTGCCAGAGCAATATCAATGTGCAGGATCTCACAGTCGCAGCGGCGCTGACCAAGCGGCGCGAACATATCTACCATGCGGTGATGCTCGATCCCCACACGGCGACGGTGCTGACGCTCGATAAGATCTGGGCGATGTGCGACGAGTTGATCGCCGAGCACCAGAAGCACGGACTGTTAGGCGATTTTGCTCCGACGATCCCCGGTACGGGCCGGGCCTGGCGCGGCACCGGAGATCGCATCCTCGCCGAGGCGCGGATCGAGGAAGCCTTGCTGAAACCAGGGGCCAAGCGCGGAAAAAATTCTCTCATCGCCGAGGTGACGATCAGCAATCCTCGCCCGAAGGCGGAAAAAATAGAGCTTCAGCTTGCCGCCGCCCCGTTGAAGGGAAGTTCCGATCGAAGCGTTTCACTGAAAGTCTCCATTCCCGCGAACGGGAAGGTTACTCGGAAAGTGGCACTCCCCTTTGGCGGCTCCTTGGCGGAGGGGGTGGAGATTAGGATCTCATCCGCTTCCCCCGATGTTTTTATGCGGGGACATGTGGCGCGGCCCCGGACCATCTTGACACCTGAGTTTGGAAAGGGGCTGGCTTCCTTTGAGTTGAAGCTCGCCGGTTTTCCGGCGGGCAAGGGAACGATCGGGGCAAACAAGGATGTCCTTTCACTCCGGGTTGCCGTCGATGATTCCAAGCTCACGCCCGCCGGGCGCCCGTGGGAAGGTTCTGGCTTGGAACTCTTCTTTGCGCCGCTCGACGGTTCCTTTGTTCGTCAGTTCTTTGTCTTATTTCAACGGGGGGGGAAACGGGCTATTCTGACAGACCCCTCCCTCAATCCAATCGATCAAAGCACCACCCGGCTCCTGCCCAGCCGGAGCGGTGCGGGTTACGAGATCGAACTGGAGATTCCGTTTGCGACAGCGGGGTTGGAGGTCGGAACAAAGAGTTTTCTCTTCAACCTCTATGCCCATCTGGCGGCTTTGGGAGATGCCCATAGCGGTGGCCTTACTTCGTTGAGCGGTCGCTTCAACTCACATTTTGACACGAGCCATTTCCCTCGCGTCGAACTTGTCGACTCGAAGTAGTCGGGAGTGCTGTCGTCGGAGTGATTTTTTGAGTCTGTTGGCCCAGGGGCATTCATTGACAGACACTACCGGGTGCGATATGGTTGAATCGATATAATGCCGTCGAACGTCAACTCATCAGTCACAGTTAAGGATATTGCTCTCCATGCGAGGGTTTCGGTGGGAACTGTCAGCCGCGTTCTCAATGGGTTTTCCAACATCACCCCGATCAATTCCGACCGGGTCAAGAAGGCGATCGAGGAGTTGGGCTACGAGAAATGCCGGTCAGCCGAAATGTTAGTGGCCAGGCGTCGAGGCTCGCGGGTTCGCAGCGGAAATATCGGCGCCGTCTTTTTTGGGATGGGATCGGGCTGGGCCCACCATCCCTTGGTCGCCAGCTATACGCTAGGCGTCGAGCGGGCCTGCGCAGAGAAAGGGTTTCATGCCCTGATCGAGCTTTCAGCCGATGACGACAAACTCCCCCGTTGCGTCCGGGAGAACAAGGTTGACGGTCTCCTCATCAAGACGAGCCGCAATATCCCCAAGATTCTCGAAATGCTTCCCCCCGACATGCCCTTGGTCGGGGTCGGTTTCAATGAACCCTCGTCCGCGATCCAGCAGGTTGCTCCGGACAATTGCGGAGCGGGTTGGATTGTCGCTGAATACCTTTGGAAGCTTGGTCACCGCCGGATCGCCTTTCTCTGTTACGACATCCAGCATCCTGTGCTCCTGGCACGGCTCCAGGGATACGAAAGTTATTTGCGGAGATGCAAGGGGTACGCTCCCGAATTGATCGCGTTCGGAGAGCCTGAGGGGGTGACGGTGCAACCGTCAGAGACACCTCCCAAGATGGATTCCCTTCTTGACCGGATATGGGCTGTTTCGTCGCGTCCCACCGCGATCATCGCAGCAAATGATTGGGAGGCGTGCGGCCTTTACTCCGCCATCGCAAGGCGAGGCTTGCGCATCCCCCACGACCTCAGCGTGGTCGGTTTCGACAATGACGCCTCGGTTTGCAATGCCTGCGTTCCTCCTCTAACCAGTTACGAGGCTCCCTTCAGCGAGGTCGCTTACCGTGCCGCGATCAAGCTTTTGGAACAAATCGATCGCCCTGACCATCGCCCCGACCCGTCGATCCATCTCGTGCGCGGCAACTTGGTGGAGCGCGCCTCGGTGCAAAAATTAATGCTTCCGGAGCCGGCGAATGGACTGTCCTCCTCAATATTAGGCTAGTAGGTCGCTTTTCTGCGCGATGATGGTCCGATGGGTGCGGGCTTAGGTCCGCCTCATCCCTGATCTGCCCCTTGCAAGACTCTGTCGCAGTCGGGGGTTCCCGCTAAAATCAGCAGACCATAACTTGGCAAACGTTTCGAAATTTATGCGAGCACTTCGGGAGAATATTGAAAGCGCAGGTCGCGATTTTTCATGCCTTGGGTCGTACAGGCGGTGAGAGGAGGCCGCTGCATCTGGAAGGAAATCTCATCGAGGAGAGGACCGTCGATTTCCTTAAGCACCATCAGCCGGAAGCGAAAGAAATGCTCGCCCCGGTCGCTGAAGGTGCAGCGTGGATGGGTGGGTGGAGTTGGATCGTGCCAAGCCATCAGCGGACTTCGCAACAAGGTCAACTGCAGGCGCTCGTTTTGGACATCCAGGGCAAAAGCATCGGGGCAGATTAGGGCAAGCCAACATGTTTCCAGACCGCGCGAAACTTGAATGCAGGTCCAATCCCGCAAGGGTAGCTCCACCCGGTTCACGCGCTCAATGCTCCCATCAGGGATGCCGTCGAAACGGCGAAGGAGTGGTCCTCCAAAGGGTACAACTAGCTTGAGGACCTTGAATTTTTCCCGCCAGTCGACGCGGAGAATTCCCTCGACCCAAGGCTTGTGCGCGAAGACCCGCCACTCCAGGGCAACTTCACTGTCCCCTACTTTTCCCTCCTGTTTGAGGGAGGCCATCAGGGGACCGTGATCGATGACCTGATCCGTTTGCCATTGGACGGCCGTTGCGCCATCGAGGGAATATTGGCCCACTCCGTGCGACCATGTATCGCTGGGGTCGGACAATAATTGAAGAGAGGGAAGATCGCCTCGTCCCAAGGAAGGGAGGTGAATCGAAGGAACCGGCTTGAGCTCGACTCCCGTTCCCGCCTCGGAACGTATAGTCGTGGCACTTGTCGTTAATCCAGACTTGGTCGGCACGGCTGTTTTATCGGTCACGATTCGCAGTGTTTTGAGTTCTCCGGGACCGAGTTCGAGAGGAATCAGCAGTCGCGCTTGGGGAAGATGGGCGACCGCCTCCGCGGCGATAAGCTGGCGGGGAATTACTTGATCGTCCTCATCCACGAGCTGCCACTCCTGCTGCCAATGACTCCATTCCAACCAGGGCTCGAATTCAACATGGTCTGAAAAAGGTTTTTCCGAGGCATTAAAAAATAAAATTCTCTGCCAGGGACTTTCTCCCACCGTCGCGGTGTAACGCCGCAAGGCCTCCTCGCTCATTTCCGCAGCTCGCGAAAGGGCAAAGCCCAGATCCGCATCGACTCGTTCAAAGGCGGTGGGCAGACAGGTCCCGCCCAGTGTGTCGTGGAAATGGTGGAAGCAAACCTTTTCCCAGGCCTCCTCGAGAGGCTGGGAAAAGGACGTCTCTTCGGGAAGCAACTTGCGGCCGATGATCTCGGCCTGGGTCAGTCGGTGCTCCGCCGCGCGCAAGGCTGCCTTCGTCTTCCGCACGACAGAATAGCAGCCGACGGCATGGTTCTGCATTTCACCTATGTAAAGGGGAAGAGAAGGCACCTGAGACGCGATCGCGGTGAAAAATCTTTCCGGGCTGGAGAATTCCAGTTTCGCCCCCGGGAAGGCGTCTGCGTGGGACCGACACCATTCGACCATGCCGGCAGTCGGCCCTCCTCCATGATCGCCGATGCCGACAAAACACATCGTATGCTGAACGCCGGCGGGAAGCTCGGTAAGGGATGCCATGACGTGCTCGCGCGAAATTCCAACCTCAGAGCAGTAGCTCTTGGCGATGCGGAATACGGTCACCTCAGGTCCCAGATCATTCCCCTTCCAGCGAAAGAGACGAGCTGGCAGTCGAAGTTCATCCTCCTGGGGCCGCATCATAATATAGCAATCCTGCCCGGCCTCGCGCATGAGCCCCGGTAGTGAAGCGGCATGGCCAAACGAATCGACGTTGTAGCCGATGCGCGGAAACAACCCGAAGTATTCGAGAAAAAGCTTCTTCCCCATGGCGATCTGCTTTTTCATGGCAAAGCCGCTCGGGAGGTTGCAATCAGGTTGGATATACCATCCACCCACCGGAGACCACTGGCCCTTAAGAACCTGTTTTTGAATCCGAGCAAACAACGCGGGATCAAACCGCCGTACCTGCCGATAAGTCCATGCTTCGCCGCGGGTATAAATGAGATCGGGATTTTGGTCCAAAAGCCCGCTGACATAGCGGCAGGTGTTGAGAACCTCGTCCAGGCCGTCTCTTTCTTGCCACAGCCAAATTGGATCCAGATGGGAGTTGAAGATTAAATGAATGGTTATCATGAGAATTTGTTAAGTTTGGGGCGAGAAAGTTAGATAGAAGATCGGAGGATCTCGTCAGGTTTTATTGATCTTCGAACGTCTCCGATCTGCCAGCCCGTTTTCACTCCGGTGCCACATCATTATCCGCCCCCCAAGTCGGATGAATTTCGCATGCACGACCAGAAAGGAAGATCTCTCGTACCGACCAACCTGATTCACGCAATGTTCGCGAGGCTTTCGGGGGAGAAGTGCTGATGTTTGAGGGGGCGGCCGTCCAAAAATCGGTACATATCATCCACCATCCAGCGCCCCAGCCTTGTCACCTCGTTGCCCAAGCTGCCGGCAATATGCGGCGTGAGGATAACGTTCTCCAGAGCATAGAGCGGCGAATCCGTCTCTGGCGGCTCGGGCCAGGTGACATCCAAGACCGCGGTCATATCCGGTCGCTGGCGAAGCACGGAAATCAAATCATCTTGGTTCACGACAGCCCCCCGCGATGTGTTGATAAAAGTCGCGTAAGGCTTCATGCGCTGAAGAAGGGAGGCGTCCACCAGGTTGACCGTCTCCGGTAAGTGAGGGGCGTGGACCGTAAGAACATCGGAGCAGCTAAACAACTCTTCCAATGAAACCAAATGAACTCCGATTTCATCAGCATGTTCCTGGTTCAGATGGGGATCATAGCCTATTAATTTGATTTCATGGTGTGAGAGCATCTGAGCCACTTTCCGTCCCACTGCGCCGAGGGAGAGCAATCCCACAGTCGCCTGATAACTTCCTATCGCATCGCCGATTTCCCACTTCCAAACCTTCGTCCGGTGCGTTTGACGCATAAAATGCCAAAAACGTTTTAGGCTCAACAGAGCTACCGAGGTTGTATACTCGGCCACTGGAATTGCATTGGCCTGCTTAGCATTGCTGACGACGATGCCCCTATCTCGAGAGGCTGACGTAACGAAATAGGTTGCTTCGCCTGCGGCATAAAATACGGCGCGCAGCTTCGGAAAATGATCCAGAAACTCTTGGTCCATGCGAGGCATTCCCCAAGAGGAAAGAATAATTTCGACGTTGCGCGCCAAGTGACCCTGTACCTGCCATCGGTCCATTGCGACGAGCGAAACCCGCCGCGAGATTTCGGCGCGCAATGAATCGGGGTATGCCCAGAGCAGGCAGGACGGATCACCGATCAACGCCGTCGTACAGGAACTCATTGGGCAATCCTGATTAGATCAAAGAATGCGGATGGATCGTGCCTCTCGTAGAATTGATGAAATGTCGCACTCTTCATTAAAACGTTTCATTTTTATTCTAAATCGATCATTTTCGCAATCCATTCTTTTTCAAAAAAGGTGCTGAGTGAGGCATCATAATCTATTTATCATGTACTGGCCGTAAGGCGTAAATTACTACAAGTAATTCAGCTCCTGGGACTTAAATGGCTACAGCGCTATCTCGAATTAACGAGGGGCACTGTTAAATAGGCATGCTCAGGGATGGGTTTTGGCGTTTCCCGTCAACTGCGCCATGAAGGCAACGTATTGCTCGGGGCTCAAGTATGTGGCGTCTGCCGGTGGCGTGGCGGGCGGGCCCTTCAAAAATCCGAGTGCAACGAGAAATGCATCGGCTTTGACGCATGCGGAGGTCATCCAAATGGACTGTTTGGTGAAGGCGTGAAGTTGCCCAGGCGCAATCCACATCTCGGCCTTCACATGGGCCTTTCCGCAGTCAGCCAAAAGCTCGTCTGCGGCCGGCTTGAATCCGTCCTCGCCTCCGCTGAACATGATCAAGGGAGGTGTACCGGAAGAAATGTACCCATAAGGTTCCAGCCGCGGATCCTCATCGTACGAGGGAGATGGCCTCACGAAAGCAGGATTGTAAAGCACAAAGGCCAGAGCAGAGGTGGAAATGCCAAGATCATCACTGGGATCGTTGATGTCCTTATTCAATGCCGCGACCAAGGCGATTTCCGTGCCGGCGGAATCGCCACCGAGTACCACGCGGGCGGGATCAATGCCGAGCTCACCCGCATGGCTTCGCACCCATCGGATGGCGCTTTTTGCGTCCGATACGCAAAGCGATTTCGCGGCGCCCATCTTGGCCTTTTTCTGATTGATCAGGGGATCGATAAAGCGGTAATTCGCGGTCACCGTCACCACGCCTCGCTGGGCGAAGTACTGGCACGCCAGGTCCATAGTCATCTTGTCGCCGTGGTCCCAGCCTCCGCCGTGGAAAAAGATGATCGCCGGAACCGGTTTTGCTGAATCGAACTGAGGTGGCGTGAAGACATCCAGGAGCAGATCGATCCCCTCGACTGTCTTGTAGCTATACTCCTTCGCATCCCGGGGAGCCGACGACTGCTTGAGGGTGCCTTGGGAGTACGCAACCAAAACTCCGACTGCGGTGAGGAGGAAAAGGAGGAGCGCGGGGTAAACAGGTCTGTTCATCGGAAGCACTTAAAGCCTAGATTTCAATGAAACGCTATTGCATTTTCAATGAAATCATCCTATGTTCAAATGAAACCGATGCTCATCTTTGACGCATCTGGCTTAATACAAGGGAGTTGAGAATGAAAGCATTAGCACGGGATTATCGTTTCAAATGTAAAGTTCTATCGGGCGTCTTTATTTCGTGCCTCTTTTTATATGCCGGACTTGTGGGTGGCAGAGCAGACGACATTTTCGATACAGACTTTTCGACCGGGACGTTCGCTGCCTTGGGTTGGACAGTGGTGGGCCCGTGGTCCATCGGGGTTCCGGTCGAAACGGATCCGAATCCCGCGAGTAACGGAGCAGTGGCAAAATTTGCTCCAACCGGAGATGCGGTTGGAACGTTAACGAAAAAATTCGAAGCAATTGCTAATCCGTCGGCTTTGACACTGAACTTTGAGGGCGGATATGGATGGGGAACCAGAGACCATTCTCAGGCTTTGCAAGTCATGCTGCTTAATTCGGATGGCAACGGCTATATTTTTGATATTCATCGGGCCAGTGCCACGTGGGGAGCTCAATGGACCCGGGTCACTAATTATGGTTACAACGACCCCATGACGTGGTCCGAAGCTTCCATCGATACAACTCAATTGTCGGTGCGGGATAACGGCGAGCTGCGGAAGTTTACGATTACGCGCGATGCCCAGGGCAATTGGACATTTAATGGCGAGGGCTGGGCGGGAGGACCCTTGACATTTACCGACACAACCGTGACCACCTTCAGCCAAGTGGTGCTGCGCGGCACGCCCAATACCGACGAGTTGTTCTTTAACAAAATCAAGCTCACCGCCGACAAATCGAAGTGAGCCTTTCACAAAGAGCACGCCTCGCTAAGTCCCCATCTTTTTGAACTTGGAATAAAAATGAAAGTAAGCCATCTCGCTTGGGTCTCACTGTTACTTTGGGGCGTTGTTCTGGGAGCCAATGGGCAAACAACAGCCAAAAGTAAAGAATACGTCGATTTTAACCCGGGTCGTAACTCCATCGGCAGCAACTGGGTCGAGTCGATTCGCGTCAAAACGCCGGAACTTCGTTCCACTATTCATGGCAATGTGAAAGTGGAATTTCAGGCTCCCGGCCTGACAGTCGCGCGGGCGCTCTGCTGGCAGCAGCCCACGAAGGAGAATCCCAATCCTTTCGGGCATGATACCCTTATTGGAAACGAGTCCGCACTTGATTCTCAGGGGAACGGCTCCTTCGCCTTTCCTGCTGACAGGTATCCGAATGGACCAATCACCATCCGCATCCTCGCCAACAATGCGGATCACTCCAAGAAAGATGTCTTTGAACTGCAGCTCTTCAACCAAGGTGGCATCGTTTGGAATCAAGGCATACCCAAAACCGATCCACCCGCCGCGCAGGGAATGAAGCTCCTTTTTGCCGATGATTTCGACAAGACGTTATCGATCTCCAAGGATGGGCAAGGTGCCACCTATTGTTCCCACAAACCGGGCGGCGGTGATTTCAGCGGCTGGCCCTTTTCGGATTTCGAAGGGCCGCTCAATCCATTCAGCCAGGTCGGAACTTTCCTGCGCATCCATGCCTCAAAAACAGCGGACGGCCGGTCAAGCACAGGTCTTCTTTCTCCCGTGAAGCTGGATGGTACTGGACTATATCTCAATGTGCCTTTCTATATGGAGTGTCGTTTCCTTGCACAATCCGCGCCAGGCACATGGCCGGCCTTTTGGGTTCTGACGAAGAACGGCGTGATGCAGGGCGTCAATAGCAAAGCTCCCGGCGATGAGCGGGATGTTGTTGAGGCCTATGGGGGAGTTGGGAAAGACAATCCCAATCATCCGGGCTACTCAATCACCAGCCACTTTTGGAATCAAGCGGGACCTGGAGGCCAGCCGATTTCGCCTATCAGCAAGCGAGTGGATATCCTGGAGCTGGGGGGCCATTCTTATTGGTCTACGACGTTTCACACCTATGGAGTGAAAGTCACTCAAACCGATACCATCTATTATTTCGATGACATAGAAGTTTTGCGCCATGCGACGGGACCGATTACAAAGGTGGAACCCAGCTTCTTCCTGATAAATTATGCCATCGGCGGCATCAGCGGATGGAAAATCAATCTCGAACGCGAAGGCAATGCTTCCGACATGTGGGTAGATTATGTGCGGGCCTATCAAGGAGGGCCACAAAGTTCTCCCAAATGAATTCACACCAGAGCCCGGAGGTTGCGCGTTTCAGCGCTGCCGCTGCTGCCGGAAGGCGCGCGGACTTAAGCCGCAATGTTTTTTGAACCGGAGGGAGAGATAAAAAGGAGAGGAAAAACCAGTCTGGTCGGCAATTTGAACGATAGTTTGGCTGGTATAGGCGAGGAGATGGCGGACCTGATTAAGCCGCTGCATTTCGAGATACTGGCCAGGCGCTTGGCCCACCTGACGGTGAAAAAGCGAGGCGAAGCGTGACCGGGAGAAACCGAAACGACGTGCGATGTCTCCCAGGGGATGGCTCTCCCGCAGATTGCGGGCGAGATGATCGACTGCCTGTTGGATGCGCGGATGCCAGCGCGGATCGCCTCTCCGGGGATTGGCACGATTGCAGAAAAGAAGAGCGCGTTCGATTCCGTTGAGAGCCAGGACTTCGTCCTGAGGCTGGCTGGACCGCAAAACGGAATCGGCAAAGATAAGTTCCCTGAGCACACTACCGCGAAGCTCGGGTGTTAGATGCAAATAGCCTATACCAGGGCTTAGTTCAGGCCAGGCAAGCCACCTCATGATTTCCGCGCGTGGCACCCAATGGACCCAGACATGCCGCCATTTTCCGCCAAGTGTGTGTTGGCCGTAATCCTGCGGAGTGCCGGGCCGGTACAGGATGGCATCGCCTGGGCCAACCTTGAATTGCCCACCTTTGAAGCGGACAAGGCAATCGCCACGTTCGGTATAGACCAGGAGCCAGTCCCGGGTGCCCTTGGGTCGGTAGCCATGGACGGGGCCGCGCGCGTCCCAGTATTGGGCATAGAGAGGGCCAGCCAAAGGGGCCGGGGATTCCTTAAAGGACGGCATGGGACGATCTTATATGTTTTTAAGCGCAGCGTCGATTCCCTGTGCGAGGATGAAGCGATAAAGTACACGTCATGTCCTACGATACTCTCGACTATCACTTCGATCTGCGGGGCTACGTCATCCTGAAAAATGCGGTCGACTCACAGCATCTTTCCGAGCTGAACAAGGCCTTCGATCAATTTCCCGACCTGCCCTACATGGGCTGGTGGGGCAACGTGCAACGGCTTGATAACAATGGCGAAGCCGGGCTCGAATTGCAGAACATCGTTGAGGGGGGCGAACCGTTTGAAAAGCTCATCGATCATCCGTCCTGGGTGGAACGAGCGCATCGCTATTGCGGGGAAAAGGGCACGTATGTCGATGGCCTTTTTATCGATGAGTGTTTCGCTTCCGTGCGCCGCACGGGTGGATTTTTCCCCATTCATTCGGGAGGTCAGGCTGGTATTGTCCGAAACCAGTACCGGTTCATCAACGGAATTTTTCGCTGTGGCCAAGTCAATATCCTGCTGGCCCTGACCGATATCGGGCCAGGCGATGGCGGGACTCTGGTGGTGCCGGGAAGTCACAAAACTAGTTTTGTTCCGGAGGAGGTTCGCAAGACTTACCAGGACCGGAAGAACTATACGACGTTGCCGGAGGGGGCAATCGAAGTTCATCTCAAGGCAGGCGACGCACTAATGTTCGTGGATGCGCTGATGCATGGAGCTACCGAGCGGACAAACCCCGGCGAACGACGCGTGGTGATCTATCGCTACGGCCCGATCTGGGGAAGCACTCGCCACGGGTTCGAGTATTCCGATGAATTGCTGGCCCGGCTGACGCCCGAGCGCCGGAAGATTCTCCAACCCAATCCACGCCGGTTGCCGGGCACAAAGTTCGGCGTATTACACTAAGAAAACAAACCGCCACCTGCGTGAGTTGATCGCCTTTCCGAGGTCGTCAATGAAGTGTTGAACCAACGGGTTCATCCATCCCCACGGATCCTGATACGCAAGCACGTTCAGCGCTCCAGACTTTCCTCATTCGAGATCACAGGAGTCCATACCACACTTCATGCCGGTGCTCTCAAGTACCGGGAAACGAAGAACGATGCCTGAAATAGGCAGCTTGGTGAACAACGCTGCGGCCACCGCGCGGGGAAATCTCGACGACACCGATCTCGCTTTGTTCGACCGGACGTTGGCGATTGCCGATCACGACGTTATTTCACGTAACCGATTACGCAGTGTCAACGAAATGCCCACTATCCGCGATACCCTTTCACTACCGAGTGGTGACGTCTTTACTGACAGAAAGCTCAAGGCGATAGTTGCTGAATCCATTCAACGCATTTAGGGTTGCTTGGAGAGTTTTCGGATCAACTCGACTTCCTTTTGATCGTAAGGAGTGCCGTTGGCGCGGAAGATATCGTGAAACCAGAGTGGAGGCTCGGGTGGATAGGGGTTTTGCCATGAATCCCACGGATAAATGGTCTGGCTTTTTCCGGCCACGCTGCCCCAGCTGTAAGCAGCAATCCGTTCCCGCCGGAAGTAGGGAAGAATGGCTCGAAAGGTACTACCAACGCCCCGCGCCATGTATTCGGTGCATACCAGAGGGCGTCCAAAACGTTTGAGAAAGCCAACGGAGATTCGCGTTCCAACCAGCGACGCGTATCGATGAAAAGAGATGACATCCGAGGTCAATAATTGCAGGCGATGGAGCGGCTCCAATTTCTCGTCACTCGACCAATCGCCAACCCAGACCCCGGAAGTCAGTGGCTGAACCGGTCGGGCCGAACGCGCCCATAGAAAAGTTTTCGCCAGCAGCGGCAGGACGATTTTGGCCTTTTCTTCACGTGGAATATCGCGCGGGCCGTAGTTTCCCGTGTTGGGGTTTTCAGGCTCGTTCCAAAGATCCCAGAGATGAATCCGGGCATCGTCCCGGAAATGGCCAATCACTCCCGTAACATAGGCCTTAAGGCGGGAGAATTTCCCGGAGTCCCTTAGCACCGCCACTCCGGGTGACTGAAGCCAAAAGCTGTTGTGAACGCCTGGCTCAGGTTCCCGTTGGCGCCCCGGCGTTGGAAACGGATGCCAGACGCCGTCAAAGAATACCGGCATGACCCCGATGCGGTGACGTCGCGCCAGACCAAGAAACTTGTCGATGCGATTAAGGAAGCCCAGCGCATCCTGTTCCCAAACCAAGTCGTGGAGAAAAACGCGAACACTATTCATCCCAGTGGAGGAGAGCCAACCGATTTCCCGAGCGATCTGTTTCTCGTCGAAGGTGTCGGCCTGCCACATCTCGAGTTGATTGACCGCGTTGCTCGGTAGAAAGTTGCACCCGACTAGCCAAGGAAGCGATCGGGACCATGCCCAAGCCCGGTCTTTGTCCCAGCAGGTCGCGATGGCCTTTGGAATTAAGGAATCGGCGGTAGATTTCGATGACATATTTGTATTCTCCAACCGAACAGCTCGAGAAAGTTGGCAACAGGACTAATTCGAGCTTCCGGGAGACACGACGCCGGAATCGAGGGATAACGGCCGAACCGAGGCCCGTTCGACCAATTGGCCCTGGACGAAACGGAGCGAGGGAGATCGCCGGCGCGGTTTGGGCTCACGGATCCAGTCGAGCAACTCCAGTGCCCCTACGCGGGCCACCTCAGAGAACGGCGTGGCGAAGCTGGTCAACTGCGGCGTCATGTTTACCCAAGATTGAAAGTTATCAAGACCGACAACGCTAACGTCGTACGGAATCTTCAGTCCCGCCGCATGGAGGGTCCTATAAACACTTGCCGCAATGGTATCGTTCGCAGCCACGATCGCCGTCGGTTTCTCTCCTTCCACTTGCCAGAGCCGGGACAACCTCGTGATCAGCTCGGGGGTAACGGGCAGCGAGTCCGACGGGGCCTCTTCGAGCACGACCCGGGAGGGATCGAAGGCCCGTTCCGTGCGCAGAAAGGCCTCATAGCCGTGATACCGGGCCAGGAAGACGGGGTGGGAAACATCTGAGCAAACAAAGGCAATCCGCCGATGCCCCAACCGCCACAGATACTCCGTCATGACCCAACCGGCGCTTCGCTCGTCGGAGACGACCAGCGGCACGGGAGCCGTGGGATCATTGAGCCCCAGGATAACGGTGGGGAAATGATCGGCCAGCCGCGAGACAAAGGCCGGCAGCGAGCGAGTGGCTTTGATCAGGAGGCCGTCGACCTTCTTCTCGCGAACGCAGCGAGGCAGGTCCTCCCCAAATTCCGGCATCCCCTCGATGAGCGCGTGGAACCCCCTCTCTTCACAGGCCCGCTCCGCGCCATGCACGTAAGCGACCGCTATCTCGCTCTGCCTATCCAAGGGGGTTCGGGCCATGAAGATCATCCCGATGTTGCCGGTCCGTGTCGTCGATCCCCAGCGCCGCTCGGCAAGGAATTCGGCTGAACGGCACCGCTGATAACCGAGCTTGGTGATCGATTTTTGCACTTTGGCAACATTCTCCCCCGTCACCCGCGCGTTCCCATTGATGACCCGGCTTACGGTGCCGGTGGAAACGCCGGCGTCCAGGGCGACATCGTGAATGGTGTTAGCCATAAGGTTAGTTACTTGAAACAGATGAAACGCTTACATTTTTAGTGAAGGCTGTGGTGAAATCAACCATTTGCTCTCTCCGTAGAATTGTTGCCTGACAGGTTTTAGCGGGGCCGCCCTGCCCGATGAAACTCATTTGCCGAGGGCCTCCAGCGCCCGGTCTTCCCGAGATACTATCTGTATCTTTGCCCTGACATCAGGAGGCAAGGAAACGGGCCCGTCCCAAGGCGTAATGGCTGAATAGTTACAAAGCGCGTTGCCCAGAAGAACACGCACAGGCGTCTTATCGACGACGGAGATCCACGCCGTCGTCTCAGGCGTCGAAACTTCCATGCCATAGACGGCGTCCCGATGAAATTTGTAGCATGGCTTGGCGTTGATCGTCTCCGTCCCCCGGTAGTGGTCCAACGCAACCCATGAAGTCTCCGGATAGCCGCGGGCATAAAACGCCGATGTGGCCATGTCCCCTCCATCGGCCGCCTGTGCGGCAGCCACGCCATTCGGCGCCTTGATGAAAACCCGGCCGTCCGCGATGTAGCCCTCGGTCTCATCTGCGTTGTTCCAGGTTATCACAATCCGCCCCTGCTTTGCGTCGCGCCAGCAGGCAATCACCGTGGGCTGGTGCACCGTGCCAGCCGGCGCCGGAGCGGCAATTCCGGACATCGAGGCGGATCGGGTGGGCGGCGCATCTGGCTTGTATTCGATCCGCATCTCCCAATGGGTGTTCGGCCGCGGTGCGGCGACGAACGGCGCCGTGGGCGCCGGGATCTGGTCAGCTCCATGCGCCACGCCCGCGGTGAGTATCATGCCGATCAAGGCCAGGCGCATAAGATCATTCATTGACCGGCTCCCATTGTTCATCGAGCACTTTTCCAGTGTAGCGGTCGATCGCAATCGACAGCCAATACCGCTTTTCTCCATCAACGACGAAGTTCGCAAGCGAGGTCGGGGGCCCGCTGTTGCCCGGGAAACGGCCCACCTGCGCAACCATGTCGATGAGCAGATTCCACGTTCGCGTCTGCGTGCCGGAGGCCAGGGCGCGAACCACCGATTCGCGATAATTCTTCAACGGCGTCGTCGAGGTCGAATAGGCGGAACTGGTCAAAGCCGTGGAGCTCATGAAGGTCGGCAACAGGGCTGGATTGGTAACATAGTTGGCCGAAGGCACGCTGCCGATGTTACCATAGGTTTGGTAGGCCGAAGCGATCGCCGCCGCACCGGATAGCATACTCGTCGAGCCATCAGAAGACTGACTGGCCCCGCTCAGCAAGGCCTGCTGCATCTGAGCTTGCGGGCTATTGAGCTCAATCTTGCCCGCCACCACGGCCGGCTCATCCGAAACGGAAAAGAGATCGAGCAGCGCGCTGTCGCCGCTCGTGCTGTCGAAAAAGCTCAGCGATTTCCACGCGTTGTCGCGAAACACGTAGCCCAGTTCCGCCACGGAGCGGAAAGGCCGACCCAAGATCACCGGCCGGCCCATTGCTTCCGTCGTCGTGGTGACTTGCTGGAACGGATTTGCGGTGCCCGCCGACAAACTGCCCGTCACTCCAAGCCAGCCATCGGCCGGTCGTACGGTTGCATCGGGATCGGCTACATTGGAAACCGAAGTCGTGTCGCTCCAGCCAGTCTTTCCTCCCTGCGCCCAAAGGCCCGTAAAAATTCCAGGGGATCCACCACCCACCACGGAGCCTGAGCCAAAGGGAAGGTGATACTGCATCCCGTTGTAGGTTGATCCACTTGGCGGCAGCGGCGCACTTACCGAGGTAAGATACTTTGCGCCCGCACCGATGCCAAACCGGCTGGTCCGGGGATCAAATTTGGACATAAGGTTCATGGTTACCGGCGAGTTCAGTGACGGCTGGTTGACAATGGGAATCGACGGATCAATTTCGATCGCCGTCGAACCAGTGCCGGGGGTCAATCCGGTGCTGAGACTGCCTATTCCACTCTCGCCTGTATCGGCAAAGGCATCGTTTCCGCAGAAAGTATCATAGGTGCGATAGACACCCTTCGGGCTCTTGTATTTCAACTCAATGAGAAGGTCGCTGTTGAGGGAGGCGCGCAAAATACCCGAGAACAACGGGTAGGGCGTGGCCCCCGTGTAAATGGCGCTGGTGTAGGCGGAACTATAACAGTAGGTATCGCCGGCGGTCAGGGTGGGCGAATAGTCGTAGATCAGAAAGCCATGGTTGGAATCGGAGCACCAGGGAAGCAGCGTGGAAAAGGCGGAGGCCGAGTCTCCCTGCGACGTCACTGGCGTAACGCCGCTGCGGAAGGGATCGCTGGTGTTGCTGTAATTGTTGATCGCCACGGTGGGCAGTCCATTTGCGGTCGCAACCGGCTGAAACGGGCCCGAACGGTAGAGCGGTTGTGGTGAGAAGGAGCCCGAAACGTTGAGCTGGCTGAAAGTTCCATTGGTGATGACAATCTCCAGGCTGGTCGGCCCCGTGCTTGGCGGCGTCGCGGAAGGGGCGTGCGGATTGAAGAGCTCCGGCACCGCCACGATGGCCAGATTTTGAGCTTGGTATTCGGTCGCTGTCACGGTGGTGTGAGGCGGGGCCGTGAGGGTCTCCAACACGTTGGGAACAACGTTAACCTTGCTCAAATAGCTGGACACGATCGAGTAGAGGTAGGGCAGGTCCTTCACTCCATAGACCGGGACGTTCACCCCGGCGACCGGCAACGTCACAGTGGTCGGATAATTATCGGCGGACGTTTCATCGATAATGTTTGCCCCGATGCGCAGGATTTGCAGATCGGAGGTCGAGTCGAGCTTCTTTTGGTAGACGCTATCGGAGTAGGTTTGGTTGGCCGAAGTCAGTCCTGTGGAACCCGCGACGATTCCCGCCTTGAGTAACTCAAAGAAATTTGGTTCCCGCGGCGGCGCCAGCGCGGCCACCTGGGCCAGCGTATTGATCGCCGAGTCCTGGTAATTCCACTGCTCGTTCGTGCCGTCCCAGGTAAGACCGAAGCAATCCTTCACCGCATTGGTCGAGACGCCCGCTTTCACACCCGAGGAAGTGATCCATGCCAGTTTTGCCAGCGAAAATCGGCGCGGCACGAGCGGATCTCCCGGCTGCACGGCGTAGTTCGTTGTGTTGCCCAGGTCATCGTAGTGGGTGATCGTCGCCGCACCCGGGAAGCGGATACTCGTCAGGTCGGGATTGGCGGCGGTGGTCGTCGCCGGCGCCCAGGAAGGTGCGTTGGCTGCGCGCGAAAAGTGAGTCAATACAGCGGCTTGCGCCGCAGTCAGGCCGGCGACCGAATTTTGCGCGGCGAGAAGCAGGTCCTGCCTCGAAAAAAAAGCGTTGTCGCCCGCGACGGCGGAGAGATGTCCCGAGGCAGAGGAGGCCAGCGCCCCGGAGTTTACCGTCCCCGAAGCACGCGGAATTCCAGCCCCCCACTCGAGAAAGGTTTTGTCGTCATTGCCGGTCGAAGTGTTGCGCCACATCGGCAAGCCGCTCACGCCAAGAACAGTTCCGATATCGGCGAAGGCGAGCGACGACTTGAATGGCGCGTCAGTCGAGGCCGCCTGCGGATAGCCGGCCACGTTGGCATCCATCAGCCCGCCGATGTCGTAGACCGTGTAGGCAAAGCGGCCGATGACATACTGACTGCTCTGCGCATCGGACGCCGTCGCAAGACTGGGCGTTTGCACGCCACCGCGCGTCACGTAAACCCACGTCGGCAACGTCGTATTTGTTCCCAGCCCCGGCCCGCCTGAGCCAAACCAGCGGTCCTGTGTCAGGTAGCGGCCATTCTGGCTCGGGGCGCTGATCAGCACCGATGAGCCCATGGGCCGCCCATTCGAGCCGGGATCGATCGCCAGATTGTTCGCCGATACCTCGAAGAGGTTGGTCGTCGCCACACCCGAAACTCCAACCTTCTGCGGAAGCGCATCAGCCGGCGCAAGCGGCCGGTAGATCATCGGGTAGCTTGCATTTCCACCATTGCCGGCCGACGAATAGGTCGGGTCGGCCACCTCATTGCGCAACTCGCCGGCCACAATTTCCAGCGACGAGCGTGCCAGTTGGTCGGCCCGGGTGAGGTTGGTGCTCGAATAGGCAAGCTGACGATTGAGTCGCGCCTCGGAAAAGAACGCAATGATCAAGGCACTGAGCAGAACAACCGCGCCCAGCGTCAGTAGCAGCGCCGTTCCGCGGGCGCCGTGGCAACTGTGCCGGATGATAGGAGATTGCATCACAAACGTGAACCAAATGGGGTGACGGGATAGGAACACTCGAAGACCCGCAGGGCCTGCCGCGCGGACAGCGGAACCGACATGGGTAACGCGTTCGCCGATTCGGCCGTGGCCGACCAGGATGGCACCGGCAGCGTGTCGTTCGTCGGCAGGGGAAACTTCGTTTCGAGAGCCGTGATTTCGGTACTGGTGAGTAGGCGAAGATTGGTGCGATCGATGACCACCAGACCGACCATCACGGCCCCGATGCGCGAGACATCAATCACGCTGACCACGCCGCCGCCGGACGCCGTAAAGCTGCGCATCGGAGGGCTGTAAACCACCTGCCCCTGTGCGTTCGCAATGACGGTGCCATCCTGCAAGGTCACCGCTTGGTTATCGGGATAAAGCCGAAAACCCACGGCAAAGCGGATGACTCCAGGCGCAAGCACGTCGAAGTCGGTCGCCTGGGACACAAGGGAAGTCGGGAAGGAAGCCGTCGCGAACGAAACGGGCAGCCCCGAACCGTCGAGACCGAAATAGCCAGTCGTTGCCCAGGGAATCGGCTTGCTGGCACGCACCAGGCACGGGCGCGATGCGCCATCGGGGCCGAGATTGTCCGCCGACGAGGATATTTGATAGGCGACGACTGAAACATTGCGATTGCCGGATGAATTTCCACTCGCGTTCGCCGATGCGACCGCGGAGACGAATGAGAGCACATTGCCGCTTCCCGGTGGATCATTCTGCGCCGTGAGTGGCATGTCGGCGCGCCGCACCAAATTGGAGAAATCCTGGCCCATGCAGCCGAAAACGATTCGCGCCTGCGAGGCCGCATCGATCATCCGGTTGCTCAGCCGCATCGAGTTCGACGCACTGTCCGTGATCTGGGCGATGATCAAAATCACCAACGCCAGCACGGTAATCGCCACCAGTATCTCCACGAGAGTAAATCCCTTTGTCTTACGTAAATACTGCTTCATGGCGGGCTAACACAATTCAGGGAGCGGGAAATGAGACATAGCTTTCGACATATCCTGCAATATTCGTCGATGTGAGCCTGGTCGGGTCGGTCACGTTGCGGCAGGGCCAGCTGACGACAAGTCGCGCCTCCATGGGGGCCAGCATCCCGGCGCCCGGCACGCGCGTGTAGACGACCGAGGCCTGGTAGGCGGGCGGCGGCACGGCTGCCGGGTTGTTGGTAATCTCGCCTTCGCTTAGGCCAATCGAGGAAACCGTATTGGCAGTCACCGCCGGGTTCAGCGTCACCCGTCCCAAACCGTTGACCGCATAAGGCAGCATCAGGCCGAAATATTTGGACTTTCCCCCGTTGGCGGACGGATAGGTATCGCGCAGATCCGCTTCCAGAGAAGTGAGGACGCAGGTGGCCTGTGTTTCTTGAGTCGAGAGGTGGTTTGTCTGCAGGCCGAGCGGAAGCAGCGCAAGCAAGACCAACAGGGCAAACGAGATGACCCCGAGAGCAATTACCACTTCCACCAGACTAAAGGCCGAACGATTCACAGATTTTCTTTGCGAAGAACTTCCACCGCTCCCGTCAAGCCCTCGAGACGCACCACAAAGGGATTTTTACCCGCCATCGCCGCAGGCCGGTCGAGTGGCACTTTGATGAACCGTGCCGGCGATGCCGCATCGACGCGCGCCGTTCCCGACGGATTGAACTGGATCCACGCGTTGAAGGTAACCATCCCATGACCGCCTGCCATTCGGGTGGCGGGGGAGATGTCGGTGGTGTCGGGCGTCATATCGGTTGCAGTGCCTAGCGCATCGCTGAAACCGAAATTGGGCAAAACCAAGGGTGAAATGGCCGTCGGCCATTGCGACATGTCAGTCACATCAAGCGAGCCATCGCTCGAATAGAGGCACATCACCACCATTGCCGGCTGCGGTCGGGAAGCCGAGGTCGGCAGCACACCAAAACCGACACGCACGTATGTGCTGTGAGCCATTGCGTAGACGCGCGCCTGCTCCAGCGTCTGGGCCAAATCGGACGAGGCCTTATCAACCGCATCGCCGGTCATGATGGTCTGCATCGCAGGACCGGACAAAGCCATCAGAAGCGAGATGATGGCTAGCACCACCAACAACTCAACGAGAGAAAACCCTGCCGGCCGTCGGCCAGCGAGCCCGAAGTTCTTTCGTGGATTGAACATTAAAGCGAAAGGATTCATTCAAAAATTAATGTGTACCGCGACTCACCAAGGCCGGATGAACGCGTTTCAATGAACATCAAGAAAGCGCATCCACGGCAAATAGTCAATAAAATAATCTTAAGCTACATTCCTGAGGTTTTGCGCGTTGGATTACCCTATATCTGAGACCTAACCAGTGGAACGATCAACCATGTTTAAGACTATAATAACCCGTCGGAACCTACCCCAAACCTTGGTGCGAAGCGGAAGCCCGAGCCATTCCCACACGCCTAAGGCCTCCGACCACCTCATTGAACAGATTACTTAAACTCTTCCGTGCTACATTGAATATCATCCACTAGCACCGTGGCACCCTTGGGAATACCAAATGCAAGTTGTGCATTATCACCCCAAGTATCACCACTCCAAGCCTTTGCCATGGGGAAAACCAATCCATTTTGAGATGTCATTCCAGGCGACATCACAGAATATACCTTTGCAGAAAAATCGAGTTCCACTTGGATTTGAATCCACTCGTCATACGCGCAACTACCGACACTTACATCCATGGGCTTTCCAGTATCGGGTACTCCATTTATTGCCGCAAGGACAAGGCTCCCATTCCCGCTGTCGCTGAGCGAGACGGTCGCACCCACGATCGGTGACGCACCATTCACTTGCTGACAACCGAATGTCACTTTGCCTCCCTGAGACTGTGCGCCCGAAGGAATGAAAATGTTGAATCGCAGCCAGACTTTGTTGCTGTTTTCAGCAGGAGTTAGCCAAGCACCGGGCCCCCTGGATGACGAGAGATAAAAGGTATTCGGGCCTTTATCATCATTCTTGATCTCCAGGGACTTTTCACTTTGGTGGCCTTTATCGACGATAAGGGCTGAGACCGTTGCATCCGTAGGCCACTGTGCCCACTTATCAAGTCCCTGACCGCCAACTCCCAACAACGGCTGGCCTACCGTGTATTCTTCAAAAGTTTCGCTGAAGAATGGATCAGCCTTCGTTGCTCCGATGGAGAGAAAAAACAGCGGTGTAAGGATAAAACTGAGTCGGAATGGAAAGAGAAAGTTCCTTTTCATAACTTTACGACCGTATCATATTATTTATTGATGTAAAGCTCGGAATTTAACGATTCAATGAACATCAAACCCGCAATGCACTGCGAGGGCTTGCTGATTCGAGTTTAAAATCGGTAAGCATTCCTGTTGCTGTGTGAAGAGCGTTGCCTTCATTGAAACCTTGGAAACGCGATTGTAACACTGTCGATTACGCTAAAGAAATTCCGCCATGGGCGGCAACAGCGTGGCAATGAATGCTGGCAAGATTGTATATAACGGCAGCAACGGGCACGTCGAATTCTGGAACGGCTCCTGATCTTCTCAGCTACTCGCCGCTGTCGACCTTGTATTTCCTCAGCGTCGATCAGATCACCTTCGATCCCTCGGGTTACACTAACCTCAACGCTTGATCTGAAACGATTGGGGAGTCTACTCGGGACTATTTGTTACGGTGAGACGATCAATGGCTCTGTAATTTGGAGACATTATTCAGACTCGCACAAAGGATTGGCATTGAGCGCTGAGTTCAATTCCGAAATGAATGGAGTACACTATTTCCGCCAACTCCTTTGGGGGAGTTGCACCCGTCAGATGCCTTTGATCTCACCGCCATCCATGCGCACGGCACTTCCGGTCATCCACTTCGCTCGGGGCGAGACCAGGAATGCCATGAGGTCTGCGATTTCTTCGGGTTGCCCGTAACGGCTGATTCCGGCTTGGGCGGGAAACTTTTCCATCGCCTCTTCGAAACTCATGTTGTGAGCAGGCGCATATTTTTCCATGTAGGTCTTGCGGCGGTTCGTCAGGACAGGTCCCGGGAGCACGCTATTGACCTGGACGCCGTCCCTGATGCCTCGCTCGGCAAAGGCGCGAGCCATCGCGACGATGGCCGCGTTGATCGTTGCCACCGCCGCGTAGGCCGATTTCGGCGCCTGCGCGGAATTGCCCGACATGAAAACGACCGAGCCCTGGGACTCCTTTAGCGCATTCCAAGCATGAACGGTGATGCGCCGCGCACCGTGCAGTTTCAACGCCAACCCGTCATCCCATTGCGCGTCCGTCATCTCCAGGATATCGACCTGCGGAACCGCGCCGGCGATATTGATCAGGGCATCGATCCTTCCAAATCGATTTAAAGCTTCGTCCACAAGTGTCTTATTCGCCGCCGGCTCGCGAAGGTCGAGCGACAGGGGCAACACTTGCGCGCCGGCTTTATCAACGACCTTTGCCACTTCTTTCAGGGCATCGTCATTGCGAGCGGCAAGCACGAGGGAGGAGAAATCCTGGGCCAATCTTAAAGCAGTTGCGCGGCCTATGCCTTGGCTGGCTCCAGTGACAATCGCGACAGAATTTTTCATAGATCCAGGCCTTTCCAATTTAGGGCGACTAAGTCTCTTTGACGTTACTGCGAATAGCTTCGAGAAGAACATCAACCACGACGTTCGGAGCAGTCAGCATCGGCGAATGATCAACGGCATGCGTGCGCACCATGGCTCCCATGCGTGCGGCCTGGAAGTGCTGCGTCTTCACGGGAATCATCCGGTCGTTCTCGGCGACGAGGAACCACGCCGGCCTGCCCTTCCAAAGTGGCCTGGGAGCCTTCTCCTGGATGCACTTCACGTTTATCGGCCGTTGGGTCGCGAAAAGCACCGACTTCACATCGGGGTCTGCGTTCTGGGCGAACGCATGCTCGAAGCCTTCGGGGGGCATCCAAATGAATCCGTTGTCGTCGGGACCTAACTTCGGGGCTTGGGGATGTGGCGGTTCCCGATAAAAGATGTCTGCCACGGTTTCTCCCTCGTCCGGCGCGAGCGCTGCCACATAAACGAGCAGCTTCACGCGCTCGTTCTTGGTGGCACCGATGACCGCGCCGGCGTACGCATGGGCAACGAGGACGATGTCACCCTCGATCCTGGCCAGCATCCGATCGAGCGCGTCAACATCATCGCTCAGACTGGTCAGGGGGATTGGTGCGCAGACCACCCCGAGTCCCTGTTTTTGCAAAGGAAGGATGATTTTAGTCCAACTCGCACATTCCGCCCAAGCACCGTGAACCAGAACCAGGGTAATTTTGGAATTCGGCATGTCCGTGCTTCCATCTCAATTGATTAGTTACCCACGGCTCTCGCCAGAAACGGGACAATGGCTTCGGCTATTTCACGGCAATGCGTTTCCAAGGCAAAATGTCCCGTGTCGAAGAATTGGACCGTCGCCTTGGGGACATCGCGCTTGAACGCTTCTGCGCCGGCAGGCAGGAAGAACGGATCGTTCTTTCCCCAAACCGCCAAAATCGGCGGTTGGTATTTCCTGAAGTATTCCTGAAACTTTGGATAAAGCGCGACGTTGTTGGCGTAGTCCTTGAGGAGGTCCAACTGAAGTTCATCTGCGCCGGGACGCGCGAGATAAAAGTCATCCAGAGAGCGCCCGTCAGGAGACACCAGGCTGACATCCGCGACACCGTGAGTATATTGGAATGTGGTCGTTTCCGGTTTAAGGAACGCCCTTAAGGCGTCGCGGTTGGCTTGGGAGGCATCCTTCCAATAGGCTCGAATCGGATCCCATCCATTACTCAAACCCTCCTCGTAGGCATTGCCATTTTGGGAGATAATGGCGGAGATCCGATCCGGGAATTTGAGGGCCAGTCGAAGGCCTACCGGCGAGCCATAATCGAAGATATAAATGGCAAACTTCTTGAGCCCAATCTTCTCGGTAAATTCGGCGATGGTATCTGCGATATTCCCGAAGGTGTATGGGTACTTGCTCCGCTCGGGCATATCGGACTGCCCGAAACCGGGAAAATCGGGCGCTACGAGATGATATCGTTCCGCCAGCAGCGGAATGAGATCGCGGAACATGTGGCTGGAGCTTGGGAAACCATGAAGCAGCAACAAAGTGGGGGCGTTTGGATCACCGGCCTCCCGGTAGAAAATTTTAATGCCATTGACATCAGTGGTCCTGTAATTGACGGTCATGAATTGCCTTTCGCTTTGAGGGTTAGGTCTGCCATGGAAAAAAATAACATCATCAATCTAACCCGTCAAACGACAGTTAGAAGGTTATTTAGCGTGAGTCAACCTGAGCAATTCAGGATTGGGGCAGGAGGAAATTAATCATGGGAAGCTCACTCCCTCCAGCCATCTTCATTGCCGGACCGCTCGGCTTGGATTTCCTGAATTCCCTGGCCAGACCGATCGCCGAGGTTGTCGACTGGCTGAGCGACGGAGACGATTTTTTGTCCTGGATGAAGCAGGCGGGACTACTAACCGTCGATGAAACCGCCGTTATCAAGTCGAGCATGTCCTCCAAGGAGCTCGACAAAGTCGCCGCGAAGGCCCGGGTTTTGCGGGACTGGCTGCGAGGCTTTGTCACGGAACATATGGGTCGGCCTCTGAAGGCTCAGGACCTCACGCAATTGGAGCCTCTTCATGACCTTTTGGCGTCGGATGAAATGTTCTGGTCGCTAGTGCCAGGACCTACAACTTTGGCAGGACAGACGTCGGGGGAAGCATCTACGGGGGTATTTCACCTTCGGGCGCAACGCCGATTTCGCAGGCCGGATGCCTTGCTCTCCCCTATCGCCGAGGAGATCGCCAAATTTATATCCTCGGCAGATTTTCGATACGTCAAAGCCTGCCAGGGCGACCACTGTATTCTCTTCTTCCTTGATCAAACCCGCCGGCATTCAAGACGATGGTGCAGCATGGCTGTCTGCGGAAATCGTGCCAAGCAGGCGGCCCACCTCGAGCGGCTCAAAAAGCGAAAATCCTCCGGAAAGCGCCAACGCAGTTAACTTCGGCGCTCCATTTATCCGACCTCCCGGCCGGAGCCTTACTTAGAAAAGCTCGCCGGGCTGAAAGAAGCGCGCCAGTTCACCCTTGGCGGATTCCAGGGAATCGGAGGCATGGACGATATTCACCATGACATCGACGCCAAAGTCACCGCGGATGGTGCCCGGAGCCGCCTTTTTGGAATCGGTGGGGCCGACGAGCTCGCGAACCTTTTCGATGACTCCATCGGCTTCCACGGCCAGGGCAATGACCGGGCTCGACTGCATGAAGGTTTCCACTTCAGGGAAAAACGGCTTGGCGGCGATATGAGCATAATGCTCGCGCAGGATTTCCGGTCCCAGCTTCATCATCTTCGCGCCACGGATGCGAAAACCGGCTTTTTCAAAACGTTGCAAAACGTCTCCGCAATGACCTTTGGTGACGCAATCGGGCTTGAGCAAAATGAGAGTGGTTTCCATAAAAAGAGTAAGGCGGTTCACGCTAAAGGAAAACGCTGACCACGGAAGGAAAAAAGTTCACGCCCCAACTAGCCCGACAAACGGGTTCGGTTCTACCAGGCGGAGAGCTAGCTTTTCGCCAGAGAGACATTGGTCGCTTTGATCAGGACCAGAACTTCATCGCCCTTTTTGAGCTTCAGTTCCTTCACCGACGTCGTCGTGACGACGGAGGTCACGATACCCGCGCTGGTTTCGACGATGACCTCGGAAAGAATCTTGTCCCGGGTGATCGACTTGACCTTTCCCTTGAGCTGATTGCGGATGCTGGATGTCGTGGTGGCGTGATCCAGTATCCGCCTGCCCGACGGCTTCTTCGAGCAAATAATCTCCTCGTTGGGATGCGCCGAAAAAAGTTGCGCCAAAGGTAATCGGGTCGATCTTTTTGTATGGAAAAGTCGTCCTGCGGTCGTCCATCCAACGCGGCTCAACCCTCGCCTGCGCCCGCGGAAATTGCCGGTCTGGATCGCCGGAAGTTCATCGGAGTCGGTTCCTCCGCGCTGGTGATGGCGGCCCTCGCGCTTTCCAACGCCCGGAGCCAGGATATCGAGAAAGTCACCACGGCTCAGCACGATAAAAGCATGACCGATCCGGGGCCGGAAAATGGCGGTCTTCGCGACATCAGCCCCAATGGATTTCTCCCGCCGCCCACCGACCATGGCGAGGCGCCGGAGTTTTGGAACTCGTTTTCGATCGCCCACCGGCGCGTCCAACCGGGAGGCTGGACCCGGCAGGTCACGGTCGAAGATTTCCCTATTTCCAAGGATATTGCCGGCGTCAACATGCGCCTGACGGCTGGCGGCATTCGGGAGCTTCATTGGCACGAGGCCGCGGAGTGGGCGATCATGTTGAGCGGCAAGGCCCGGATCACGGCGCGGGACTTGGAGGGCCGGGGCTTTGTCAAAGATGTGGCGAAGGATGATCTTTGGTTTTTCCCGCCCGGCGTGCCTCATTCGATCCAGGGGCTCGAACCGGAGGGCTGCGAGTTTCTGCTCGTGTTTGATAACGGCAATTTTTCCGAAGGGAATACGACGCTCATCACCGACTGGCTGCGCCACGTTCCGCGCGAGGTGCTGGCCAAGAATTGGGGAGTCGCCGACAAGGCGTTGGATGACCTCTACACCGTCCCGGTGGAAGGGCTTTTCATCTTCCAGAAAAGCGTGCCCGGTCCGTTGGAACAGGAGCAGCACCAAATCGCCGGGGCCAAAGGACTTTCGCCCGTCGCCTTTGATTTTCCGCTGCATTCCATGGCGCCAACTTTCAAGACCAAGTCCGGCGAGGTGCGCGTCGTTGATGCGCAAAACTTCCCCGTGACCACCACGGCGATGGCGCATGTGACCGTGAAGCCGGGAGGTCTACGCGAGTTGCACTGGCATCCGAATGCGAACGAATGGCAGTACTTCATCCAGGGCAAGGGCCGGATGACCGTCTTCTTTACCGCGGCCAAAGCGCGGACGATGGATTTCAACGCGGGCGATGTCGGCTATGTGCCCCAGACCTTCGGCCACTACGTCGAAAACATTGGGAATACGGACCTGATCTTTCTCGAGCTGTTCAAGGCGCCCCGCTTCCAGGATCTGTCGCTTTCCGATTGGGTGACCCATGCGCCCGAGCAATTGATCCGCGATCACCTGCGGATCAGCGCGGAAACCTTGCAGGCGATTCCCCGCGATAATTCGACGGTCGTGCCGTCTTAAGTGAGGATCTCGGAGCTTGCTGAAAAAGGCTCACTCTCAAAAATTTCAGTCATCCTGAGCTTGTCGAAGGATCAGTTTCGCCTCGGTAAAAACAAGTGGGCTTCCCCCGATTTGGCGGACAGTGAGGGAAAGGATTTGGTTGGGTTATTGAGTTAGGGGTTAGCTGAGGAGGGCTTCAAAGTCCATCGGGGATCGATAGCCGAGGGAGCTGTGGAGACGCACA